>URAN01000053.1 GCA_900545865.1 uncultured Eubacteriales bacterium
ACTATTGCAATCTGTCGCAAGCTCTGCTCTTTGCAAGCAAAGCAGAAGCGTTGCTTCGATTTAAAAATTTACAGGTGTGAATAAAACGAGAAATTTACAAAAATGAAGTCGGATTTCATTAAGGAGTGTGGATATATGTCGCTCAAAGAGCTTGCGAAACGCGCCAATGTTTCGACCGCAACGGTATCAAAAGCCTTTTCGGGCAGCAAGGACATCAGCGAAAAAACGCGCCGCCTTGTTTTCGATACGGCAAAGGATATGGGCATATTCGAAAAATATCATAAGGAACGAGCGTCAAAAATCGTTATAGCGATAATTTGTCCCGAGATATGCAGCGAATTCTATACCGATATAATTGATAATATTAACAAAAGCATAGAAAAGCATGGGGCAATGGCTGTTGTGTCGATAAGCGGATTTGACGGTGACAGAGTGAACGAGCTTTTTAAATACCACGCATATATACAAAAGGCAGACGGTGTTATCGTTTTAAGCGGTGCGAAAAGTATCGTGAATCCCGATAAGTTCCCCGTAATCGCATTCGGGTCATCAAATGATACGAATGAGGATTGTATAACCGTTGATATGCGCGGGGCTGTTTTGTCCGCAGTTAAATATTTATCCGAAAACGGACATTCTAAAATTGCGTTTATCGGCGAAACGAACACTGCGTCTACGTTTGAGGAGTTCAAAGCAGCGATGAACACGCTTGGACTTGAAATTGACGAGAATCTTATATACAACGGCACGGAACGATTCGAGGACGCGGGGGTGGCGGGAATGACGCGTATGTTCAACAGCGGCAATATTCCGACGGCTGTTTTTGCGGCATACGATTATATCGCAATAGGCGCAATAAAATGTATAAACGCGCGTGGACTTAAAGTTCCCGATGATATTTCCGTCATAGGAATGGATGATACATATTCGGCGGCACAGATGAACATTCCGCTCACCTCAATCGCAAAGTCGCCCGACGGCTATGACAGGGCGGTTGAAATGCTTATGCGTAAAATAAACAACAAATATATTTCGTTCAAAGGCGGTGAACCGTATAAGGCAAGGCTTGTGAAACGCAAGAGCGTAAAGAATATCAAGCCGAAAAAAGATGGGTAATTTCGGTGAAAATAATGCTAAATGAATGAATTTTTGATAATATTGTAAAACACGGGCAAATTGGCTTGACTTTTTGCGTTTGTTCATATATAATATGTTTATGGCTATACGAAAGGAATTGATTATCTAATGAAAGCATTATTCAGCAACGGTGCCGTAAATGAGGTTGAGAACGACATTTCCATTGTTCGTCATACCTGTTCGCACGTTTTGGCACAGGCGGTAAAGCGCCTGTATCCGAATGCCAAGCTTGCTATCGGCCCGTCTATTGACAGCGGATTTTATTATGATTTCGATATAGAGGGCGGATTTACCTCTGAGGATTTGACCGCGCTTGAATCGGAAATGAAAAAGATTATTAAAGAAAACCTTAAAATTACAACCTTTACAAAACCGAGGGAAGACGCGATTGCGTTTATGAAAGAAAAAGATGAACCCTATAAGGTTGAATTGATTGAGGACTTACCCGAGGACGCATCGATCAGCTTTTATCAACAGGGTGATTTTGTTGATTTGTGCGCAGGTCCGCATATTTTATACACAAAGGGAATAAAGGCGTTTAAGCTTACGTCCGTTGCCGGTGCGTACTGGCGCGGTAACGAAAAGAACAAGATGCTTACAAGAATATACGGAACGGCGTTCTTTACAAAAGACGAACTCGCCGAATATTTGAATATGATAGAAGAGGCAAAAAAGCGCGACCACAGAAAGCTCGGACGCGAGCTCGGTATCTTCACAATGATGGACGAAGGCCCGGGATTCCCGTTCTTTTTGCCGAACGGAATGGTGCTTAAAAATACCTTGATTGACTATTGGCGAAAGATTCACACACGTGAGGGATATGTTGAAATTTCAACACCAATGATGCTTAATCGTAAACTTTGGGAGACCTCGGGACACTGGGATCACTACAAAGAAAATATGTACACAACTGTTATTGACGATACGGATTTTGCCGTAAAGCCGATGAACTGTCCCGGCGGAATGCTGGTTTATAAGTCCGAGCCGCATTCATACCGTGACCTGCCGCTTAGAATGGGCGAGCTTGGTCTTGTTCACCGTCACGAAAAATCGGGACAGCTGCACGGGCTTATGCGTGTACGCTGTTTCACACAGGACGATGCGCACATCTTTATGACCCCCGAACAGATTCCTTCGGAGATAAAAGGCGTTATCAGCATTATCGATGAGGTATACACGCTTTTCGGATTCAAGTATCACGTTGAGCTTTCCACGCGCCCCGAGGACAGTATGGGCAGTGATGAGGATTGGGAGACAGCAACAAACGGACTCAAATCTGCGCTTGATGACCTCGGCCTCGATTATATTGTCAACGAGGGGGACGGAGCGTTTTACGGTCCGAAAATCGATTTTCACCTGGAGGACTCTCTCGGAAGAACGTGGCAGTGCGGAACGATTCAGCTTGATTTCCAATTGCCGATGCGCTTTAATGCGGAATATACGGGCGAGGACGGCGAAAAGCATCAGCCGATAATGATACACCGCGTTGTTTTCGGTTCTATCGAAAGATTTATCGGAATTATTATCGAGCATTTTGCAGGTAAGTTCCCGACATGGCTTGCGCCCGTTCAGGTTAAGGTTTTGCCTGTTTCCGAAAAATCTCACGATTATGCGGCGTCTGTATACGAAAAGCTTAAAGCATCGGGTATCAGAGCCGAGATAGACAACCGTGATGAAAAAATCGGTTATAAAATCAGAGAGGCACAGCTCAAAAAGATTCCGTATATGCTTATCCTTGGCGAAAACGAGAGCAGCACGGGATGCGTTTCCGTCCGCAGCAGGGATAACGGAGATTTGGGCAGCAATAATCTTGATGACTTTATCAAAGACATAAAAGCCGAAATCGAAAGCAAAGGAAAATAAAATTTAAAAAATCAATCACCTCAACATTCAGAATTCGTTGTATAAAATTTCCGATACAACCAATACTATTGTTGAGGTGATTTTTGTGAATGAAAAAAATAATAAAAAAAGCAATTCTGTTTTGAACCAAAAGAATCTTACCGTTATCGGGATAACCGCGGTCGCTGTTGTTCTTTTTGCGATGATTATGACTTACATTATGCCGAAATCAACCGAGAACGATAAGGGTTTTGACAGCAAGGCGTGGAAAGAGGCGGTCTCAGAGGCGGATAAAAACGATGTTTATCAATCTTCCGATGATTCCGACGATTATAATCGTGCAGCAAAGCCGACAACGGCAGAGGCTTTGCCGACTCAAAGCGAACAAGCAAAAGCCGAACCTAAATCGTCCGATAATGCGACTTCTGATATGAATTCGGAGAGTGAAAGCACAAAGACGGAAGATGTCAAAGACAATGAGCAAGCGCAAACGAGACAGAGCGGCGATAAAATAATTATGCAGCAGCCGGTGTCAGGTGCGGTGCTGAACGATTATTCGGGCGATAATCTTGTTTATTCAAAGACGATGCAGGATTGGAGAACGCATAACGGCATTGACTTTGCGGCGAACGAGGGCGATGATGTTCTTGCAGCGGCAGACGGAACGGTTGAGGCGATAACCGACAACGGTATGTTCGGAAAGACGATAATTATTTTGCACGACGGCGGAATAAGGTCTATATATTCGAATCTGGCTGAGGATGCCGCCGTTGCTGTCGGTGATAATGTTTTGAGCGGTTCGGTCATCGGTAAGGTCGGGAACTCCGCAGCTGCGGAAGTGACCGAAAATTCGCATTTGCATTTTGAGGTCAGCGTAAACGAAGAATCCGTAAATCCGCACGATTATCTGGCTGTTCCGCAAACCGATTCACCGGATGTTCAGGAGTAAACAAAATAAGTGTGAGAGCGCTTGCAAATAAGCAATCGATATAAACGTGACTTTTTGCGAATAATGGGAACATTTAACTGAAATTTTAGTGAATAGTGAAGCCGGAATAAGAAAAAATATAATCGGTGAACCGTTTGGTTTGCCGATTTTTGGTGCAAGTGTTCTTACAGGATTTAGTGAAAAACATAGTAAAATTAAGGATTACAGAGCCACAAGGCGCAATATACTTCAGCAAAACCCTAAAGGTTTTGCTGAATGGAGGAGAAATGACAAAGCAAAGTGAAAGCTGAGCTATAGAGATATTTGTGCCGAAAGCACTCTCGCAAAAAGGTGGTAGCGACAGCGAACCGTCGTGAGAGCGCTTGCAAGAGAACAGATGAGCCGAGCGTGCCTTTTTGCGAAAAAATGCGGCAAGACAAAAGACTCAAAAATTATAGTGCCGCAAGGCGCAATAGGGTTCCCGCAAAACCCAATAGGTTTTGTGGGATGAAGGATGAACAGTGAAGCGTGTGACCGATTTTTTATGAAAAAAATCGGAACAAGCGAAACTTGTTCCGACGTGGTCGGGGCGACAGGATTCGAACCTGTTAGAAATATTGGTATTTCAATGTCTATTGCGTTTTGACAACTACTTGACAACTCGATTAGTTTTAGTTCGATACCATTATTTCAATTAGCTTTGCGCTTATATTTTATGCTTTGTGATTTATTTTATGACATTGTATAAGTCGGTTTTTGCGGCTTTTACGGTGTCTTTTTTTGATTTTTAGGTCTAATTTGTATATATTTCACAATAAATATTTAGTTTACGTTTTTAAATTTCTTATATTATGACGTTAAAGTTGTCCGTTTTGTCCGTTTTTTTCAGATATACTTGAAATCAGACAGGTAAATTTTTTTATTTGTTTATGCTTCCCTCCGACGTTCGGGCGGTTTTCTGACTGCCCGGACGATATAAATTCGATTGTGAGGTGATTTTATGGCGAGAGGAAAGAAGCTTAAACCGCAGCAGGTTTATGACATTATGTCGAGCTGGGCGGTAACGGGAAACTTCGCGGAAACGTCAAGAGAACTCGGCTATGCCGTTTCGACGGTGGAGGTCACCGTTAAAAAGAATAAGGACAAGGAAGAATTTATTGAACTTGTCAAACAAAAACGTGCCGATTTTTCAGCCAGAGCCGACAAGATTATTGACAAGGGACTTAGGTTGCTCGACAGGCAATTGAGTCGCGCAATCGACAGGGAAGATGAGATTGACGAGCTTATAGACGAAGTTTATAACGCCGATGAGGATGTTTTGAGCGACAGGGATAAGGACGAAACGGCAAGGCGGCTGTCGCGGCTTAAACTTGAAGATATTAAGGCTTTGACAACCGCAATCGGTACGCTTTATGACAAAAAGGCATTGAGTGACGGCAAAGCGACATCAAACACAGAGGTAACATTTAAACTGCCTAAGTGATTTGATGAATATGCAAAATAGCACATTGGCTGACGGGATTTCGACGGCGAACCCGAAACAGCTTAAATTCTTTAAGGCGAATAACCGTTTTGTTGCATACGGCGGAGCGAGGGGCGGCGGCAAGTCGTGGGCGCTTCAACGCAAGATAACGATGCTTTGTATGTGGTATTCGGGTATCAAAATTTTACTTTTGCGCCGCACATACCCCGAGTTGCAGGAAAACCACATAAATACATTGTCGGCATTATTGAAAGGCGTTGCCGAATACAAGGCAACCGAAAAGACGTTTATCTTTATAAACGGCAGCCGTATCAAATGCGGATACTGTAAGGCAGAGAGCGATGTCCTGCAATATCAGGGACAAGAATATGACATTATTTGTATAGATGAGGCAACACAATTCACCGAATACCAATTTGAAACGCTTACCGCTTGTATGCGCGGCGCGAACGACTTTCCCAAACGGATGTATTTGACATGTAACCCCGGGGGTGTAGGTCACGAATGGGTAAAGAGGTTATTTATATCAAGACGATACAAGCCGAGCGAAAAGCCTGAAGATTATGCTTTCGTACCGGCAACGGTTTTTGACAACACGGTTCTTTTGGAAAAAGACCCCGGATATGTAAATATGTTAAATAACCTATCCGACGGACTCAGAGAGGCGTGGCGCGACGGGAACTGGGATATGCTTGCGGGTCAGTATTTTTCGGAATTTGACAGGAGCGTTCACGTTATTGAGCCTTTTGAAATCCCCGAATATTGGCGCAGATACCGCACGATAGACTATGGACTTGACTGTTTGGCGTGTCTTTGGACGGCGGTGGACGAACTCGGCAATATTTATATTTATCGCGAATACGCCGAAGCGGATAAGATAATTTCGGTCGGCGGTGCGGATATTGTGAATTTGTCGCAGGGTGAAAAGATTATGTATACGGTTGCGCCGTCTGACCTTTGGGCAAGGTCACAGGAGAGTGCAAAGACAAAGGCGGATTTATTCTATGAGGCGGGTTTGCCGCTTATCGAGGGAAGCCGTGACCGTGAAACGGGGTGGCTTGGGATAAAGAACCTCTTGCATATAACGGAAACGGATTCGGGCAGAGAGAGCAGACTTAAAATATTCAGCAACTGTTCGGAATTGATTGAGTGTCTGCCCGCCCTGCAACGCGACAGTAAGAAACCGACGGATTGTATGACAGAGCCGCACAACATTACGCACTTGCCCGATGCGTTGAGGTATTTTGTTTTGCAATACATCACGCCGAGCAGGGCACCGCAGAAAAAGACGGAGTTACAGAAATACAGAGATAAGCGGCTCGGGGGATTTAACAATGCGAGGAAAATATATTAGAGAGGAATTAAAGGGCGTTCCCTTTAGAACCCTGTTTTTGGAAAACGGATTTGCAAAAATATAAATAATTTTATTGAAATATTGCCCGTAGCCCATACAGTTGCCAAGCCCAACCGCAAGGTAAAAATTATTTATATTTTTGAATGGAGTAAATATTTTCTGTAGGGATTTGATTAATAATTAAAATAAAAATGAAAGGTAGAAAATGTAATGGCAAAAATGAATGTAAGAAAAATGAAAATGAGATGTGATGTGAAAGGGTGCAGGAACGTTGATTCGTATTGCATTTCAAGGTCGGCGGAATTGGGCGGCGTTGTCATATGCGAGGATTGCTTGCGTGACGCTTTGACCGCAATCGAGAATTATGTTGAACCGAAAAAGAAAACGGACACGAAGCCGCCCGAGTTGTTTTATTCGGGGATTGAGGACATCGTATCGGAAGTATCGGATAACGATGATGAGTTATCTCTTGCGGGTGAGGCGGCGGAAAACGATACATCTCAAAAGGACGTCCCGAACACAGAGGATATTCAAAACACGGAAACGGAAGATGTACCTAATTTGTCGAAGAAGCCGACAAATTCAAAATCGGCAACGCCAAAACGGGCGACGAAGAAAAAGACAGCCGAGAGGGGAAACGATAAATAATGGATATGTACAAAATTTGTTTGTTTCTTTTAGTTATTATAGTTGCACAGCTTGTCACACATTATAAAGAACGGCGTGACCTGTATGACAGGATTACGGGTGCGCCGCCGAAAAAGAATGTCAAGCCGCCGAGTACGCCAAAGTCGGCACACGAAAAGGCTTTGGAAGAATGGCGAAAGACATATTGATATTTAGTATTTCATTAAAGAGTGGTGATACAGAATGATTATGAGATTCAGTCCGCCCGTGAGCGGCATTGTCGGAAAGCTGTCGGCTCTGTTCGGCAGGGGTGGCGATGATGAGGGCGATAACCTCGCAATCGATGTTGATGATGAGGGCAAGACCTTATACAAAGAGGATATTATTGCAGAGGTTTTTGAGGACTTGAAAAAGCGTAAGGATGAGCGCGGTATGCTTGAACAGCAGTGGACGCTCAATGCGAATTTTTTGGTCGGAAACCAATATTGTGACATTAACCCTTATCGCGGTGACATTGAACAGCTAAAACCCGTCTATGACTGGATGGAACACGAAGCGTTCAACAACATAGCCGTTTTGATAGATACCCGAAAGGCGAACCTTAAAAAGATTTCGTACAGAATGAAAGTCAAGCCGAGAACAAACGAACTTGACGATTATGCGAAAGCGGAGGTCAGCACCGACATACTTCAATACACGCAGACGAACACCGATTTTGAATCAAAGCGGAATATGATGATAGATTGGAACGAACTTTGCGGCAATGTGTTTTGGATGTCGTGGTGGGACGCATACAAGGGTGAGATTGTCGGAACGGAAGAAATAATTAAAACGGACGAGGACGGCAACGAGAGAAAGACCGAAAAGGCGTATTATGAGGGGGATATAGATTATGGCTTGATTACGCCGTATGAATTATATCCCGAGAGCGTTTTTAAAGAAACGATTGAAGCGCAGAGGTCAATTATCATTGAACAGGTCAAGACGGTTGATGATGTATATGACTTATACGGAATCAAGGTTGACGGCGGCGAGGTTGAAACGTTTGAATTAACACCTCTTGCGTCAAGCGGCGGTTTGGGTCGCGAAAACACGGTTATGACCCTCGGTCATCGGACGATGGATGACGCGGTAAAGGTTATCACATATATGGAAAGACCGTCAAAATACAGACCTCACGGGCGAATGATTATCATTGTCGGCGATGATGAGCTTGTATATTACGGTGACCTTCCGTATGACAGGATTCCGATTGTACAAATAAAATGCCGCGAGATTGCGGGACAGTTTTACGGCAAGTCGGTAATTGAGGACTTGATACCGTATCAGCGTGCGCTGAACGGTTGTATAAATAAGATTCACGAATACATAAAGAGGATTGTTTTAAACGGATTTTATGCGCAAGAGGGCAGTATCGATATTGAGGAGTACGAAGCGAACGGCTTGCACCCCGGGGCAATAATGGTGTATTCGAGGGACGGACAGCCGCCGACCCCGATACCGAACGGGAATTTGCCGTCGGAAATTATGTCGGAGCGGTATAACCTAAAGACCGATATGGAATACGTCGCAGGAACGTCACAGCTTATGGTAAACGGTGCAACGCCGTCGGGCGTGACATCGGGAACGGCGATAGAGAACCTTATGGAAATCGACAACACGCGATTATCTATGACGGGTGATTATATCAGGAACGGCATACGGAAAATGGCGATTATGTGGCTTGATATATACAAGAGGTATGCAAACACACAGAGGGTTGTCAGATATGTCGGAAGCAACGATATAGCAAAGGCGATTGTTTGGAGCGGTGAGGATATAAACAGCACGGATGTTGAATACACGACCGAGAACGAGCTTTTGACATCAGAAGAAGTACAGAAACAGAAGTTTATGGAAGCGTATTCTATGGGATTGTTCGCCGATGAGAACGGTCGGGTATCGGAGAGGGTCAAAAACCGAATGCTTGAATGTATGAAGGTCGGGAATTACAGCGAAATATTGTCGGTCAACACCTTGCATATGCAGGCGGCACAGCGCGAAAACGTATTTTTTGAACAGGGTGTTATGCCGCAGGTTTCGGAGTTTGACAATCACGAGATACACATAGAGGAACATATGCGGTATATATTGCAGATGGATTTTCACATTATGAAGATGAAAAAGCCCGAATGGGCGGCGGTTTTGGAAAGCCACCTGAGGGAACACCAAGCCGCCGTACAACAGGCGGCCGCGACGGCAATGATGGCGGCGATGCAAAATAATGCGTAATTCGGAATGCGGGATGCGGAATTATGCGGAAACCGCATAAATCGATGACCATCTCACGGGGCGTCGGGGACGCCGCCCCCTACAACCAAACGGAACGTGTACGAAAATCTGTAGGGGCGCCCCCATGTGGGCGCCCGAACACACCAACAAACGATACAAATTATGAGGGAACACCTCAATTAATGAAAGGAATGATTTTATTATGGCAAAGAATTTTGATGAAGCAACCAAAGAGGCGGAAAACGCTTTTGAGGAGTATTACAACAACGACAACGCACCCGAAGATATAACACCCGAACAGGGGATTGATTCGGGCAATGCGGAAAACACGGAAAGCGCAGAACCGATAACGGACAACGCGGCACAGGCGGCGGATATTCCGACCGACTTAACCGACAACACGGCGCAAACAGCCGAACCGACAAATACGGACGGTGCAAACCCGCAGGCGGCAAACGCGGAAGCGGACGCGCTTGAAACACAGGCGGCACAGGACAGCCAAGTGATAGACGAGGCGGTCAGCACAGCGGAGACGGCGGCGCAGGAGCTTAACAGAACAAGCGCGGAGCTGGGGCAGATGAGAGAACAGAACGCCGCATTGCAGGAACAGCTCAGACAATTGTCGGAGCAGATAAAGCAGATGTCACAGCAACAGGAGGAGAGCATTGTAGCCGAAACGATAACACAGCCGCATTTGGATATAAACGGTTTGGCGTTTGCGGATGATGAAACCGTTGCGGCGGCGGAAGCCGAATACGCCAAGCAAATGGCGGAGTATGTGAGAGGCGGTCTTATGGACGAGCTTGCACCTTATATAAATGAGGCGAAAGAGGGAAAACGCCGCGCACAAAGGGATGAAGTCTTTGACGGCTTGTCGAGAGTAAAGGAGCTTGACGGAATATCGGGCAGGCGCAGACAGCTTGACAGCATTATCGAAAGCAACAAGGCTTTATCATCGGATGATATACCCGATGATGAAAAATACATAATGGCATACGCGATAGCGAGGGGCATTGACGCGATGAACGCACCGCCCCAAGAACCGCCGAAAGAGATGACGCCCGAGGAGTTCCTTGAAAAATACAAGGCGAATGAGGAATATCGAAAGCTCATAGAACAGGACAGAATATCGGCGGTTAAAGACAGTCAGCAAGTGCCGCAATTTTCCGCAAGCAGCGGAGCGGTAAATGCAGCACTTAATATACCCGAAAAGCCCAAGACGTGGGAAGAAGCGTCAGAGCGCACACGTCACGCTTTCAGGTAAAATATAAAATTTATTAATCTGTTTTGAAAGGATGATGAAAAATGGCAGATGTACAGAACTTAAAAACTTTTGAAAAAGTTCTAAAAGAAAATTATTTGCCGGTGTGGAACAATATGCTGAACATTGAACCGACACCGTTTTTGGCAAAAATCAAAAAGAAAACGCTTAAATCCAACAAAATTGTTGCGGCGGCTGATATTGGTCTCGCAGGCGGTTTCGGATTCGGCGAAGAGGGTATGAACACACCTCAGGCAGGACGCGTAAGATTCGAGCGTTTTGAAACAACGGCAAAGGATATGTATGTTGACATCGGTATATCGGCAAAGGCGGTAAGGCTCACGGGAAGCGCGGGCGCAATGGCTGACGCGCTCGATACCGAAATCAAGGGTGCATATGCGGCGGCGAAATGGAATGTCGGACGTTCGTATTTCGGCAACGGTTCGGGTGTTCTCTGTAAGGTGCGTGACGCGACAACGTATTCAAACGGTGTTATCACCGCGTATGTAAACGATGTCAAGATGCTTAAAGAGGGATTGACCGTTGACCTTTATGTAAAGGGCGGAACGACACCCGATTCAAACGGAACGGCTCTCAGAATCAAGTCTATCGAGCATATGACTACTGCCTTTACCCCGACGGGTGAGGGTGCGGCGGCTGAAAAGGTTTATAAAATAACCTTAGACGGCGCGAGTGCAAATACGTCTATCACAAAGGCGGCAATCGCAAGCGGCGCGGAGACAGGCGGCGGATTTATCACCGTTCAGAACTCTTATAACCGCGAAATCACAGGCTTGGGCGCAATCTTTGACAATAACATCGCAAAGATTTACGGCGTGGACAAAGCGTCGAATCCTTACCTTTATCCGACCGTTATCGGCTGTGACACGGGCGGCGTAACAAATCAGGACATCACAAGAGGATTGAGATTTGCGCAGAGAGAAAAGAACTCGGATGTAGATATGCTGCTTTGCGGCGATGACGCATTTGACGCATATGTTGCATACCTCGAAACAAACAAGCTCAGAGTTGAGGGCAGAGAGTTAGAGGGCGGATTTAAGTCCATTAAATTCATATTCGGCAACAAAGAGGTTGACGTTGTGAACGAACAGTTTGTACCCGACGGCGAAATGTGGGGTATCGACACATCGGCTCTTGAACTGCATACACAGGAATGGAATTTCTGTGAGTTACAGGGCGGCGGTATCTTTAACCTTAAAGAAAACAGGTCGGAATACCGCGCTTTGCTTGCGAACTACGGCGAGCTTATCTGTAAGAACCCCGGCGGCTGTGTGCGTTTTTACAATTGCGCAGGCTGATAGGTATAAGTATTGTATTTTTGTCGCTTTCGGGGGCGTTATGCCCCCGAGGAATGCGGCACTTGCTGAACAAAATTTAAAGGAGTGTGTTTCGTTATGAACGCGAGAATAATTTATGAAAAAGTAAACCTTGTTGTGCCTTTGGAACAGCGGAGGTTTTTTAATTATTTAAACGACACGGTATCGGAGCTTTTGGCATCGTATGACAAATTTGTTTTGGCGGACGGAGCGGAATTCGAACCGATTATGTCGCTTGACAACGATTTAGCCGTACGGCCGCTGTTTATGCAGGCAATCGTTGACAATATTTTATTTTATGCGAGCGGAAACGAAGCGTATAAAAGCGAGTTTGTACGAAAGGCACAAGAGGCTTATTTAAAATATTGGAATGACAACGCCAAAGGCAGAGTTTGGGGCGGAAGGACGGTGACGTGGTGATGTTTGACAGCGGTATTTCGGCGGCGGACTTAATCGCCGATATTATAACCGAAGCGGATGTGGCTTATCCGATAACGAATCGGAGCTATGTCGGGTGGCTGACGGCACTCGAACAGCTTATATACAGCGAAATAATCAAGGAACAGCGGTGTTTGACGATTGACAGAGCCGATATATCATCAAACGAGATTGATTTGGCGACGGCAGATGTGCCGAACGGTCACGCAAAGCCGAGGTTTGAGGATATATACACTGTGTTTGTCGGTGACAGACAGCTCATCAAGACAAATTTGACAAGCGGTGCGACCTTTCCGGATGTTTATTATAAGATAAACGGTAATTTGGGTTTTAATTCACCCTATGCGAGGTCATACGGTATGAAAATAATGTACTTTGTACGCCCCGAGGTTAAGACGGTATCGGAAAATGACGAGATAGACAGCAAAAATGTAATGCTGCCGCCCGAGTTTTTGGATATTGCGAGGGCAAAGCTGAGGGGCGAAGCGTATAAGATAGCGAACGAAGATGTTTTGGCGGCGAAATGGCTGAGTGACTATAACGTTTTATTGGAAACGTTTAAACAGTGGATAAAACAGCGGCAGGCGGCGTTTGCTATGTGATTTGAGGTGTGATATATGGCGAAGAAAAAACAAAATGACGGCGGTCTTTCGTACCTGCAAATGCCCTTGCCGCAATCGGGCAAGGCATATAAAATGACAAAGATAAACTGGTCGGGGTTGAACCGCAGACAAGAGATTGATACGGGTATGCTCTCGGAAGAGTTAAATATTTCGACCGAACACACGCCCTATCTCACGCCGTCTATGCGGCACACAGCGTTGTTAAAAGTATCAAAGTATTCAAACGCGGCGGCTCTCTATGGCTTTGATGATTTTTTATGCGTTATTTATATAAAGAACAACGCTGTTTGGATTGATTATATTAAGGATGAGGGAGCGACGATATATACGGGAATGGTGAGCCGCGGTGTTGACGATTCGGACGATAATGACGGGATTGATACCGTTGAATATGATGAGAACACATTTAGGTCAATGGTACAATTCAATGTTTATGACACGCCGACAGACCCCGTCGGCGGTTCGTATCGGCGCAGACTTTTAATTTATCCCGACAGGGTGGCTATGCCGATGTACATAGAAACGGCGAGGTTTACAGCGGAAAAATACACCGACAGCGATGCGGATAAAACATATTATTATGCCGGCACGGACAGCGTTGAACCGAGAGAATACGGAACGCTTATATATAACACAAAAGACGGCAAATGGTATGAATACATCGATGTCGAAACCGATAATGGTACAAATCATTATGGTGAATACAAATTCAGACTGAACAGCGACAAGACATATTTTAAATGTGACGGTATGGACGCGGTTGTTCGCACATACAACAAGGCAAAGGATGACAGTATAATTGAGGGTGCGCAGGAATCGGATGATGATTATGATGAGAAATTGGAAAAATGGACGTTATCATCTATGCCCGACAGCACGGCGAATACGGGATATTATTATTACAACGCGGCAACGCGCGAAACGTGGCGGTATGTTGAAGTTGAGCTCGATGGCGGCGGCACAAAATGGGATTGGCGTGTATCGACCGCCCCGAATGTGCCGAAGCTCAAATACGCAACGGTGCATTTGAGCCGTGTGTTCGGCGTTGATGACAGCCGCGTATATGCGAGCGGATTTAATGACTATTGTAACTGGACCTTAGACACGATAAAGTCATACAACGAATCGAATTCGTGGGTATCGGCATCACAGGCGAACGCGAAAGCGGACGGGATTTTTACGGGGCTTATATCATATCAGGGAAATGTTGTGTGTTTTAAGCGCGATTATATGCAGGAGATATACAACACAAAGAACCCGTTTAGGATAAATGAGATATTCGCAGAGGGTGCGATTGATTTCAGAACGATTCAAGAGGTTGACGGACGGCTTATATTTGTATCAAATGATAACGTAAAGATTTATACAGGGTCGAACCCAAGAATACTCGGATATTATTTGAACATCGGTGAATATAAATATGCGGTTGCGGGGACGGACAACCGAAACTATTTCTTATACTGTGAGGATGAGGGCGGCAATAAGTATTATTTCACCTATGACACGGTGGCGGAGCAATGGTCACGGCAGGGGATAGACCGAAAAATCAAATGCTTTGCACATAACAAGACGGGGATGTATTATCTCGGCGGTGACGGAAAGGTTTATCGCACCGACACGAACGATTTTGAACAGGATTTTGAGTTTGAAACCGACATAATAACAAGACAGGACAACAACGAGATTTCGGCAAATATCAAGCATATCAAAAAGTTGCAGATGATGACGGATATAGCGGACGGTGCGGAATTTAAAGTATATTTTTTATACGACGATGAAAAGTTTGATGAAAGCAAGTCGCACCTTGTATATTCGTCGGGCGGCAAGAGCGGACGGGTCGCGGTCAGAGTAAAGCCGCGGCAGACGGCGCATTGGGGTATAAAAATGCACGTTTGCGGACACGGATATGTGACGATGTACGGCTTGGAATTGTGGTTTGAGGCAGGCGGTGATTTGTATGTCTGATACAGAAATATCAAAGATGAATTTTAAACAGCTGAGGAATGAGGTTCAGGAGCTCAGAGATGAGCTGGCGCGGTTTAAGCGTGCGTATAACGACACAATTGAAAACCTTGACGACAGCAATCTTTCGGAATACCTAATTAAAGAAAAAGAGGGTATGAAAACCGAGATAGAGGTAAGCGCGGACGGGATAAAGGCTCTTGTTGTAAAAAGTGATGAGCTGGGTGAGCGTTGCGCCACAATTGAGACAACCGCGGATAAGATACAAACGCAGGTGACAAAGAATCAAGAGAATATCGGTAAATTCGATTCAAAGCTGACGCAGACAGCGGAAGAAATAACGGCAGAGGTTACGGCGGTAAAGGAAGATGTCGGAACATTTAAAACCGCAATAAATCAACGTGCGGATTCGATAGAGAGCAGTGTTTCGGCGATTGAAACCGATGTCGGAGAGTTTAACTCAAAGATAGAACAGACAAAGGACAGCATAACAACGGCGGTCAATGCGGCGTATTCAAACCCCGTTGAGGTGAATAATTTTAATAATGTTTCGTCAAAGATTGAAAGCGTTATATATTATGATACAACAACTAACCTTTATTGGCACTATGACGGTGAAAAGTGGGTATCGGGCAGCAATGCGAATTTCGGAACGGTGTTTGAGCAGACGACGGACGGGTTTAAAATGAGAGGAAATGTGCGCATAACAAAGATTGCGCAGGTGGATGGTAATTTAAAAATCGGCGATGCTTCTACAGATAATGAACAGAGGAGTATAATTTTTAATTCGGGTGCAAATATAAGCACGCTTGACGGCGGTGCGGCGGGAAAGACAGGAATAGGCATTAATGCTTCTGTTATTTACCTAACGCAAGCCCCGAACAAAATATATGTCGGAACATCGGGAAGCTCTGTTACACTTGAAAATTATGTAAAGAATAACGGCGGCGGAAGCGGCGGCATTGCGGTGTTTGGATGAGGTGTGAGATATGGCGTATTGGACGGTGACGAACGTCGGAACGAACAGTTTTACGGCAAATATATATAATCTGGAATACAACTTTACATCGGATAATTACCTCGGGATTTGGTTTTTGAAAAAATATATCGGGGGAAAAGGCGGAACGAGTGTTTTAAACAGCTTTGAGTACGTTCGCGCCGTTATAACGGTATCGTCCAACGGTTCGGTCGGGAGCGGTAAAAATATCTCGGGCGAACCTGCGGTGTTGGGCGACCCATTGACAAGCGGCACGACATACAAACTATATTGTTATGCACAGGTGAGTGACCAAAATAATAATACACCTCTTTATCTGATAAAGAACAGCAGCGGCGGTAATTTTATTGAGTTCACAACGCTTGCGGAACAGCGGACAATGACCGCACCGAATGAGCCGAGTTTGGACAGTAACAGAGTTGAAACGACATCGAATCGACCCGCCGCGCGTATAAAGCTTTCGGGGATGACGGACGAAAATGCGAATTTTATATGGCAGGTCAAAGATACGGTAACCGGTACAACATCCGAGTTTGAATTTGATGATGTGAGCGGCGGCACCGATTCAGAGAGAGCGGTATCGTTTTTAACATATATACCCGAAGCGAAATTTTGTCGGAAGTATGAAATGCGGTTGGGGTCGATTGATAAAAATGACAGCAGTAACCGGGCGTGGAGTGATTGGTCAACGTTCACCACACAGCCGACGAATATATTATTACGTTATCCCGTGTTTGTCGGCAGGTTCTGTAACAGGGCAAGAATTAGGTTTAATGCTCCGTCGGACGAATATTCGTATTATCAAGTAGAGATAGCGGAGAGCGGTACGGGAAACAAAACCATATCAAATATAAACAAGAGTGATGTTACGCAGGGCGCATTATTCGAGTTTAACCTGTCGCGGACGGGAATATATACAATCACCGTATCGGTGGCGTATGTAACGGGAACCAATGCGGTTTTGTATGCGGTTGACGAGAACGGGAACAGGGCAACGAAATCAGCAACGGTCAATTATTTGCGCCCCGATTATTTCAGTTGGACGGTAACGCCGCAGACGGGCATTGCAACGGCGAGCGTGCCGAATGATGACTGGAACAGGCTTTGTCAGAACGTCAATGCTGTTGTTGCGGATTTTTTGGGCAGAGGCAGAAGCCCATACACAGAAAACAAAGATGAGATATTTTTGCCGAACGACAGTACATTATACGGCAATTTGGCAGGGAAAAGTATATACTATGTCTTAAACTTTACGGAGTCGCAAAGTAACGTCGGCGCGAAAATCGATGCGGACAAGACACTTTATGCGTGGCGGTACAATGCGGTGAATTATATATTATGCTGTGTGAACAATTCGGACAGCGAAACGGATGTGACGAATGCGGATTATGCGGAGCATTTCGCAGAGGGCAAACCCGTATATGCGAGGTATTTAACGGCGCTTAGCGATAAGGTGAATGGGGTTTAAATCAATGCGGAATGTGGAATGCGGAATTAACACCTCATCCGTCACCTGACGGTGACACCTTTCTCGTCTCCCGACTCGGGCAAATCGCAAAACGATTGCCACTGGCAATCTGCGACCCTCAAGGGGAAGGCTTAATTGAAAACAATTAAAATTTATATAAATTTTTGGAGGTATTATTATGAAACTTATTATCGGAAATTATGAACTTGAATGCGGTGAGCCGATTGAACAGATGTCAAAGACGGCGAACGGCAAAAGACGGTGGCTTTTGGTCTTTTCGGTCAAGGCGGCACTCAGCGCAGAGAACGTTGACGCGCTTTTTAGTGCGGAAAATATGCAAACCCTGATTTTCAAGCCCGATGACGCGGACTATGGCTGGGGGCTTAAAGGATATACCGATTTGAACTCGGCGTATATTCGCCGCGGAAGTGACGGAACGGTATCGGTCGAGATTCAGGCGATAAAGACAGAGAGTACACAACAGACGGAAGCGACCGAGAAAACGGACTCCGAAACGGAGCCGGGAACAGAGAAAGAAAAAACGGATGCAGAAACAAATTCCGAAGCAAATACCAAATCGAATACGGACGAAACGGAGAGTGACGGCAATGCGTGAGATGTTTAAAAGGAACGGCGGCGAAGCCTTTTGTTATACATATGAGAGGACATTAAAGCCGAACGAAACCGTTATTGTGAAAATGCCGAGCGTATCGAAGATGCAGCGCAGTGTAAATGACATCGGGTGGATGTGTGACAGCGACCAACTTAAATTATACGGAACATTGTCGGCGCATTATGAGAGCGAAAACGCGATGTGGCAGGAGATTACACCGGGTGACGAGATAAACAAGACGGTATCGGCACTTAAAATTGTCAACGGCGGCGAGATATGCCGTATAAACATAAGGGCGATACTTTGTTAATTCGGAGTGCGTAATGCGTAATTCGGAATTACAACCAAACGACGCAAATTATGAGGAAAACAAAATATGAAACAAAATATGTTAGAGAGGTTATTTAAAATGTTAGGTAACATATCGAAAAAGAAAGGTGACAACGGTGATTTTTATACAAAACCCGTTATTGACAAAAAACTTAAAGACGCGGAAACCGCAACAAAAGCCTATACGGACAAAGCGGCGGCGGACGCGAAGAATGACCTTTATGCAGAGGTCGGCGAAAAGGTCGGTGCGGTTGAGGAAACGGTCAAGGCAAAACTTGATTCGACAGACACCAAACTTGACACAAAGGTAGATAAGGTAAGCGGTAAGTCGTTGATTGATAGTGGCGTGGCGGATAATTTGGAGTATGATACTGACAAGGAAGAAATTTTGATTAAGGTGAGTGAACCCTCACAAGGATTGAGGGTGAAAAGTACGGCCTTTTCTGAATCAACTAAAATTGAATCAGGGAGTATTACAATCGAAAGCGACGCATCGGGTTTGGGGAACTCTTTAACGCTTATTCCTTTTGGTGGAATAATGATAAACACAAATAACGAAAATGCGGACGTGCGTCTTGTAAAGACGGGCGAAACCCACAGGCTGTCACAAAAAGCCGATAAAACAGATTTAGCAAAAAAAGCCGATAAAACGGATTTAGCCAACAAGGTTGATAAAGTTAACGGCAAAACGTTGATTGATAAGACTGTGGCGGATTTTTTGTCTGATTATTACGGTGCATTACAAGTTAAATGTAGAATTTTTGCAGATGGGGCAATCGAATCATACAGTGAGATTATTGCACGTGGTGACATTACAGCAAAAGATGGTCACGATGTTATTGCTTATGTGCAAAAAGAAGCGGGAGGTTCGGTTGTGGTTCACAAACTTTCCGAAAAGGTTGATAAGTCCGAATTGGATACAAAGCTTGACGGCGCACCGGGACTACTCACTTCAGACGGAAGGATAACCGTATTAAATACAACAGATACGAATTATTACACTACAATAACACCGGGCAATGTTCAAATTGGCTTTACCGATACTAATTCCAACTTCTGTATGGTAAACCTTAACGACCTTCCGAATAAGGTTGATAGGGTTGATGGAAAGAGCCTAATTGATGAGAACGTGGCGGACAGACTGTCGTATGATTCCACTACAACAAATATAGTTGTTTCATCAATATCACGGGGGATTGAAGCACGTAATTTTATTGGAGTAAATGCAGGTATATCAGAGACTGGACTAATATCAGGTCAGCATCTTACGATTGAGACAGACGGAGCTGATAACGTTCCGGGCGTTGTCGGTATCGAGGCTAAAAACGGCGATGTTACAGCTAATGTTTGCATAGACCCCGATAGCGGAGCGCATAAACTTCACAAACTGTCCGAAAAAGTGAATATGGCGGATGTTGGCGTATTATCCGCTCTTGCTACGACAAACAAATCCTCGATAGTTGCGGCGATAAACGAATTAAAAGCTGCAATAGATGAACTTAAAGGGAGCTGATAAAAATGCAGATAAACATACCAATCAAGCTTGATGTACAGTCGAGCAGTCCCGTACGGCAATATCTGACGGCGCGGCAGGGTGACGGCGGTCTTTATCACATCAATGTCGCATTGTTAAGCGGCGGTCTTGCGCTGTGTATACCAAAGACGGCAACGGCGGTATTGAACTGCGCCAAACCCGACGGCACATACACCGAAACATCGGGGAATATATGCGAGGACGGAACAGCAGAGTTTGTTGTTTCGCCGCAAACGCTGACGGCGGTCGGAATTTGTATTTGTGAGGTACAAATCATCACGCAAGACGGACAGATAACAAGCGGAATATTTGAGATAAAAGTCACCCCGACCGTAATATCTGACGATGTGATAAAGTCAACGTCTGAATACGGAGTTTTAAAGCAGATTATAGACGCTCTCAAAGGCGCGGACAACGAATCGGATATTCCGAACGCACATTTGGAGGGTTTTGGAAATCGTGCAATATGCAAGCTCGACAGCCGTGTGAAATACGTGTCGGGAAAGGGTTTTTATTCGACTGTATATGATGAGAATTTAATCGGCGAGCATATCAATGTATTCTTAGGAGATGAATTTACCGAGAACGGATACAAAGGCAAATATCGGGCGTTTATCACCGAGCTTGCAAAGACAGCCGATGAGAACGGTTTTAAAATTTATGACACGGGCGAGATAACAACGGCGGTCGGAATTATGACGGCGGCAGGGTATGTCCCGAAAGGGTTCTACGGTTCGCTTATCATAAACGGCGGCGTTGACGGCGATGT
>URAN01000054.1 GCA_900545865.1 uncultured Eubacteriales bacterium
GGACGAGATATATAAATATATATTAAAGAAAATTATGCCCGATTCGGGTGAGAAATGAGGAAGAATTATGAATTATATCAATATGGCACAAGAACTCGGATTCCCGTCCGATACAGTTCACAGAATTGAAGAAATAGAGTCTTATACCGTTCCCGATGAGCTTGCGAACCGGTATTTTTACGGTCGTATGCCGATTAAAGACGCGCTTGATATTCTAAAACTCGACAAAAGGGATGACATTCATCTGTACGAAAAATATATGCTGTTTTTGCTTGCGTGTGCCGAATATATGAAAGATGATTATAAAAAGTTCGGCATATCAGACGAGATATATCACGAAACCGCGCTTGACATAAAATATAAATTTGACGAGTGCAAGACCGTTTTCGGCGTGTCGGGCGTATCCGACCCGATGTGGTTTGACGGATTTTTCAGGCTGACCCGATTCGGCATTGGTCGTCTGCAATATGAAAAAATACCGTTTGAGTTTGAGGACTTTACCAAAGGCGGTCACACGATTGAACACGGCGCGACCGTATATAATTGTCACATTCCGTCATCGGGCGCACTCAGACAAGACGATGTTTTATCATCGTTCAAGGCGGCTTATGAGTTTTTTGAAAATGAACTTTGTGACGGAGTTATGCCGGTAATTTGTTATTCGTGGCTGCTGTTTCCCGAATTGGAGCAAATTCTCGGTGACAAATCAAACATTGTCAAATTCTCAAAGCTGTTCAGCCCGATAAAAGCGATATACCGCAAGGGTTTTTCGAATGCGTGGCGCGTTTTCGGCAAGCCGTATGAAGGCAGCGGAGCGGATATGCCCAAAGACACATCGATGCAGCGCGCATTTTTAAAACACCTCGATTCGGGGAACTGTTTGGGCATAGGTATCGGTATGTTATTGTTTGACGGCGAAAAAATATTGTAAAATTCGCCTTTATTTTGCGCTGTGGTTGTAAATACCGTAAAAAACGCGTGTAAATGCTTGACTTAACAAATAAATATTGATATAATAAAAGAATGTTTATCAAAGCGCTTGCCTGCGGCGCGTAACTTACAAGAAAGATTAGCAGGCGGAAAGGCATTGGATTAACGTGAAAGAAACTTTCACGTTAATGCCTCCGGCGGAATTAATTGCCCGTGCAATCGTCGCAATTCTCCTTTTAACTTGGTTGATTTCTTTGAAACAACCATCGTTTTAATCGGAGATTGCTCCTCTTTCCCAAAAAATTACGGATAAATCCTTATTTTTCGGGAACCCTTTCGGAAATGCACATGGGCGTTTTAATCTCTTATCATTCCTTGCCCTGCGGATAAGAGAAATTTTATTATAATATATATGCCGGTGCAGGGCGGCGGAATGGAGATTAAAATGGAAAAGCTTGGACTTAACGAAATAAGAGAGAAATTTCTCTCGTTTTTTGAAAGCAAAGGGCATTTGAGATTGCCGTCATTCCCTCTCGTACCACAGGGTGACGCAAGTCTTTTGCTTATAAATGCCGGTATGGCACCTCTCAAACCGTACTTTACGGGAAAGGAAGTTCCGCCGCGCAAGCGTGTGACAACGTGCCAGAAATGTATCAGAACCCCTGACATCGAATGTGTCGGTCTGACCTCTCGTCACGGAACGTTTTTTGAAATGCTCGGAAACTTTTCTTTCGGTGACTATTTCAAGCACGAGGCGACCGCATGGGCGTGGGAATTTATCACAAAGGTTTTGGAGATTCCGACCGACCGTCTTTGGGTAAGCGTCTATGAGGACGATGACGAGGCGGTTAAAATCTGGACGGAAGAGGTTGGCGTTCCCAAAGACCGTATTGTCTATCTCGGCAAAGAGGATAACTTTTGGGAAATAGGCACGGGTCCCTGCGGTCCGTGTTCCGAAATATATTTTGACCGCGGCGAAGAGTATGGCTGCGGCAGTCCTGACTGTGCTGTCGGATGTGATTGCGACAGATATGTTGAGTTCTGGAATCTTGTATTTACACAGTTCGACAAGGACGAAAACGGCGTATATAACAAGCTTGCTCACCCCAATATTGATACGGGTATGGGTCTTGAGCGTATCGCCTGCATTATGCAGGGCGTAACCTCGATTTTTGAGGTTGACACAATAAGACGTATTTTGGACAGCGCGGCGGCAATGGTCGGAAAGACATATGGCAATGACAAACAGACGGATATTTCTCTGCGCGTTATCACCGACCATGTACGAAGCACCGTGTTTATGGTTTCGGACGGAATTTTGCCGTCCAATGAGGGCAGGGGTTATGTTCTGCGCCGTTTGCTCAGACGTGCGGCAAGACACGGACGTCTGCTCGGTCTTAAAGATGCGTTTTTGTACAAGCTCGCCAAGGTTGTTGCCGATGAATCAAAGACGGCATATCCCGAGCTTGAAAGCAATTTTGAATATATAGAAAAGGTTATAAAAACCGAAGAAGAACGCTTTGATGAAACAATCGACCAGGGCATCTCCATTCTTTCGGATTATACGGCACAGCTCAAAGCGGACGAAAAGACCGAATTATCGGGTGAAAATGCGTTCAAACTCTATGACACATACGGTTTTCCGATAGACCTCACGAAAGAAATTCTCGCCGAGGATGGATTTACCGTTGACGAAGACGGATTTGCAAAGCTTATGGACGAACAGCGCGACAAGGCACGCCGTGCGCGCGGAGATATGGAGGGCGAAGCGTGGAAAGAGGATATCTTTGCGGCAGAGCCTGCAACCGAATTTGACGGCTATACCGAAACAAAAATCAATGCGAATGTTTTGGGTATCGGCAAGGACGGCGAGCGTGTTGACTCGGCAAGTGAGGGTGACGAAATAACGGTTGTTCTCGACAGAACGCCTTTCTATGCGGAAAGCGGCGGTCAGGTCGGCGATACGGGTGTTATCACAACATCATCGGCAACGGTCGACGTTCTCGATACAAAGAAAAGAAACGGAAAGTTCCTGCACCTTTGCAAGGTTCAAAGCGGTGTTATATCGGTCGGTGCCGGCGTGACCTGTGAGATAGATAACAAACGCAGAGAGGCGATAAGACGCAATCACTCGGCGGCTCATTTGCTTCAGGCGGCACTCAAAAAGACCCTCGGCAACCACGTTGCACAAGCAGGTTCTTATGTCGATGACGAAAAGATGAGATTTGACTTTTCGCATTTTGCGGCAATGACGGCGGAGGAACTCGCCGAGGTTGAATCAACGGTAAATGCAATGATTTTTGCCGATGCGAAAATAGACTGTGCCGAAATGAGCCTTGATGATGCTAAAAAACTCGGTGCAACCGCTCTGTTCAGCGAAAAGTACGGAAACGTTGTACGCGTTGTCAAAATGGGTGATTTCAGCCTTGAATTATGCGGCGGAACTCACGCGGCGTCAACGGGCAAGCTCGGTTTGTTCAAGATAACGTCCGAGAGCGGCGTTGCCGCAGGCGTTCGCCGAATTGAGGCTGTAACGGGCGAAGGCGTTATCCGTCTGATTAACGAAAAACAAGCATTGATAGACCGCACAGCGGCTGTTATGAAAATAAAGAGCGCGAACGAAATCGATACAAGAGCCGAGGCTCTTGTTGCCGAGAATAAGGAATTGGAACGTCAGCGCGAACAGCTTACCGATAGGTTGGCGGCAATGCGTACAAAGAATATGATGGCAGGGGTTAAGCACCTGAACGGTGTGAATATCCTCACCGCACAGCTTGACGGTGTAAGTGCGGCAAACCTCAAAACCGTTGCCGATAACGCAAAGGCTCAAATGACATCGGGTGTTATCGTCCTCGTATCGACCGACAATGACAAGATTACATTTGTGGCGATGGCAATGCCCGAGGCTGTCGAAAAAGGTGTACATTGCGGCAAAATCATAAAAGAAATTACCGCAATCTGCGGCGGACGCGGCGGCGGCAAGCCCGATATGGCACAGGGCGGCGGTACAGATGCACTCAAGATTGATGACGCACTCGCCAAGGTTGATGAAATCGTTTCGGATATGATTAAATAGGAGGGGCAAAGCTATGAATTACAGCTATAGATTTATGCGTTTCCCGGGCGGCAAGCCAAAAGCCGTCACATTCAGCTATGACGATGCCACAAAGTTTGACAAGCCTTTTGTCGGGATACTCGACAAATACGGAATGAAATGCACGTTTAACATTCCGAGTTCATGGATTTCAAAGCAAAGTGTGGGTGCAGACCACTTGACCGATGATGAAATCAGAACATTATTATGTGACGGTGGCCATGAGATTGCGGTGCATTGTGCGCATCACAGAGCACCGGGACAATTCAAGCCGATTGAGATTATAAAAGATGTTCTTGAAAACAGGCTTGAACTCGAAAAGATTACCGGCGGTATCGTTCGTGGTATGGCATATCCGAACAGCGGTATCACAAAGATGGAAAACGGCCTGTCTTACGAGAATATAAAAAGTTATCTGAGCGATTTGGATATTGCGTATTCGCGCACACTGGACGGCGACAATGATTCGTTCGCTATGCCGAATGACTGGCACGCGTGGATGCCGACGGCGCATCATGTGAACCCAAAGGTGTTTGAATACATCGAAAAGTTTGTTGCGTTCGATCCGACGAAGGTCTATTTATCGAGTCGTTCGCCGAGATTATTCTATCTTTGGGGTCACAGCTATGAATTTGACCGCGACAATAATTGGGACAGACTCGAAAAGATTTGTGGGATGCTCGGCGGCAAGGCCGATACATGGTACGCGACCAATATCGAAATATACGATTATACAATGGCGTATAACTCGCTTGTATACAGCGCGGACGCGTCAAAGATATATAACCCGACACTAAAAGAGGTTTGGTTTGAGACAGACAGCAAAATCTATTCCGTCAAGTCGGGCGAAACATTGGATTTAGGATAAAAAGGAGGCAAAAAACATATGGATGATTGCTTATTTTGTAAGATAATAAACGGCGAAATCCCGTCAACAAAGGTTTATGAGGATGACACCGTTTATGCATTCAATGACATTGAGCCGCAAGCCCCGATACACATTATCATTGTGCCAAAGGCGCATATCGCATCGGCGAACGAGCTTGATGATAATAACGCGGCGGTGGTCGGACATATCTTTGCCGTTGCGGCAAAGCTCGCCGATGAAATGGGCTTTGCAAAAGACGGCTGGAGAATTGTCAATAACTGCGGTGTTGCCGGCGGTCAGACGGTAGGACACCTGCACTTTCACCTGCTCGCCGGTCGGAATCTCGGCTGGCCTCCGGGCTGATAAAGACGTATTTAACCCCTCGGACATTCTTGTCTGTGGGGTTATTTTGCATTTAATACAATTTTTGAAAAAGGTGATATAATGACAACAAAAGACAAGATTAAAATCCGCACGGCGAAAATCCGCCGAAAGTAATACCTTTTTCGCAAATTCCAAGCCCAAACGATGTTGAATAATCACACATAAATATATATTTGCAATGACTTGGTAAAAACATTATCCGAAAGATAACCTGATATTAGTTATCCGAACGGGTTGCTTTTTTATTTGACCCAAAAACATAGAACGGTCATTTTATGCGATAATAAAACGGTTATTCGATTTTATTGAATCCTGTATCAAAAATAAATTTTTTATAAACATTCGCACAAACTATTGACATACGGGATTTATTGTATTACAATGTTGCTAATAACCATTAGTTAAAGGCGGGTATTATGAAAAGAGAAAATACAAAAGACAAAATCCTCGAAAAAGCTCTTGAACTTTTTTCGGCGAACGGATATGATTCGGTAAGCGTGGGCGAAATCGCAAGAGCGGTGGGGATAAAAGCGCCGTCGATTTATAATCATTATCCGAGCAAACAGGCGATTTTTGACGCAATCGTGAAAGAAACCGCAGAGCGGTATGAAAAGTTTACAAACGATATTGACATACACGTTCAAAATGCAGATGCGGACACGGATGTTTTTTCGAACATAACCGAGGAATTTTTAATACAAAAGGTGCGCAGCATTTTTCTGTATAGTCTGCACGACAACGCAATAAGCCGCTTTCGCAGGATGATGACGATTGAACAGTTCCGTTCGGCAGAGCTGTCGGAGCTTTATACAAATCGGTATGTCAAAAGGCTTGTTGACTATCATTCGGGGATTTTTAAAAACCTTATTTCGAACGGCGAAATCATAGACGAAAATACCGAGACGCTTGCGCTTATGTATGTTTCGCCAATTTTGACCCTGCTCGGCATATGCGACCGACAGCCCGAAAAAGAGGACGAATGTCTCAAAAGGCTTGACGCGCATATTCGTATGTTTTATGAATCGGTCAACACAGGCGAGCGCGGCAACAAAAGAAAAGGCGATAAAAAAGCTTGACAGTATGAATATAAAAATCGGATACCCCGATTATCAAAAGCTTTATCGTTCTATGGCGAACGCATGGGCAAGCACAAAAACACGTGAGTACGCAAAGTATATAAGAGGTATCGATGTTCATTCCGAGGATAAGCTGCGTGTAAACCGCGTGGTTGTCAATTGTGACGAATTTTATCGTGCGTTCGGTATAACCGAAAAAGACGGAATGTGGACGGCACCCGAGGACAGAATTAAAATATGGTAGGTGAAAAATATGAATATTACTCTTATAAAAGCAACGGCGAGAAAGAACAGCAGCACGGTCAACGCCGCAAAATATTTTATATCAAGGCTAAACGATGTCGGCGAGGTGTATGAGTTCACCCTGCCCGATGATATGCCGCATATCTGCCGCGGATGTTATGCGTGCCTTTACGGAAATGAGGATAAGTGCGGCGGTGCGGAATATCTAAAACCGATTAATGCTGCAATGGAAAAATCTCGGCTTATAATATTCTGCTGTCCCGTTTGGTGCTTTCACGCACCGGGGCAAATAAAGTCGTTTTTGGACCATTACGGATTCAGGTGGCTTGTTCACCGCCCGAATTTTGATATGATGAACAAACAGGCGGTAATTATCACAACGGCGGGCGGTGGTGGCTTAAAATCCGCCGCAAAGGATATAAAGGACAGTATGGATTATTGGGGTGTGGCGAGAACGCATATCGTTGCACAGTCGGTGTGGGGATATTTCTGGAACGATATGCCCGAAAAGTTCAAAATCGAATTTATAAAAAAGCTCGACAAAACGGCGGCAATGGTCGAAAGATGTGCAAAAAATTTAAAGCCGTCTTTAAAGGTCAAAGCGCTTTATAAGATGTTTTTAAAGCTGCATCTGAACGATAAGCTGTGGAAGATTGACAACGAATATTGGCAAGAGCATAAGGAAAAGCGAAATTAGGCTGTACATATGTTTGCAAAATACAGACTCGGATGCGATTTAAAAAAGGAGAAAGTTTATGGCAACAAAAAAAGAATATTTGGAATATATTATCGAACAGCTGTCCGAACTTGACGGAATAACTTACAAACAGATGATGGGCGAATATATAATCTATTATAACCAAAGAATCGCCGCGTATGTTTGTGATGACAGGCTTTTGGTCAAACCCGTACCGGCGGCGGAAGCGATGCTGTCCGACGCGCCGCACGAACCGCCGTATGACGGGGCAAAGAATATGATTTTGGTTGAAAATATCGAGGACAAAGGGTTTTTGACCGAACTGTTCAAGGCGATGTATGACGAGCTTGCGATTCCGAAAAAGAAATCAAGAAAAAGTAACAGAGGAAAGAAGTAGCAGGGGATATATGCAATGCGAAAAAAGTATATTGATAATATGCGGTGGATAACCGTTGTTTTGGTTGTGATATATCACGTGATATATATGTTCAACGGTGTTGGCGTTTTGGGCGGCGCGGGTGCTTTGTCAAAAACGCAATATCAGGATTTGTTTTTATACGCGGTTTATCCGTGGTTTATGCTGTTGCTGTTTGTCGTATCGGGGATGTGCGCTCGGTTTTATCTTGAAAATCATACGCACCGCGAATTTATAAAATCAAGAACGGTTAAGCTGTTGTTGCCGTCAACGATAGGTCTGTTTGTATTTTGGTGGATTTCGGGATATTTCAATATGAAGATGGGTGGGGCGTTCGAAAGCTTGCCGCCGATGCCAAAACCTGTTCTCTATCTGATTATGTGCGTATCGGGAACGGGTCCGCTGTGGTTTATACAGATGCTATGGGCATTTTCGGTATTGCTCGTGATATTCCGAAAAATCGATAAAGACAGGCTGTGGAGTATCTGCGGTCGGGCGAACACGGCTGTGCTTGTCCTGTTTGTGTTAATTATTTGGGGTGCGGCAAACATCGGAAATGTTCCGTACATAACAGTGTACCGATTCGGGATTTACGGCATCGGATATTTTATAGGATATTTTGTTTTGTCTCACGGCGAAGTGACGGAACGGGCGGAAAAATTCCGTCTGCCGCTCGGTGCGGCGGCGATAATTTTGGGTACGGCGTTTGTTATAGTATATTGGGGCGTACCCTATGCCGAGCATACGGTGCTTGATACGCCGCTGTGCAACTTTTATGCTTGGTTTGCGGTTTTGGCGATTTTGGCATTTATGAAAAGGCACGGCAATATCGAAAACGCATTTATGCGGTTTATGAACAAAATGGCGTGGGGACTTTATCTGTTTCATTATGTGCCGCTTTCGGTGTGTGCGTTTTATTTGTACCGGGTCAATATTCCGCCGTTTTTTAAGTATGTTTTGACAGCGATTGCTGCATTTTCGGGCGGAATACTGCTTTATGAAATTATGAGCCGCATTCCCGTTTTAAGACGGGTTGTATGCGGTATTGAGAATAAAAAACGGGCGGACAACAAGAGGTAAATATGACTTACGGGGGTATGCCGTAGTTTATAAAAAATCAACCCATTCAAAAACTATGCGGAATTTTGTAAAACGGCTTGACTTTTAAAGTATAAGCCTGTATAATATTAGGCGGTGCATCGGTGATACGCCGTTTAATATTTAAATCGTAGCAACATTATAACAAAAGTTTAAGAAGGTAATGATAAATGGCAGAGATTTTGGTTGCGCTCGCCGCAGTTTTGTGGGCGCTGCTCGGAATATTTTCGGTACAGATTCATAAATTCGGATTTTCGTCAACGGAAATATCGGCACTCAGGTGGATATTTGCGGCGGTGATTATGTTTGTGCTTGTTTTGGTGACCGACCGAAAGAAACTCAAAATCAAACTTAAAGACGTATGGATGTTTGCTCTGACGGGCGTGTTTTCTTATATGCTGACCTCGATATTTTATTTTATCAGTATGGGACTCACCTCGGCGGCGGTTGCCAACGTCCTTATGTATGCGTCACCGGTGTGGGTTTTGATAATGTCGCGGATTTTCTTTAATGAAAAGTTTAACGCAATCAAGCTTATATCGATATTCGGAACGGTCGGTGGCTGTGTGCTTGTCAGCGGTCTTATGTCAAAGGGTTCGGGCGTATTCAACGCGGCGGGAATTGCGTTCGGTGTTATGTCGGGTGTATCTTACAGCGCGTACAGTATTATCGGCAAGGCGCTTCTTACAAAATACAGCAACGCTACCCTGACCGCATACGCTTGTATTTTCGCCGGTATAGCATCGGTTTTCACAATAAATCCGCAAAGCATAATAAATATAATCTCTGCTGCGCCGAAATCATTGATTTATATAATTGCAATGGCGACACTGTCAACGGCAGTGCCGTATATGCTATATACGGTCGGGCTTTCGTCAACCACCGCGTCACGCGCAGCCGTTATCGCGTGTATCGAACCGGTGTGTTCAACATTAATCAGCGTTTTTGTTCTGAAAGAAAACGTTGTTTTGTCACAATATGTCGGAATAGCGGTCATACTTTTGATGATACTTATACTGCAATTTTCAAAAGATGACGGCGGTGATGTGTCACCCGAGACGTGTCGTAAATCGGCATAAGCCGATTTTTTGGAGATAATTTAAATTTTTCGAAAAAATCGGTTGACAAAAACGCAAAACGGTGGTAAAATATAATTTAGGTATTTAGTGTGGGAGTAGCAGCCGCACGTATCTTGATAAATCCGAGTGATTTATCGTGTGCGGGTCAAGTCAACATCCTGACCTTTAATTGAGAGAAAGGTCTGGCTTGAATTAAATTGCAAGACACAGGTATAACCGTAAAAGCTATACTTGTTGTCTTTTCGTTTTCAGAAATTATACGGGTATGGCGTGTGTGCTGTACCCGTTTATTGTTTTCTGCATTATTTTATGTTTTTTACATAAATATAAATGTATAAGCCGCAATTGTGCGGTCGGAGGTGTACGGAAATATGTTTTCGTTAATAATGTTTGTGTTTAACAATGTTTTGCTTGGGGTCGGGCTTGCAATGGATGCGTTTTCGGTATCGCTTGCGAATGGTCTTAACGAGCCGAAAATGCGTATAAAAAGAATGTGTGTGATTGCCGGCGTGTTCGGATTCTTTCAGGCGTTTATGCCGATGGCGGGTTGGGTCTGTATTAAGACGGTAATAAGTATCTTTTCGGCTTTTGAAAAGCTCGTGCCGTGGATTGCGCTGATACTGTTACTGTTTATAGGCGGAAAGATGATAATAGAGGGAATCAAATCCGACGGCGATGACGAAAAGCCTGTGGTAGGCGCATTTGCGCTGTTCCTTCAGGGAATCGCAACATCGATTGACGCGCTTTCGGTCGGATTCACCATTGCCGAGTATGATTTTTTGCACGCTCTTGCGGCGTCGCTGATAATCGCATCGGTTACCTTTGTCATATGTATGGGCGGTCTTGTTCTCGGAAAGAAGTTCGGAACAAAGCTGTCGAACAAGGCGGAGATTCTCGGCGGAATAATCCTGGTAATCATCGGTATCGAAATTTTTATTAACGGAATAATATAAAATCAATATTTATATACAAAGGAGAATTTTAAAAATGGATTTTTTATCTTTATTTTCTAATGTGACAAATATCACGTGGCAGCAAGCAGTGATGTGGGTTATCGGTGCGATTCTTATATACCTTGCCATAAAAAAGGATATGGAACCGTCACTCTTGCTTCCGATGGGGTTCGGTGCAATCCTCGTAAACCTTCCCCTTTCGGGTGCGGTCACTCAGATTTATGACGGCGTTGCGGAAATCGGCGTGATTGACGTCCTGTTTAATTCGGGAATTGCAAACGAGCTTTTTCCGCTGCTTTTGTTTGTCGGCATAGGCGCAATGATAGATTTCGGTCCCCTGCTTTCAAACCCAAAGCTGATGATATTCGGTGCGGCTGCACAGTTCGGAATATTCTTTACTCTGTGTGTTGCTGGAGTTTTGGGCTTTGAGATAAAAGATGCGGCATCGATAGCGATAATCGGCGCGGCGGACGGCCCGACATCGATATTTGTTGCGCAGTATTTTAACTCAAAATATATCGGCGCGATAATGGTTGCGGCATATTCGTATATGGCTCTCGTGCCGCTTATTCAGCCGCCCGTAATAAAGGCGGTTACCACGAAAAAAGAGCGAAGAATAAAGATGCACTATGAACAAAAGAATGTGTCCAAGACAACAAAAATTCTTTTCCCGATTGTTATAACGATTATTACGGGTATTGTTTCACCGCGCAGTGTGGCTCTTGTCGGATTTTTGATGTTCGGAAATCTCGTCCGTGAGTGCGGAGTTCTCGAATCTTTGTCCGAAACGGCGCAAAAAGTATTGGCGAACCTTATAACTTTGTTCCTCGGTCTTACTATTGCGACCAAGATGCAGGCGGCGGAGTTCTTAACGCCGCAAACGCTTATGATTATAGGTCTCGGACTTGTTGCGTTTATCTTTGACACGGCGGGCGGAGTTGTTTTTGCAAAGATTCTGAACCTGTTCCTGCCCGAGGGCAAAAAGATTAACCCGATGATAGGTGCTGCGGGAATCTCGGCATTTCCGATGTCGGCGAGGGTTGTTCATAAAATGGGTCTCAAAGAGGACAATCAAAACTTTTTGCTTATGCATTCAATCGGCGTAAACGTGTCGGGTCAGATTGCGTCCGTAATAGCCGGCGGTCTGATACTTAATATGCTCGGATAAGAATAATCGGATATTTAAATAACTTTTGTAACAGGAGAGATAAGTATGAGTATAAATTTTAGTTCGCTTTCCGAAACTCTTGTGTATATGGGCAAGGGAATGCTCGGAATATTTATCGTGACGGCGGTAATCATCCTTTCGATGATGATATTAAATAAGGTTTTTTCGTCACAATCGAACAGCGATAAAAATTAGTTTTAAGACGGCAAACATCGGCTCTTTGCGGACGGGTTTGCCGTCTTTGTTTTTGGTCGGGTTTAATTTATAAAATATTAAGAAGCGGTTAATGTTATTTTTAGATTTTGGTGTTATTATAGGATTATCGGATAAAAAAACGGAATTTGTCGGGTTTTGATAAAATAAAAAAGATATAAGAATTATTTTTCGGCAAAATTACCGCTTTATATGTTTTGAAAAAATGTTATAATACAAGTATGAGAATTTATATTTAAGTTATGGAGAGTTTTATGATTGCATTGTTTTTGTCACCCGTCTATATTGCGTTGAATGTATATATTCTGTGGTGGATATTAAAATGGATGGGTGAGTGTCACGGATTATTGAGAAAAAAGTCCTTTAAGATTGCGATGTCGGTCATATATTCGGCATTTGCATTCAGTATGGTAATTGGCTTTTTTATGCCGCCGACGGGAATCGGACGGCTTGTGCGTATGACGGGCAATTATTGGCTCGGAATAATGCTTTATATGCTGCTTAGTATTGCGGTTTTGCATCTGTTGGGTTTTGTGATAAAAAAGATTCCCCGAACGCAAAAGTATGTGAACCGAAAGTCCTTTGTGGCATACGGTGCGGTGTGCGCCGTTATTATAACGGTAACAGGTGCATACGGTGTTATAAACGCTCATAACATCAAGACGAACCGTTATGAAATAGCGGTTGAAAAAGGTTCGGCACGGATAAATGAGCTGAATGTCGTGCTGATTGCCGACTTGCATATGGGTTATAACATCGGTCGGCGCAGTATGAGGGATATGGCAAATCTGATAAATGCCGAGAACCCCGATGCGGTCGTTATTGCCGGGGATATTTTTGATAACGAATACAAGGCGCTTGACAACCCCGATGAGCTTGCCGAAATCTTTCGCGGCATAAAAACCAAGTACGGAATCTATGCGTGTTACGGAAATCACGATGTTGCCGAGAGACTTCTCGCCGGTTTTACTTTTTCGGGTGATGCAAAAAAGCAAAGCGATGTAAGAATGGATGAATGGCTCAAGAGCGCGGGAATAACCCTGCTCAGAGATGAGTATGTTTTGATAGACGACAGCTTTTATATCTACGGCAGACCCGATTATCAAAAGCCGGGCAGGGGTATAGATAAGAGAAAAACTCCGCAGGAGGTTACGGAAAATCTCGATAAATCAAAACCGATAATCGTGATAGACCACCAGCCGAGAGAGCTTGGCGAGCTTGCCGATGCGGGGGTGGATGTTGACCTGTGCGGCCATACGCATGACGGACAGGTATTCCCGGGGAATCTGACAATAAAGCTTATGTGGGAGAACGCCTGCGGATATTTGAAAAAGGGTAATATGCATAACATCGTTACATCGGGGGTCGGCCTTTTCGGGCCGAATATGAGGGTCGGAACAGACGCGGAAATATGTCCGATACACATTGTGTTTAAATAGGCAAATTAAAATTTCACGGAGGATAAAATGAATATAAATACGGAAAAGGAATATTCAAACGCGCGTTTTAACCGCAAAGAGCTTAAAGCCTGTGCGAAAAGAACGTTTAAGTCGCACTATGTTTTGTTTGTAATAGTGTGCCTGTTTGCCGCGTTTATAGGTGCTGAATTCAGCACAACGCTTTCAGCGATAAGCACCGGAATCGAAACGGGCGAACAGGTCGCCGGTAACGGAACAGAGCTTGTATCGGACGGATTTTGGATTACCAACAGCGATATATTTGAGTTCATTGTGACAACGGCTGTCCGCGGAAATATCGAGGAGAGCCGCAAGCGTGCGGCAGAGCTCGAAGCGGAATTTAAAAATTCGCCGCAAAACAGTACTTTCGGCAGACGAAGAGGAGTCTTTTCGAGCATAATAAATTATGTCGGCTCGGGAAAAATTTTTGTGAACCTGTTCGAGAGAGGGGAGCGGATTTTTAAGTCAAAGAGCAAAGTGATTGTCCTGTTTATACTTATAGCTCTACTGATTCATATGCTGATACTGTTTATGCTTAAAGATTGCTTTGTGATAACAACGCGCAGGATTTTTCTCGAGGCGGGAACATATGAAAAAGTTCCGAAACGAACACTTTTGTTTTTGATAAGAACGCGGACATGGGTGCGTTCCGCGCTGACAATGTTTTTGGTGTTTGTGCGCCGAACGCTTTGGTATCTGACAATTGTTGCGATACCGATTAAATACTATTCATATTTTCTCGTACCTTATATATTGAGCGAAAACCCGAGTATGTCGGCATCCGAGGCAATATCTCTTTCGAGACGGCTGATGAACGGGCACAAGTGGGAATGTTTTAAGATTTCGGTCAGCTTTATCCCATGGAGAATCCTGTCAATGTTCACGTTCGGTTTGTTATCGGTTTTGTATGTAAACCCGTATAAAACGGCGACATATTGCGAATTTTACAAGCGGCTCAGATTTATGTCAAAGTATTGTGAAATCGAGGGTTCGGAACTGTTAAACGATACATATTTATACGAAAAGCCGACACCAAAAGAACTGTCGGAGGTATACGCGGACGTAATGGAATATGTCGGCACGCCTCTGCCCGAGGTAGAGGAACTCGGCGGTTTTAAGGGGTTTTTGGAAAAGTGGTTCGGTATAATGCCGCTCGGCTCTAAAAAAGATTTGGAACACGAAAAGAAAATATCGGTGCGAAACAATATTTTGAGGATAAGGCATATTGTTGACGGCGGCGTGTACTCCGAAAGGCTTTCGCCGATTAAAGAGCGGCGGACAAAGATAAAATTGACAACGCCGAGCTATTTGAGAAATTATTCGATTCCGTCGCTTATACTGATGTTTTTTGTATTTTCGTTTGTCGGCTGGCTGTGGGAGGTAAGCATTCATCTTGTTGAGGACGGAGAGATTATAAACCGCGGCACTTGTTACGGACCGTGGCTTCCGATTTACGGGTCGGGAGCAATCCTGATATTGATTTTTTTAAAACGTCTGAGGTCAAACGCGGCACTTGAATTTGTTGCGGCAATTATCATGTGCGGCATAGTGGAGTATTGGACATCGTGGTATCTTGATAGCACAAGAGGACAGCAGTGGTGGAATTACAGCGGATATTTTATCAATCTGAACGGGCGTATATGCGCCGAGGGCTTGCTTGCTTTCGGGCTTGGGGCAATGGCGGTTGTGTACGTGTTGGCGCCTCTTTTGGATAATATGATACGAAAGATAAAACCGGGTATATTGTTGCCGATATGTGCGGCACTCGGGATTTTGTTCGCCGCGGATGTCGCGTATTCATCCAAGAATCCGAATTGCGGCAAGGGAATAACCGATTATGATATTCCGCCGAATGCGGAGACGAGCATCAATCAAAGCCCGAAATATTTTTGAAATTATAATATACGAATAAAAGTCTGTTAAAATAAACAGGCTTTTATTTTTTTTAAAAAATTTATAATTTTTTAAAAAAGGTGTAACAAAATGATTTTTGGCGTGTATATATTTATGTGAATGAAAAAGGGGCGAAAGATAAATGAAAAAGACAGCAATAATTTTAATGTGTGTGATGCTCGGCGGCGTTTTGTTCGGGTGTTCGGAAAACACTGTGCCGCTTTCGGTCGGGGATTTCTTGTGTCATTCGTTTATTGAGGTGGAATACAAAAATTTTTATAGAAACGGCAATTTGAGATATTGTTAAAATAATTAAAGATATATGTTGACATTTTAAGCGTTTTTTATCGCATAAAATAAGGGGTTTCAGAGGTCAAAACGGGCAAGGTAATGGTTTTATATTACCTTGCCCCAAAATGGTATTTTCGTTTTCTACACACATAAAAAATATCGTGATACACAAAACAGGTATCACGATATTTTTTGAGTTTTATAATATAGCCATTTGTGAAAATTATTTCTGCTCGGATAATAATATTATGTCGTATGGTTTTTCGGGGCTTGTATCACGCACAATATATCCGTTGCCGTGTACTCTTGGTTCAGGGATGTCTTTTGGTATAATTGTTATATAATTTTTCTTCGGTTTACCGAAATCAAACTCCCATTTTTCGCCTCTGTAAACGCCGTCGTGAAAACTGTAACCGCCGGCATATACAATAGTGGATGTTACTGCTGATACGATGAAAGTTAAAAACCATATTTTTTTCATTGCCTTTTCACCTCCGATTTAAAGACGGTATCTGCAACAGTGCAAAATAGTTGCAGTTTTACTTATATTCGTAAATTCTTACCAATGTAACAACGGTTTGTTCCAGCGAAAAAGGTGTTTTCGGCGAAAACGTTTCATTGTCTACGCCAATCATTATTTTATGCGTTTTCATTGAATATACGCTGTTTTTAGCCCAATCGCTGATTGTATTATCATCAGCGTAAAATTTTTCTTTATCGGAGTTATCTGCATCCGTTTTATAAATGAACTTAAACAGCCTATCGAGGATAGTTGCAGCTTCTTCCCGTGAAATAGAATCATTCGGGCAAAATTCGGTTGCCGATTTCCCTTTTATAATACCGTTCTCATATAAATATGCCAATTCTCTCTCGTCTTTATCAACATCGGTAAACGGATGAGTGCGTTCGATTACATTTATCTGCTCTTTTTCGTTCAACATTCTGTAAGCCATGCGGCAAAAATCTATTCTTGAGGCACTTTCGGAGAAATTTAATTCCAGCAAAATAGTCGGAATAAAAGATTTTTCAGCAGCTTTTGTCACATAGCCCAGCGCCCATTCCGAACATTTGGGAATACCCTCAGCTGCATTTTGATTTATATAGCCGTTTATGCCGGTTTGACATATTTGAGATAGTTCATTTGATACGGCGGCGGATTCCGCAACTATATATTCGCAATAATTAGGCTTGTTATAATCGGCATATCGACCAAAAAACATTTCGCCGTTTTTGGTTATGCAAAGATACAGATAGTTGCCCGCTGTGCTTTGCAATGTAATATAATATCTTTCCGCCGTCTGTATAACATAAGGATTTTCTACTTTCTCAATTTTGTTATTAAATATATTATATTCCGATAAATTCCCGGTCAATATCCATAATTCGTTTTTTCTGTTCGTGTCCTGAATTGTGATTTTATCAAATGAAACATCTGCACCTTCCCGATAAATTTCCGAATAATAATTTGCAATATAATCTTTTATGGTATATCCGTTGTCTGCATTTACAGCACAAAGCGTTGTCGTCAAAATCATAGCGGTAATCATTAAAAAGCAAAGTAATTTCTTCAATTTACACACTTCCTTTCATTAAAAAATCGTATACTATGACATAATAATTATAACATATATATAGTATTCTGTAAATATATTTTCGCCAAATTTGTTTATATGCACAAATAAATTTACACCTGATATTCTGAGTCAAACTTGTTTTGATACAGAATATCAAGTACGCAAAAGGGGAACGGGGAAAATGCCTTTTCCCCGTTACAATTTATCAGATTAAATTTTTTTCTATCTGTTGATTTTGGGTATTTACTGTATCAAATGACAGTTGTTATTTCTTCGAAAAACTTTTTACAACCAAAATTCCCTGTTCCCATTTGTATATCGGTCTGTATAACTCAATCTCGTATTCAATGTTATTGCATACATAAGTGGCTGAAACCGTTTCAGCGCCGGCAAGAGCTGTTATCTTTCCGCCGGAAAGACCTTGTTTGTCCATAAATTCTAAAATGACAGCATTAGGGTCAAGCCGCCATGGAAAATGTCCGATATCAACTTCCGCTTGAAGCTTCTTCATTTCTTCATAAGAAAGATGCTCCGCGTTTGATTCATCACGAAAGCTGCCGGCAATCTGTGCAACATCTTTGAACATTTTTTCATATTCAGCCGCAATTTCAATATCGTTTTCATCTCTGCCTTCCCATATCGGATATTGAACATCGGTCGGAACTTCAAAAATATACGCATACACATCATCTTTGTAAAGCAGTCGGCTTCCGCCCAGCATATTTAATATTTCATCTGCATTGTCCGCACGTGTTTTTTCAATTTTGAACAGCGTGCCGCTGCCTTCTCCGTATTTATCGTATGTTGCTTTTTGCACAAAGTTCACGGCGTTATTTCCGGAATGAATGTAGTATTTTCCTTCCCAGCTTTCAGGAATTTTAATCGTATACTCTCCCATAACGATATGATAAAAACCGCTGTAATCAATTATATTTCCGCTTTTGTCATATGTATTATACGTGATTTTATAAAGTTCATTATTTTCATCACGGACATTTAAAAAACGATATACGATGTAATCGAAATATTCAATCGAAATATATGTAAATGAATTTTTCAAAATATGCGGAACGCTGTTTGCCAAATCAATATAACCACGAGAATTATCTATGATATAATCTAATGCAGTGTCATCTAATACGGTTGATTCCTGTGAGCACCAAACTCCATTATAACCTATTTTGATGCAATACGCTCCTGCATTTCCGTTTGTTTGGACAAGTGAAAGACCTACTTTCCCATCTTTCCAGACAATATTACTGTTGTTTTTGTCAAAACCAAGCTTTTCAAGCAATTCTCTCAGCGGAACATACACCTCGCCGTTTTCGATAAAAGGCTTATTTGTGAGTTCAATTTTTTCGCCGTTGTTTGTAATTTCAATCGTGTAATCATCAGTCGTCAAATCGGATAATACGCCGCTTGCAAAAACCGTTGTTGAAAGCATGACAACTGCAATAACGGCGGATAATACCGACATAAATCTGCTTGTTGTTTTCTTATTTTTAATCATAATGAATCTCCTTTTCAAAATTTTTTTACTGCTTGCCATTTGTGTGGTAAGCGGAAGCTGTTTGGATTTTCCGGTCGGAAGCAGGGAAAGAATTGTGCTCACATAGCTCATTTCCTCGCTGTCTGTCATATTTTTTGTAACCGACATATCACAGGATATTTCGCACTCGGATGCAATTTGCTTTGAAACATACCACGAGATAGGGTTAAACCAATGCACGCATTTTACAAATTCGGCAAACCATTTATATAAAATATCGTGCCGCTTAAAATGTGTCATTTCGTGGCGAAGTATGTTATGTAACTGTTCTTCCGAAAGCTCCGTTTTCGGCAAAATCAGCGTTGGTCTGAAAATACCTGTTATAAACGGTGACGCAACATTTTCCCATATCCGAACATTGATTCTTCTGTCGGTGTACTCCCTTGTTTCGGGGCAGGATATAACCTCGCTGTTTTTGCGTATTTTAATATTCAGCCTTATATACCGTAAAACATTTAAGAGCATTAAAGCTATTGCGCCGATAAGCCATACATACGCTAAAATATTCATTCGGTTATAAATTATCCTATCCCATATAACAGTTGCTTTCTGCAAAAGCTGCGGTTTTTGAATCGGGGCTGTCTGCACAATATTCTCGGTTGTTTCGGGATGTTCGCTGACAACTGTTTGCTGTGTCTGTACCGTTTGCGTTGCAATGTTCGGCGCAGGCGTTGTATTAACATTAAATCGCACCGGCATAAGCATTACAAAAAGCACGCACAGCCATATGTAATAATGCCACGAATACCCGAAAAGCTTTTTCGTTATCGGGCGCAGCAGGCTGATAACAACCGCAAGGACAGAGCCTGCAAGTGATGTGATTAAAAGAGCTTTAAATAATTCACCAATCAATTTTACCCCTCCTTTTTCTCAAAAATCGCTTTCAGTTCACGTATATCCTTTTCCGAAAACTGCTCCTCCTCAAAAAGTGCGGCAACCAAATTTTCGGCTGAGCCGTCAAACAGATTTTTAATAAGATTTTTTACCTGCGATTTTTTATATTCCTTTGCCGTTAAAATTGGTGTGTAATACCACGCCTTGCCCCGTCTTTCGGCAGACAACGCACCCTTTTCAACAAGCCTTGCAAGAAATGTGGCAATTGTTGTGCGTTTCCAGACCTTTTCTTCAACGGCTTTTCCGATTGCCGTTGAACCTATCGGCTCATCTGCTTTCCATACAACCTTCATAATTTCAAGTTCCGCTTCACCTATATTTATGTGTTTCATAAGGCATACCTCCAATATAATCTACTGTTGTCGACATATATAGTCTACCACATTAGACATAGTTTGTCAAGACCTTTTAATGAATTTATAAATTTTAACTAAGTCTTGACACATAAAACTGTTCGGAATATATAAATACATAGCCTGTGTGAGTAATGCGCTGTTTATCGACGGCATATCCTAATAACAAAAGTTGCCGGCGCAGTCGGTTTTGAGGCTGTATGCAGGCTCTGCCGTACGGTATCGTATAATTTACTGCTTTTTAAAAAACAAATCCGACAAGGAATAACCCTGCCGGATTTGTTTTCG
>URAN01000055.1 GCA_900545865.1 uncultured Eubacteriales bacterium
CCATGCCAAAGAAAGGAGAAGAGGAATATCTGTATGATGACAAAGCACTGGAAAAATACAGGAAAAACCATACAGGTCCTTTCACACTGCAACGGTACAAAGGTCTTGGCGAGATGGATGCGGAGCAGTTGTGGGAGACGACACTTGATCCGGAGAGGCGTCTTCTGAAGCTGGTGGAGATCGAAGATGCGAGAATGGCATCCAGCGTTACAGAGATGCTGATGGGAACAGAAGTCCCGCCGCGAAAAGCATTTATTTATGAGAATGCAACGGAGGCAGAACTTGATATCTAAGGAGAATGAAAATGAACAGTGAATCTCAGATTATCAGAACCGAATATTCGGAATTGATGAAAAAACTTTCGGCAAGGATATGACGATTACCAGACAGGATATGGCGGTTATACTGTTCAGGGCTGTTGAAAAAAAGCTCGGCAAAGGATTGATAAGCAATGTTAATCCCGAAATTCGGGATTTTGATAAAATCGCGGATTATGCTAAAACGGCGGTGAAAAACATGTCGGGCTTCGGGATAATAAAGGGTATGGAGGACGGAAGCTTTTTGCCAGATGTTTATGCCAACAGGGCAGAGGCGGCCGTTATGATATACCGTGCGATGAATTATATCGGCGATATGTATAAATAAACCCGATTGAAAATTGCAAGCGTGTTTTTGAAAGGAGAACGGATATGAACTTACTTAAAAGAATCGGATATATGATTTTATGTGCATCGGTGCTTTTGTCATGTACGGCGGCGGTATCGGCCGAAAGCGCAAAAAACACTGTGCTGAACGCCGGTGAACTTAAACTTTTGACCGCCTTGGAAATAGTCGATGATGATATAAAGGAAAGGATTGACGAGCCGATTAATCGCGGCACGGCGGTTGAATATGTTATAAATATGCTGGATCTTAAAGCCACCGCCGCAGGATATAACGAAAAGTCACCTTTTTTTGATGTAACATCGGATGAAGAATGGTTTGGTGCGGTGAGTCTTGCGGCAAGAATGGGAATATGCAGCGGATATGAAAACGGGTTGTTCGGACCGTATGACGCATTGGACTTTGAGGGTGCATCAAAGTTTTTGATTTGCGCAATGGGATTTTCGTACACGATGTCCGACGGGGCGAGCTTTCCGGATACATATTTAAAAATGGCGAGGTCGGCGCATTTGCTTGACGGTATACAAACGGGCGGAGCATTTACAAACGGAGATATGCTGAAAATGATATATAATGCTTTGCACGCGGAAACGTTTATCCAAAAGTTTGAGGCATCAACAGGAAAGCTGACAAGTGGACAGACGCTTTTGTATTCGGTGTATAAAATTTTGTATGATGATGGTATTGTGACCGCGGACAGCGAGAATTCGTACAATGGCGTTTTGGCGGATGACGATGAAATTCAGATTAACGGTGAAATCTTTAAAACAAATGAAATTATCACGGGATTGGTCGGCAAAAGCGTAAGATATTATTTTAAAGACAAATCTTCCGCGGCGGACAAAGTAATTGTATGTATTTGTGAGAACGAAAGCGATAATAACGAATATGTTTATTCTTCGGAAAATATAGAAAAATATGACGAGACATCGAGAACTTTTGTCTGCCGTGAGGAAGATAAAGATAAATCCGTGAACAGAAGAATTTCATCGAGGGCAACAGTACTTATAAACGGCGTGCCGTCAAGTTCTCTCGATTCAAGCGAGCTTATTCCCAAAGACGGAACGGTGACATTAATCGATAATGATAATGATAAAACGGCGGACTATGTGTTGATAGAAAGCCTCGAAACTTATGTTGTTTCAAACCTCGATGCCGACAGAACTTATGTGTCTGACTCAAATTCGGGAAAAACTTTAAGGCTTGATGAATATGAGGATAAAAATATTATCGTATATGATAAATACGGAAGCAAATCAAATCTTTCGGGAATATCGGCAGGATGTGTTTTGCTTGCCGCAAAAAGCCGAGCAAGAATTATTATATATGTATGTGACGATACCGTTTCGTCAAGCATAAATATGCTTTTTGAAGATAATGGTGTGAAAAAATGCAAAATAGATAATAATGAATATGCGATAAGCCCTTATATGGATATGTATTCACCCCAAAGGGCGGAGGTCGGCAAGGATTACATATTTCACCTTGATTACAAAGGCAGAATTGCTTTTGCGGATATAGATGCGGCAAAACTGAATAACATTGCATTTATAATCGGCGGAAAGTTTGATGAGTCGGGGTTTGAAGAAAATATTATTCTTAAACTTATAAATTCGGATGGCAAATTGATACAAATAAATCTTGATGATAATGTAACAATCGATGATGTAAAATATAAGGATTCAAATGCGGCGTGGAACGCACTCAAAATCAATAAGTATGATGCATCGGGGAACATTGTGTACAGTGGTGTGCGCAACACGATTGTTTCGTATATCGAAAAGGACGGGAAGATAAAGAAACTCACCACGGCGTATGAAATGACCGAGGACGGAACAATAAAACGCCCCTACGAAAACAGAGTGGGTTCAATCGGTTACGGCGATATGCGCGAAGACGGAATGTATATGTCATACAGAGAAAACGCGGTGCATCAGTATATAGGGCTCAGGACATTTTCGGGTTACGGAATATTAAATCAAAATGTCAAGGTGTTTCGTGTACCGCTGAATTCAAACGGAACGGTTGACAGCGCGGCGGCGGATAAAGATTATGCGACATTGGGACTCAGCTATTTCACAAATTACAGCAAGTACAATATGGAACAGTTCAAGTACAGTAAGAACAGTGCCGGTGCGGATGTTGTTGTGATTTATTATGACAGGACATCGGTGAAAGAAAAGCCGGATAATAAGCTTGTTCCCGTTGCGGATATAGCCGAGGGTTTGAATGCCGACGGTGAAACGGTCAAACAGCTTATAGGTATAGTTGAGGGAAAAGAGGTTGTGTACACTGCGGAATCGGATGAGGTTTTGGCAAAGGTTGAAAAAGGCGATTGTGTTCGCTGTTATTTCGGCACAGGCGGCGAGTTGTCATATGCAGAGATTATTTATGACCAAAGCGCAAACAAAACTTACAGTACGGACGCGTCATACGAATCGGCATACAGGATTGTGTCAAAGCCTGTTTATGAGATAAAAAATAATTCGATAAGCCTTGCTGATTCTGAGACGTCAATTACGGATGTTAAAAACGGTGGCGAAACACTTGAAAAATACTTTGTTGAGTCAAAATCTCTCTATATCTATCGTTTTGACAGCGAAAAAATGAAGTTTAATCAGATAAATGCGGGGGAACTTATCGGTTATAAACAGGATAAGACGGATTATGACAGACTTATCTTGCTGACGCGAGGGGCAACCTTGCAGGGAATAGTGGCATATTAGCGTTATATGCGGAAAGGATGATTTTGATTATGAAAAGAGTTGTTGCGTACCTTACGATGCTTGTAATGATGTTTTCTTTGACATCGGCGGCGGTGTTTGCCGATGACGATGTTATAAAGATAAACGGTGAGGATTATACGGATACGAACTCAATGGCGTTTATCGATACAAGGGATGAAGCGGACGGAAAAAGCATTGCAAGATTTCAGATTGCCGGTGAACCCACCGAATATGGGCGTTGGGCCGAATATACGGTTGATATTCCCGAGGGCGGAGTATATAAGATAGCATCGGTAAACAGCAAACTGAATCGGGATGCGGCGTGGTATTCGGATTTTAATATAAGAATCGATAACGGCGAATATATTAAGGCGGATACGCTCAAAAGCGAAGTCTATAACGAGAGCAAGGCTCTTATGCACTACAGCATCGGAACATTTGAACTGTCAGACGGCGAGCATAAGATTAGATTTATGGCGGATACCAAAAGTGTGGGCGGAGCATATGTGTTTATGATTGATTTTATCGAGCTTACGCCTGTTGCGGCAGAAAAACCCGATTATTCGGTGAAAATCGAGGGCGAAACGCCGACAAGCATCGAGGGCACAAGTGAAGGAGGTATATTAGCAAAGCCTTCCGCAAGCGGAGGAAAGTTTTTGAATTTCTCAAAGAAGGATGAGCCGGACGGCGGAGCCTTTGTGGTAAATTATAATTACACAATTTCAAAAACGGGTGATTATAATCTGTATTATACCGGCGCAAATGTGTCTAGTGGATATGTTTCAAAGGCAAAGATAAGCTTTGACGGAAGTGAATATATTGATATTGATTCCGAAAAGTTTGCATTTATATCAAACAGCGGAATTGAGGATTATGACTCAACGATAAGAAACTATGTATATACAAATTCAATCGTGCTGGATGAGGGTGAACACATTGTTTCGATAAAAATAGACAACAAAAAGGAGCAAGGAAGCGGTGACCCGTACTTGTACCTATTGGATTATATGGAGTTTGTTCCGAACGGCGCGGAGGTCGAGGCATCATCAAAAAATTTCGGCAGTTTAAATGTCAATAAACTTATATTGAGCGGAAGTCTTTCGGGTTATCCCAAGAATGATTTTTCGGGAGCGGATGTTGTGTATACATCAAAAACACCTTATATTGCAGAGGTCGGCGAGGACGGAACGGTTAAAGTCCACGGTGACGGCACGGCGGATTTTGAGGTGGTTGTAAAGACGGCAAGCGCCGAATATGCGGCGAATGTGTCGGTCGGCTGTTATCTCGAAAATATCGAGATAAAGAGAGAATTAAGAACCGTGAACGGGATAAGTATAACGATAAAATCGCGAAATGAGAATGATGAAAGCATAAGAATAATCGCGGTTTTGCGCGATGAAAACGGCACGGCGCTTGAAATCGAAAACAAAGAAGTGACGGTGACGAGCGGAAATTCAACGGAGGATATTAACTTTAAAAATACATTAAGCGATAATATGACGGTGGATTATTTTATAACAAAAATCGATTATTCGCCGTTATCGCTCAAACATACGCTTTAAGGGCATTGAAAGGATGATAATATGGATACCGTGGCAAAAAAATATCATATTTTGTGTATTGTCATTATAATTTTGACTGCCCTTGCCGCAAGCATCAATGCTTCGGCAGACGGTATAAGCGGTACGGTCGAGAATTCGCCCGAAAAACTGACTGCGGTCGGAAACGATTGCGAAAAGCCGAGCGGGTTTAAAGGAACCGCACAGGATACGGACGGATATTATTGGTACGAAAACAATTCTGCCGCCGATAATTTGAGCTTTGACTTTGTTTATACTTTGACCGCGGCAGAGAGCGGATATTATGAACTGTATTTTAAGGGAAAATCAAATGCATCCGCAGGGTGGTACAATGCGGTATCGTTAAGCCTTAACGGCGGTGAATCATATCCGATACATACCTCCGATAATACGTTGTCGCTTTTGGGGAAATCCGCCGAGATTGTCGATGGAAAGGTCAATGTTTATGATTTGGGTACCGTTTGGCTAAAGTCGGGTGACAACAAGATTACTCTCACGATAAGCGGTTACAGAAAAAGCTATGGCGGATATGTATTGTGTACGGCAGGCGTATATGCCGAAAGGCTTGCGGATGATATACGCATTACCGCCGAGTCGCCGATGTATGCCGACAGTGCAAATATTTTCCAAAGCAAATCGGAAGGAGCTTCGTCCGCGGTTGCCGAACATTCAACGTTTATACGCCTTGCCGACAGCGCGCAATATACGTTTTATGCACCTAAAAGCGGTACATATTCAACGGGCGTTTTTTGTCGGAGTGCCGCACTCGGCTCAGTGACAATTGACGGGAAAAGTCTTGGAATAACAGAGAGGAAAGCTCAGACAAACCCGAACTATGCCATTACGTCAGAGGCAGTCACAGAGGATATATTTTTGACTAAGGGCAGGCATACGATAAAATTTAATCCTGCATCGGATAAAATAGATATGAACAACGGTTTGTATCTGGACATTGACTATGCAAGACTCAATCTCAAAACGGCACAGTCAGACAAAGTATCGTTAGAATATCCGAACAGCACTCTCGGAATTTTTGAGAGTGACGGCGATGTCAGAATAAAATTTATTACCGAAACGAATAGCGGATTTTCGGGGCATATAATCGTAAAAGATTTTTACGGGAATATCGTATACGAAAATTCGACCCTTTCCGTTGCCCCAAACAGTGAACTGATTTTAAAAAATCTTCCGATTGGGCATTATACGGTTTATCTCGGTGAAAATGATATTGATTATTTTGCGGTGGTAAAACCGCTGTCCGGGAGAATAAAGTGTGAAAACTGTCCGTTTGCCATAGACGCAGCGGCAGCGTGGAATACGGACATAAGAGACCATAAAGATTATGTGAGGGCAATGGAGCTGTTGGGTGTCGGATATGTCAGAGAACGATTGAGCTGGGACCATATAAACGGAAGCAGCATAAACAATTTTGGCCTTGATTTATCAACAAAACCGTATGCTCAAAGAGGCGGCAACGGTGGTGTTCCGATACGGTACGATTTATTTATGCAAAACTATAAAAACGCGGGTATAAAGGTCTTGCCCGATGTGTGTTCAATGGCATCGGTTGTATCGCGAAAGTGGAAAAACGGAAGGATAACCACCGATTTAAAATCGGCATATGATTACGGGTATTATATAGCGAGTACTCTCGGCAATATCGGGGTGTATGAGTTGTGGAACGAACCTGAAACTGACGGAGCAATGTTCAGATATGAATCACCGGATATGTATGCGGCTATGATAAAAGCAATGTCAATAGGCATAAAAGACGGATGCGATAACAGTAAAATTGCTTCGCCCGCATTTGCGAGCTTCGGCGAAACATATTTTACGGATATGGTGTTCAAAAATGATTTAATGAAATTTTTTGACATATATAATTATCACGCACATCGCCAGCCGAACTCCGAAACGGAGCTTTTGAAACATCTTCCGGATGTTCCGAGACTTGAAAACGAGTTTTTGGAAAAATATCATCTCCAAAAAATGCCGAGATGGAACACCGAATGCGGACTTTTGACAAGGCTTGAAGATAACAGAGATACCCAAACACCGAAACAACAGAGGGTTTCGGCGAACTATTCGGTTGTTTCGGCAACGGAATCTTTGGCACAGGGTACGGATAAACACTTTTGGTATTTGTTCACATATATGAACGGTGTAATAAATACAAACACAATAACATCGGCGGAACACCCGAGCGCAATATACAGTGCGCTTTATGCAATGATTGATATTTTGGGTGATGCAAAGTATAAAGGAAAGCTGAACATCTTGCCCGACGATACATACGGATACATAACCGAGAATACTCAAAACGGTAAAGAAACAGCGGTAATTTTTTCGGAAACAGCCAAACAAATAATCTTGACCCCGACGGCGAACGGTGAGGTGTTTAACCTGATGGGAAACAAGATAAAGGATATATCCGCAGGAGAAGCCGCAACGCTGGATGTTTCGGAGTCACCGATTTATTTAAGACTTGACGGCAGGTTTGAAAGTGCGGATTATGAAAACGGCGAAACCGAACGAAGTTATGATTCCGAACCTCTTGACGCCGCCGAGAGAATAATAATCAATCAAATTTATCCGAACAAGGTGGATGAGGGAGCAAGCAATCATCCCGAAAATTCAAAGCTGCACCGAGATGTAAAAACATCGGGATACAAAATTGACGGAGAACCGATAACGATAACCGTTGATGTCATTAATCTTAATCCGAGTTCAGCCTCTGTTACGGTTGTCGGAAACGGATTCGGGTATGCCGAAGTGTCGGCGGCACAGCAAATTACGCTTGAACCGTATGAAAAAAAGAGTTTAAAATATACTGTTTCGTTCAGCGGCAGCTTGCCGCCGAATGAGATATTACCGCTTGAATTTCACGGTGAGATTGACGGACAAACCACGACAAAATCCGTTTCACAGTATGTAAAAGAGGATTACGCAACGGTAAAGATCGACTATAGCTTTGCAAATGTAAAGTCGGAGAACGGTTGGGATAGGTTGAACAACACCTCGGCAAATCCAAATTCGCATCAAATAACAACGAGTGAATACGGCGGAATGAAGCTGTCTTATACATTCAGCGATAAAAATGATGCCAATAAATGGGCACTTCCGTATTTAAAGGTTGCCGACCCCCAAAGACTTAAAAATTCAACCGGCTTGGTAATGGAATATTATCTTGATGCGATTGAGGGTGTAAACGGTGAAACGGTGCCCGATTGGAATGATGTAACATTTATTTTTCAGGTAAGAGAAACACGGGGCGGCGATTCGGCGGCTGTGTATCTCGATGAGATAGGCGTCAATCTTACAGAGGGATATAATAGGATTTATGTTCCGTGGAGCAGATTTTCGCGGATAAGCAATACGGACGAAAATGCACAGCTTGACCCCGATGACCTTTCGGCAATATCAACCGGGATAAAAGTTAAGGGTGCGTCTGTCGGAAAATTCAGTTATACGGTAATATCGGTCGGAGCATATTTTCTTGAAGAAACGGATATATACGACTCTCTCGGCGAACCGACGGCAAGCTCGGACTCTGTAAGCTTTGATATAATTCAAAAAGCCGTTGCGATAGACGAGAGAGAAACAACGGCAGAGACAGACGGTGAGGATTCGGAGGTTACGATAGATAACGGACGGCTTTGTATAACACCGAACGGACAGATGAAGTTCGGTGAGCATACAGCAAAAATTTATTTGAGATATGCTGACGGCAAGGGCAGACTGTACAATGTGAATTTTATGCAGAGTCAAACGCCCGATGTTAAATTGAACATAACGGGGCTTTCGCTGGACGGCAAGAAAATAACGGACGGTGCGGCTTTTAAAAGCGGTGAGTACACCGCGAAAACAGAAATAAAGGATATATCGGGCGAGCGCATAAGCGGATATGCGCTTGTGACACAGTATTCGCCGAATGATGAGCTGTTAGAGATTGAAATGTCCGAGTTTGAAGTAAAGGCGGATGAAAAGACGTGCGCGGAATGTTTGTTAAATCTAAGCGATAAAACGGCACTGATAAAGGTATTTGCATTTGATGATTTAAGAACAATCAAGCCGCTTTCGAAAACCGAAAAATATAAAATTTCTATATTATAGAATCGAATCAGGAGGAATAAAAATGTTAAAAAATGCAAAATACGGATTAATTAAAAGGCTGTTGGTATGCGTGATTTGTCTTTGTGTTGCAATATGCACTTTGGCGGCGTATGCGGAAGGCAGTGTGTCACCCGATGATACGGCAGAGAAAATAATTCTGTACGGCAGAGATGCGGTGACGGGCAGCGAAACTCGACGCAGCATCAATGTTGACGCGAAAAAGGATACAGAGTATGTTGCGCTCAATATTCCCAAAGACAGCATAACCGAAAACAGTAAGGTCACAGCCGAATTTGAGTTTTATGCCAAAGAAGAAGGTGTATACAATCTTACGGGAATAATTTCAAAATATGTAACGGTGGATAATTGGGTAAGTCCCTACAACATATCCGTAAATGACGGACAGCTTACGCCTGCGGATAAATTAAACGGTTTTTCGCAGACGGACGGCGGATACGGCAATGCTCTTATGGATGTAAACCTCGGCACGGTTTATTTGAAAAACGGAATAAATAAGATTGAACTTACATCGGATAAAGCGAGTCAATATGGAAAAACTATTTTGGTGCACATCGGTTCGCTTACATTTACAAAATCAGCCGACACGTCCGATAACGTATCGATTGACTATAAAAATTATGCTCTGACGCACATAGACAACCTTGCAAAGCCGAGTGATTTTAACATCAGCCCCAATGCCGAGACGGGTTCAATATTAATTCAAACAAGTACAATGACTAATTATAAAGGATATGTTTTGAATTATACGTTCACAGCCCCCAAAGACGGTTTTTATAATCTGTCGGGTTTTATAAACGGATATAAAAGCGCATATGTTTCGCCGTTTTCAATATCATTTGATGAGAGAGAGCCCGAAAAGATAGCGGACTTGATTGCGGCAAAGAGGGCTGTTGCCGACGGTACGATAACGAGTATGACGGCGGCAAATTATAAACTCGGAACAGTATTTTTAAACGGCGGTATTCACACCCTTAAAATTACGGTGGATACATCGATTAATAATGGCGCGGGCGCGGGATATAAGCTGCAATTCGGAAAGACGGGTCAAAATTTCATTCTTGAATATATAACCAATCAAGACGGAGCGGAAAAGCTTGCTTTAGAGGGCAATGACTGTGTATACAATACCGCCGAACTTAAAAATACGGCAAAGGAAACACCGCAGAATATAGACGGAGATGTTTATTTATATAACGGAACGGCGGCGGACAGCGGACAGACTTATACATTTGATTTTTATCCGATTGCAAAGACAAGCGGCTATTATAATATGACATATACGGGAACGTGCAACAGCAATTATTATTGTCAGCCGACAATAAAGGTCGGAGAGAGCAAGGTGGCGGATATAGCGGAATTGAAAAGCTTGGCGGCGGACAACGGAACTCAAAATTATGACATTGGCTCGGTTTGGCTCGATGCCGGGGTAAACAAAGTAACGATTTCGTTTACCGGACATACAAAAGCAACAGCCGGAACCGCTAATCCGGCTTATAATATCAGAATAGGCAAAATGAGTTTTGAAAAAAAGACCGAAGATATATTCATAACGGCTGAATCTCCGTTGTATTATATCGGCACGTCAAAGCAAGTGCGCGGCGGTGGTAACAGTGCGGTTGAACGCTCGACATACATCTATGTTGATACAACCGATTCAAAAAACGCGCCGTCATACAGCCTTTATGTGCCAAAGAGCGGTGAATATGATTTTACCGTCATTGCAAACGGACTTTTAAAGGATATAACATTTGATTCGGCGGTTACTGTCGGGGTTATATCGAGCACAGCCGGTAACGATTATGTTGACGAGCATAAAACAGATAAGGTTCAGCTTTCAAAGGGGTTGCATACATTAACCGTTAATATGAAAACGGCGGCAGATTCATCCGCGAAATTTAATCTTGATTATATAAAGGCGGCGGCAATACCCGAAAGTTTTAAAATAAAAGCCGTGAACGCTCAGAGGTACGAGAGAGAACCCGGAGGCACCGCTTATCCGAATTCACGCAGTATAGTTTTAAACGCGGTAAATACGGAACAGGGCGAAAAATCGGTGACCGTTATCATAGCGGAATACGACAAAAACACGGGTGTGCTTTGCGGAATGTTTGCAAAGGACGAAACACTCGAGAGCGGAAACAACTTTATAAATTATGATTTAACGGATGAACTTACACAGGGAATATTTGAAAATGAGGTAAAGGTTATGATGTTTGAAAACACACAAAATATCAGACCTGTTATGCAAAGAGTTGATTTTGCGTCAAAAGGTCAAGCTTGAATCCGAAATAACGGCGGCACGGTATCAAATTCCGTGCCGCGGAAATTTTGATACAGACTTGAATAATATTTTCTTGGATAATATTTTATACATCGGAGGTAAAAAACAAAATGACAAGTAATCAAACAATAAAACGAAAAAAACTGAATCGGCATAATCTTACGCCGTATCTTTATATAGTACCGGTGTTTTTAATGCTTATACTGTTTGTGCTGAAACCGTTTGTATTTGCGGTTATCAAGTCTTTTTTCAGATATGATGGTGCGTCGGTGAATGAATACATAGGTTGGGATAACTATAAAAGACTTTTTTCCGATACGGTTTTCTTTAAATCTCTCGGAAATATGCTTTTCTTTATAATAGCGGATACGATAAAATTCCTTCTTCCGATAATAGCGGCCGAATTGTGCTTTAATCTTAAATCCGTAAGGAAACAGAATTTTTATCGCACATCGCTGATTATTCCTATGGTTATTCCGTCGGTAATAACATTTCTTGTCTGGAAGTTTTTGTATTATCCGGGAATAGGCGTAATAGCGTCAATATTGACAAAGTGCGGAGTGTCGCCAAGCTCAATACCGATGTTTCTCGGTGATACGCACTGGGTGAAATACTCAATGGCGGCGATAGGCTTTCCGTGGGTTGCGGGTATAAACTTTCTTTTGACGTTTGCCGCCCTTCAATCACTCGATACGTCTATGTTTGAGGCGGCGGTTATAGACGGCTGTCCGCGTTGGAAAAGAATTATACATATTGATATTCCGTGTATCGCGTCACAGCTCAAAACCCTGTATGTCCTTCTTTTTATGGGAATAGTACAGAACTATGAAAGTGTTCTCATACTGACACAGGGCGGCCCTCAAAATTCATCGATTGTACCGGGACTTTATATGTATAATGTATCATTCAGCCCGAACGGAAGCTCTGAATCACTTTACGGATATTCCTGTGCAATGGCGGTTGTTCTGTTTTTGATTTGCTTTTTTGTGAGCGCGTTTATCATCAAAGAAAAAAAGGAGGAAGCAAGATAATGAAAAAACATAACGGTTCGGATTTGATTATAAGAATAATATTGTTTTTGTTTTTAATCAGTACGGTATTGCCGCTTTTGATAATGATTTTCACATCGCTTAAAGACGAAACACAGATTCTGCAAAACTTTTGGGGAATTTCTCTTCCGTTTCATTGGGAGAACTATACCGAGGCATGGAATGAGATTGGCGGATACTTTTATAATTCGTTTAAAGTAACGCTTTTGTCGGTCGGCGGCATCGTTGTTATTTCGACTCTTGCCGGTTATGCTTTTGCAAAGCTCCCGATGAAAGGCAGACAGCCGCTTTATATGATAGTTATGAGCTTTCGTATGGTTCCGGTCGGACTTTTGATTATACCGATGTTTATGAATGTGCTGTCGCTTAACTTGGACAACAGCCACTGGGGCGTTATTCTTGTGAATATGGCAACGGGAAGCACTATGGCGGTTATGCTTACAAAGAGTTTTTTTGAACAGCTTCCGAATTCGATATTCGAATCGGCAAAGATTGACGGCGCGGGTGAGCTTGCGGTTATGACAAAAATACTCTTGCCGCTTTCCAAGCCTATCATAGGAACAGTAGCGGTCTTTAACTTTTTTACGTATTTTAACCAGTTTATGTGGCCGTACATAGTTCTCAGTGACAAATCACTTAAAACCATACCGATTGGTTTGAATACCCTTGCAGGCGAGTTCGGTATAAATTTCGGTTTGCAGACGGCAGGGTATACGCTGGTTGCCGTACCGTTGGTTATATTATTCCTTGCAACGTCAAAAATTTATGTCGGCGGTATAACCTCGGGCGCGGTTAAAGGATAGTCGTATTATTATAAGAATAAAGCGATTGGAGGTATAAACTTGAAAAGAAAATCCGAAATAAAAACTTTATCAAAAATGATGAAGAAATTGCTATCGGCGGTTGTTTCGGCATCGGTTGTGCTGAGCGGCGGTATATTTGCCGGGAGGCAATCATACGTATATGCCGAGGATGAGGTAAATAAGGCGATAAGGGTGGAGGGTGAAAATCCTTATGCGACAAATTTTTCGCCGAGTATTACATATAACGAAACAGTAAGCGGCGGAGCGTTTCTTGTGCTGCATACCGAAAAAGACCCGCCCGAAAAGGACGGCAAGTATTATGCGACATACAAAGTCAATCTTCCCGAGGCAGGCGCATATAATATGACATTTGCCGGATTGAGATACGGTGCGTCATGGGCATCATACATCGGCGTTTCGGTGAACGGCGGCGAGATAATAAGCTCAATGACAGACGGTGTTGATTTAAAAAAGATTGATGGCGGAATGTACGGTACGCGTTTTGAAAATCTCGGCGGGTTTGTAAAGGGAGAAAATACGGTAACAATCTGGTGTATGGGCTATCGTTCGGATTCAAACCACTATATTGTTCATACCGATTATCTCGAATTTACCAAAGGAGAATGGGCAATAAACAGGGTGAAGCTTACGGACAACCGAACAAATTATATATATATTGACGGTGATTGCGCAAAGTTTGAAACGGTATACTCCGAAAGTCTGCCGGAGGATAAACAAATAGAATATGAGCTAACGGATTTTTGGGGTAATGCTAAAAAATCGGGAGTGATTTCGGCTAAAAAAGGTGACAAAAGCAACGGAGAGGAACTCGGGGTCTTGCCGGTCGGGCATTATACGATTCACGTAAGAGAAAAAGGTTCGGACAAAGAAACAAAAGCGTTTATGGCGGTTGTTCCGAATCCGGATGACAGGGTATATAACGAAGAATCTCCGTTCGGACTTGACGGCGCTTTTGCGTGGGTTGTCGATAAGTCTGAGGTTGACGGACTTTTGCTTGCCGAAAAACTCGCAGGATGCGTTTGGAACAGAGACAGAATGAGTATTAAGTCGCTGTATAACTCAAAAGGAGAAATTGACTTTTCTCTGACAAATAACAGAGAAGTTTTTAAAAAGACAAAAGAGCTCGGTATGTGTTCGATGCCGTGCATCGTGTATTTCCCGAGTGATATGACGGTGGCGGAGAACAGTATGATTGCCGATGACTTGCTCGGCGTTTACAAGTTTGGATTGGCAATGGGAAAGGAATACGGAAACAATGTTGCGGATTATGAACTTTGGAACGAACCCGAGGTTGATAATATTCAGACCACACCGTCGGATACGGCGGACAGATTTTCGGGAATGATAAAGGCGTTGTCGCTCGGAATCGCTGATTCGGGGACGGACGCAAAGGTTTCAAGCCCGGGCTTTACAGGGAATATGGAAAGCTATCTGGATTTGTGCCTGCGCAATGATATGACGCGGTTTTTGGATGCGGTCAACTTTCATATGCATCAGACGCAAAGCGATGATAAAAGCAAAATGATATATACTCTTCCTGACGGAACGCGGTCGAATATTGCGAACATAATGGATTTGTACGGCGAAAACAGTAAGGCAATACGCCTGAACGAAGCAGGAATAATTGTGCCGAGAAATGAAAAGTATTTTAACCAAACAGAACAAACCGTAAGGGCAAATTATATTGTAACGGCAAATATCGAGTCGCTGTCGCGCGGAATAGAACAGTATTATTGGTTTGTTGTCAAGTGGCGCAACGGCGACGGTATGGCAATGTTTACATCCGATGACAGCGGACCGTATGCGGATTACAGTGCATATTCAAATATGACATATACTATGGGAACGCCCGAATATAAGGGAACGGTGAACGGAATCTCGGATACGGCGAGCGGTTATGTTTTTAAAAATAAAGACAGCGGAAACGATGTTATGGTTCTTTGGGATACAAACGAATCCGAGTTTGTACTCAAAACGGATAGGACTGTGAAAATCGTTGATATTATGGGCGGTCGGAAGACGCTTGAACCTGACGGCGGATATGTAAAAATAGAATATGGCGATTCACCGATATATGTGTGCGTTGACGGAAGTTTTGATGACGAAGTGTATACAAAGGCAAAAAAAGTTCTTGAAAGGCGTGACGGGGCGGACAGAAACAGTTTTACCAAAGCAGACAGAGTTTTGATACAACAAATATATCCGAGCGATACCGCAGAGAATGCAAAGAAAAAGGGTTATTGCATTTCGGGCGGTGGAACAACCGTTACGGTGAGAGTTGCAAATTTAAACGGCGAACCGATGAACGGTACGATTATCGGCGAAAGTTTTGACGGCTGGAAGTTATCGGAAAACGAGATTCCCGTATCACTTGACCCTTTATCTCAAAAAGATTTTACGATAAGAATTACGCCGACCGATTCTGTGAGGTATAATACAAAGTCAACAATAAAGTTCAGCGGTATATTTGACGGAGATAAAACCACGAACAGCGAAGCGGTAATTCAGCTGCCGAAAGACGGTCTTTATAAATGGGTTGACGATATATCGGAACAGCTTTTATCCGTTGACGGATGGGCGACGGACCGCATAGGCGGTTATGATGTCGGAAGCAGATACACGGTTGAACAGACAAGTGACGGTGTGAGATTTAAGTTTGATTTTGCCAACGGAACAGGTGACAGATGGGCTTTCCCGTATAAATTCTTTTCCGAAATAGGCGATTTTACAAACAGCGACGGAATCGTTATCAGATATAAATGCGACGAGGATATGGCGGCAGAGGATAAAAGAGTAAAGACTGTGCTTATTGTAAGAGAGAGTCTTACCGGTGCTCAATACTATACCGAGGACGGATTCTATATGCAAAAGGGAGAACACGAGGCGCTTGTGCCGTGGGATAAATTTATACCTCACAGCGGAAGCGACCCGAATTACATTTTGGATACAGACGATATAACGAGACTCTCGTTCGGTATAAACTGTTACGGCTCGGCATATGATATTCCCGGTTATACAATTGAAAAAATCGGAACATATATCGGTGCCGAAAAGGTTGAAAAACATGGTGGAATAAAACCTGTTTATCCTCAAAACGGAGAGAGCGTAACCGACAACGGTGCGAGAGAGTTTACCTCTGTGATTGAGGAAAACGAAATTCCGGTTGACGCGGAGAGTATAAAGGTTTATCTCGATACTTTCCCGGTCGAATGTTCGGTGGATAACGATACAATAAAAGTTAATATTGATTCACAAATAGGCAAAGGGGTGCATAAGCTGACTTATAATTATAAATGTACCGACGGTACGGCGTATAATGAGAATGTGGAATTTGCGGCAGGAAGTGACGGCGGATTTTCTGACGTTTCGGATGATTTTTGGGCGAGAGCGGCAATAGAGAACTTAAAACTCAGAAATATAGTTCAAGGTGATGAAAACGGAAAATTTAATCCGAATGATAATGTAACGCGTGCGGAATTTCTAAAAATTGCCGATTTGGCTTTCGGTATGGAACAAATTTATACACAAAGCGGTTTTAAAGATGTGACAGAGGCGGATTGGTTTTACGCGTATGTGGCACGGGCAAACAGCGCCGCGGCGTTTGACGGAATCTATACCGAAGAATTTGACGGCGACAAAATAATAACACGTGATGAAATGGCGGCGATTTTATACAGACTTGCAAAGAAAAGCGGTTGCAGCTTTAATCAGATTGAAACGCCATACGTCTTTTTTGACAGAGATGATATAGGCGAATATGCACGAGAAGCGGTTAAAAAGCTTCAAACATCAGGCGTTTTGCACGGCACGGGAAACAGAATGTTTGAACCCCGAATTGGGCTTACACGCGCTGAGGCGGCACAAGCGGTCTATAATACACTGAAAATAAAATAAGGTTGACAAATCCCCAATCGGTGAGCTGATTGGGGATTTGTGCAAATATGTACGAGAGTGGAATTGCCGAATAATTTGTTTGCGCAAAAACGCGTCAAGGAATTTGATTCTTTATTGTCAATATATCCGTTTTTAACATCTTATCCATAAATATCATATCGTGATGAAATATCTATGTAAAGCAATGACGGTTACAGCTTTGGTCTTAAAGTCGGTGATATTCCGAACGGAAGCTGTACGGATTATAAAAAAGTGATATTTTTGACTTATATTGTGCCGTGTTTGGCTTGAAACTAAGATAAATCTGTCTTATAATGTAATTTGAATAAATAAAAGGACGGATTATTATGACACTAAACATAACAGTTAATATAATAGCGCAGATTTTGGGATTCGGCGGCGTGTATATGCTTTTCACGTTGTACCAGCAAAAAGAACGAAAGAAATTGCTGTACCGAAAGCTCTGTGCGGATGTTTTGTGGGGAGTTCATTATCTTTTTCTCGGCGCATGGGCGGGTGCGATTCCGAACCTTGTGGGAATCGCACGTGAAAGCATTTTTATGAACAGCGGCAAAAAATGGGCAAATTCATTAGCGTGGCCGATTTTGTTTATTGCTGTGAGCTGGTGCCTGACGATTGCGTCATGGCGGTCGGCGATAAGCCTTTTGCCGATGTGTGCGTCAACGCTTGTGACGATTTCGCTTTGGGTAAAAAGCCCGAAATTCACGCGTCTTTTGTCCGTTCCTGTCTGTGTTTCGTTTATTATATATGATTGTTTTGTCGGCTCGTATGCCGGAATAATAAACGAATCAATATCGCTTGTTTCAATAATCATTTCATTTTTTAAGAATGATTTTAAAAAGAGTTGAAATTTAAAATCAATATTTTAACCGCCGATGACAAAGTGACACGTTATCGGCGGATGTTGCCCTTATATTCTCTCGGTGTCACACCCATATATTTTACGAATGCGCGGTTAAATGTTCGTATACTGCCGAAACCGCTCTGTTCCGCCGCCTCGGTTGCGCTGATATTGCTATGGCGCAAAAGCGAGACGGCTTTGTTTACCCTCAATGTGTTTATATAGTTGCGGAAGTTGATTTTAAGCTTGCAGCAGAATATGTGAGAAACATAGCTTTTGCTTACATAAAGGGCGTTTGCCACCTCGTCCAAGGTAATATCATGAGTATAGTTATTTTTGCAATAATCAAAGATTTTAAGCACGATTGTATCGCCGCAATCCCTTGATTCTTCGAACGTACACAATTTCAACAGCTTTCCCGTAAGCAAGAGTAAGTATGCCTTTTTAACCGCATCCGATGAAGTTTTAAACTCGGATAATATTTCCTCGGCAAGCATTGAAAGATGCGCGCCCTCGGCAGTGCCAGGAGTGATAACAGGTGTTTTCGGACGCTTATCATTAAATGCCGAGGCAAGCTCGGGGATTGTGTCCGCGCTGAAGATAAACTTTCCGACATCAACGTTTTTTTCGTGCGAATAGCTGTGTATAATATTCGGAAAAAGGATTATAAAATCTCCCTTGGATACATTGTATGAATACCCGTCGGCGGTGAGCGTTGCGCTGCCGCCGAATACGGATATTATTTCGATTTCATCGTGCAGGTGAGGGACGAAATCTATCTTTCGGTTATGTATTATTTGTGGTTCGGTATGATATTGGTGAATATAATTCATGACTGCTCCTAACAATGATATTTTTGGCTTGTTTTTTGTAGTATTTGACTTGAATTATAACATAATTTGGCGTATAATGCAAGTAAAAAATATAGGTTTGGTTTTTGAATGAATAAAATTTTGTGAATTTCGATTGAGTTTATTCGTTTTAAAACCTTACGGACAAAAGGTGAATTTTTATGAATTTGATTGTGAAAAAAGATACAGAGTTAAAAAATATTTATACCGAGAATTCAGCGTGCGCAAAAGAGCATAAAGCGACCCCCGAGGCACCGATAAAGATGTACAACGGATATATCGTGCCGGGCGAGGATGAAAGCGCGAAAAGGCTCGGTGAAAAATGCGTTGATGAATTAAAAAAGAATATAATTGCGGATTTTGAAAGAACAGAGGAATATTGCAGAGAGCATAACGAGGACGACCCGGATTTGATGGTACACGTTTCTACGTTTAAAATAATAGACGGAATTGTGTATATGACATATTATGCGAATACAGGCAGCGATGCCGAGGACCCGAACAAGCAAGAGGCGAGGTTTGCGTTTTGTCCTATTAATAATCCGAAAGATATGACGATTGTACAGGTACAAAAAGTCGGTGAAATCCTTGACGGAAAGAAGATAGACGCATTGTATGATACAATCTTGATGTACAAGGGCGGCGATGAAATTTATATTATGTGGACGGCATCGGCGGATAAACAATATTACAGATTTTATTGTACATTCAGCATCTCAAAAAAGACGCTGAGCACCGTCAGACCGAACAGGTTTAAGGTTGGTGATATAACAAATGATTTCAGCATGAGCGGAATCAAAGATGCACTTGCGTGCAATGGTATTCCTTATAAGACGATGTTTGTCGATATTGGAATTATGCAAAAGCTGACAAGTCGCATCGAAAACGGTGAGGTATATTATTACACGGGTGCATATTCGGGATATTTTAACTGTATTATAAAGAGCAAGGATTTTATAACGTGGGAATATGTATCAACACCCGATTTTATAAATCTTTCACTTTGGGAAAATGCCGTTTATGCGCTCGGCGACAAGTGTTATTATTTCGTGCGCCAGCATGAGTGTATGCAGGGATTTTTGACCTGTTATGATCTGAAAGAGGATAAGTGGGAAAAACCGTGTTTAATCAGAGATACACAGTCGCGCTCGGATTTCATCTTTTATAATGATGAGCTTTATCTGATACACGCGCCGATAGACCGTGACGGATTCGGAATGATAAGGATAGACCACGAAGATTTAAGCAAAAGTAAGGTTGTTTTTGTCGCTGAGATGAAGGAGAGTATGTTTTATCCGTATACGGATGTTTACGGTGATGATGCGTATATTTCGTACACCGTTGACCGAAAGCATATCAGGCTTTCGAAGTTCAATTTGAAAAATTATATAAAATAAAATGAATCGCCGCAATACCGAAAAGGGAGTCAACCCCGAATTTTGTGTAAACTCTTTACTAAACCTTCGAGATGATGTATAATAAAAAT
>URAN01000056.1 GCA_900545865.1 uncultured Eubacteriales bacterium
CTTGGTCTTTTATTCATTAAAACGCAAATATCATTTGCGGCTATCGGAACAAACCACTTTTGGATTTTTGTTATCCAAAAGCACAGTGACACATCCGAATATTCGACGAAAAAAAGTCTTATAAACCGATTATTATTCGAATACTTTGACGGAATCATTTTAATCTCCGCCGATACCGGTATGCTTATTAAGATAAAATGTCTTTCTATCGCCAAGACAATTGAAGTTTTTTCTTGCTTGCCGCACAATCCGAAAGGTATAAATTTATAAGGGTTTGATACGGAATACCGGAATATTCGGACTGTTTTTTAAAATATTCAATCGTATCGCTGTCAATGTTGATAGTTATTTGCTTTTTTAATTTTTTTGCATAAGGATTTTTTCTTGCATTTGAAAAATCATATTCAGCTCTCATGCTCTACACCTCACTCCTCATATTGGTTTCTTTCTGTTTTAGTTGCTTTACGCACCGATATAATCCGTATGACCGAATCATCTTTACGGTAACAGTGGCACACAACGAGCAGATTTGCTTTTTTACTAAAGCCCAAAATAATAAATCTTTCTTCCTCCTCAGAATGCTCCGGGTCATCAATTATCAAAGCTTCCTCATCATAAAATACAGTTTGTGCTTCTTCAAACGAGATTTTATGTTTTTTCAAACGAGATTTTATGTTTTTTCTTATTTATCTCATTTTTATTAAAATCCCATTCAAATTTTATACCTTTCATAATTATATTATACATATAAAATAATTATTTGTCAACATTAAATTATAAATAACCCGTATATTTGTAAGGGCGACAACACAGAGACCGCCCGTGAGATGTTCGATGCCTACCGCAGTTACTCCGCGTAATTTTACAATATACGTTCGCATATTTGGGACGTCGAGGACGCCGTCCCCTACAACCTTATTTCACTTAAAACTTAACAAATATATAAAGTATGGTACATTATACAAAACAGATAACTTGGTCTTTTATTCATTAAAACGCAAATATCATTTGCGGCTATCGGAACAAACCGCTTTTGGATTTTTGTTATCCAAAAGCACAGTGACACATCCGAATATTCAACGAAAAAAAGTCTTATAAACCGATTATTATTCGAACACTTTGACGGAATCATTTTAATCTCCGCCGATACCGGTATGATTTTTAAGATAAAATGTCTTTCTTATCGGATAGCTGAACGCTTTTGTTGATTTCAGCGGCAAAATCCCATATGATGAACAAGCGGATATGCTGTTGGGTTTCGGCTGTGAAATAATGCAGGGTTATTATTTCAGCAAGCCGGTCCCCGTTTCCGAATACGAAAATATGCTTAAAAATTACCACTTTGCCGAATAAATCACTATATTTGCAAACAAAAGCCCCGCAGACACGGGGCTTTTGTTTTTGAGAGTTAGTTTAATGGAATTTAGTTATAGAGTTTGTTAATATTATTGGCATAATACCTAAATATGGGTTTGGGTTAACCTGATATTAGTTATCTGTAAAGCTTAGCTTTATCAATATCGTTAAAGAGTTCCATCTTGTGGAAGATAACCTCTTTCATTGCCTCTATGCAAGGCGGATAGATTGCATTCGGTTCAATCCATTTGGGATTTTCGGCAAGAACCTCGCGGCACTTTTTATAGAATGCAAATTTGATGTCGCTCGAAATATTAATTTTTGAAATACCAATCTTAACCGATTCGGCGATTTCTTTATCGGGGTTGCTCGAACCGCCGTGCAGAACAAGCGGAACATCAACCGTATCACGAATTGTTTTGAGCAAGTCAAGCTTTAATTCGGGTTTCATATTCTTGGGATAGATTCCGTGTGCCGTACCTATCGCAACAGCCAGCGAATCGATACCCGTCTTGTCGATAAAATCTTTCGCCTGAGCAGGGTCGGTGTAAATGATGTCGCTTGTGCCGCCCTCATAGGATTCACCTGTTGTTCCGATTGTGCCGAGTTCCGCCTCGACCGAAACATTTGATACCTTTGCAACCTCAACAACCTTTTTGGTGATAGCAATGTTATCCTCATATGACATATGCGATGCGTCAATCATAACCGAGGTAAAGCCGCAGCGGATTGCGCGCAGGACTTCTTCAAACTTGCCGCCGTGGTCAAGGTGAATAACCATCGGCACACGCGACTTGTTCGCCTCTTCGATACAGGTCTTGATAAAGCTGTCGCCCAAAAATTCAAGCTCTGTCGGATGAATTGCGAGTATAACCGGAGCGTCTTTTTCATTTGCGCCCTCAACGACACCCTTTAAGATTGATTCACTGCCGATATTAAAGGCAGGAACAGCAAATTCGTTTTTGTCGGCTACTGCAAGCAGCTCTTTCATGTTCATTAACATAATAAAACATCTCCTTATATATTTATACTTTTAATTTTTTTCAAGTTTGGTTCGCTTAAATTCAGCGAAAGTCTTTGTTTTTGCCCTCTGAGCCGGACAAACCGATATAGTATCTAACGAGTTCCGAGCTTTCTTTTTCGGTTGAGTGAATAAGGTCAAAATAGTTTATATCGGGGTTTTCGCTCAAAAGCTTTGCCGCCGCGTCTCTGTTTGCATTCATAAAGTCACAGCCGACATTTATCTTGTTTATTCCGTTTTTAACCGAGTTGACAATATTCTCTTTTCCCGAGCCGGAACCGCCGTGCAGAACAAGCGGCGCACCCGTCAGTCTTTTTATCTCTTTAAGGCGTTCAATATCGAATTTCGGTACCATTCCGTCCGGATAATTTCCGTGTGATGTTCCGATTGATATAGCCAATGCATCTATGCCCGTTCTTTCAAAAAATTCCTTTGCCTGTTTGGGGTCGGTATACATTGAATCTTGGGTAAAGGCTCCGCCTTCGCTTGCGCCCAGACACCCTATTTCACCCTCGACGCTCACTCCTCTTGCGTGCGCATACTCGACAACCTCACACGTCATCTTTATGTTGCCGTCTATATCAAATCTTGACGCGTCAACCATAACCGATGAAAAACCGTCATCAATCGCTTTTAGAATATAATCCTTTTCTTCGCCGTGGTCAAGATTCAGTGCAACACTGACCTTTGCTCTGTCCGCCAAAGTTTTGATAATCGGCGCGATGAGAGCGCTGTCACAGTGATTCAAAAGATGGTCTTTATAGATATTGACAATAATCGGGGCATTTGACTTTTCCGCCGCCGAAATAACCGAGCGAGCCGTCTCTATATTAAAACAGTTTATCGCCATTATCGCATAACCGTTTGCGTTTGCATCGGCAAGCATATTCTTCATTGAAACATACATCTTAAATCTTCCTTTCCGATTCGGGTTTGTCTTTGGCGGCTCTGCCCCGTCTGTTTTCGGGGCAAAGCCTTAATTGATTTATCAAAACCGATTAGCCGATTTTAATGTCGGAGAGGTCTAATTCTTCCTCTTCTTCATCGAGGACAACCGCGTCCTCTTTCTTTGCGTCCTTTTTAAGCAGGACAAGCATCAATGCGGTAACAACCGTACCTGCCGCAAGAGCCAGCATAAATCCCCACGGGTTTATCATAGCCGGAACGATGAACATACCGCCCGACGGAACCATTGAACCGACATTGAGAATCATTACCAATGCGCCGCCGACAGCCGCACCGATAGAACACGATGCGATGACTCTGATCGGATCAACCGCCGCAATCGGGATAACGCCCTCTGTTATCATACAAATTCCCATCGGGAAAGCAATCTTGATGTTGTCCGTTTCGCTCCTTGTATATCTCGAACGTTTGATGAGCCACGAAAGAGCAACGCCGAACGGCGGAATCATCGATGCGCAAATCTTAACCGCCTCAGGACCGTAAACGCCGTCCATAAGCAATCCGTCGGCAAAAAGTGACGCAACCTTGTTTACCGGGCCGCCGAAGTCAAACGCCGCCATTGCGCCCATAACCGCACCAAACACACCTCTCGAACCTGTCTGCATATTTTTAAGCAGCTCTGTCAAAGCTTCCGATGCCAACGCAATCGGCTTGCCGACAACAAAGAACATTATAAGACCTATGACAACCGATGAAATAAGCGGTATAATCATCATCGGCATAAGACCCTGTGCCCACTTGGGAACTTTGAGATGATTTTTAAGGAACTGTACAAAATAACCTGCGAGATAACCGCCGAGCATACCGCCGAGGAATCCTGCGCCCATATTCTGTGCAATCATACCCATAAGCAAACCGGGTGCGATACCGGGTCGGTCAGCTATTGAATACGCTATTGCCGCGCCCATAACGCCGGGAAGAAGTCCCATTCCGTAAACACCGAGGGTTACCGCCGCTTCCCAAATGTTATATCCTGCTTTATAATCCGAAATCGTGCTTGGGTTTCCGCCGAAAATATTACCTATCGCTATCAACAGACCGGATGCAACAACCAACGGAAGCATGAACGAAATACCTGTCAACGCGTGCTTTTTAAGTTGTAACTTTTTAAACATTTTTATCCTCCTAAACATTAATATGAATTTTTTAATTATCTGATATGTGCTGAATTATTTACCCAATTCCTCTTGAATTTTGTTTATCAAAGCTTTGGGTGATTTTATTGCGATGTGGGTCGGAACCTCGACAATTTTTTTGCCTTTGAATCTGTCTTTTCCTCCGACCTTTATGTCTGCCGCAATGATGACAACATCAGCAGCTTCAATATCATTCGCGGTAAGCTCGTCCTCCGTTCCGATTGTGCCCTGTGTCTCAATATGCACCTCGTGACCGAGTTCCTTTGCCGCCATAACAAGTTTTTCTTTTGCAATATAGGTATGCGCAATACCCGATGTGCAAGCCGCAATTCCTACTATCTTCATAATTTTTTCCTCCTTTTTCGTTTTATTCCGAAAAGATTTTGATAATTTCGTCCGCATCCGCCGCGTCTAAAAGCCGTTTGCAGTTATCCGCCGATGCAAGTTTTCTTGCCATTTCCGACAAAAGTCTTACATGAACGCCCGTCTTATCGGCATCATTCACCGCAAGCAGAACAACAAGCTTTACCGGTTGGTCGTCTACGCTCTCCCACTCGGTTTCATTTTCAAGCCGTCCTATTGCCACAGTCGTTTCAATAACACTCGGTGACTTTCCGTGAGGAATGGCTATTCCGTTGCCTATTCCCGTTGTCGATACACTCTCACGATCAAGCACGTCTTTTAAAAACGCGTCTTTGTCCGACAGCTTTCCGCTATTGTACAAAAGCTCGGTCAGCTTTTCGAGCGCTTCCTTCTTTGACTTGGCAACAAGATTTAAATCCATATGCTCTGCCTTTAAAACTTCTGCAACATTCATATGTCGCACCCCTTTCATAAAGTTTTATTATAAATTTTATTTTATTTTCTTTAAGATATTTTTGACTTCCGTTTCGTCCTCTGCCGCCAATGCCCTATATTTGAGTTCTCTCGCCTCGTCAAGGCTTATGCCGCTTATCTTATACTTTATTCGGCTCGCCATTGGCTGAGGAACGCTGAATTTTTTAAGCCCCATTCCCAGCAAAAGCTCTGTAAAGTCGGTGTTCGCCGCAAGGTCGCCGCAAACGCTGACCTCGATATTCGCGTCTCTGCCGGCTCTGATTATATTATTCAGCATATAAATCACCGCCGGGTGGTAAGGATTATAGAGGTTCTCAACCTGATAATTTCCTCTGTCTGCCGCCATAATATACTGAACAAGGTCGTTTGTTCCTATGCTGAAAAAGTCGGCGTGTTTTGCAAAAACATCTGCCATAATCGCACTCGCCGGGGTTTCTATCATTATTCCGACAAGCGGCTCTTTGCAATACGCGATTTTTCCCGATTCAAGTTCGGCTTGAACCTCGGCAATTATCTTCTTTGCCGCTCTTATCTCGTCAAGGCTCGTTATCATCGGCAGCATTATTTTTACTTTTTCATCCGCCGCCGCAATAAGTATTGCCCTAATCTGTGTTTTGAATACATCGGGATTGTTCAGCATAAGGCGTATTCCCCTTTCGCCGAGGAAAGGATTTTCTTCCTTTTGCATATTCAGATATTTAATCTGTTTATCGCCTCCGACATCGAGCGTGCGTATTGTCACATAATTCGGTGACGCCGCCTTTATTACCTCGCGGTATGCCTCGGTCTGTTCATCACAGGTCGGCATTTCCTTTTCGGATGAAAATAAGAATTCCGAACGGAAAAGTCCCACGCCGTCAAGCTTTTCGCCCTCGGCATTTTTCATATCCGACGGCTTTCCTATGTTAATACATACGGCTATTTTTTCACCGTCCGCGGTGTATGCCTCTGTTCCTTTAATCTCATTCATTTGAGCGGTCAGAACTTCTTCCTCTTTTATCTTGCCGTCATATTCCGCCTTTGTTTTTTCATCGGGCGAAACAATGAACTTTCCGCTGTATCCGTCAAGATATGCCGCCGTATCGGTTTCGCTTTCGAGTATTCCCGATATCCCGACAACCGCCGGGATTCCGAGAGATTTCGCAAGGATAACCGTATGCGATGTCGCGCCGCCGAGTTCCGTCACAAGCCCGGCTATGCGGCTGCGGTCAAAGAGCATTGTGTCAACCGGCGTCAGCTCGTGCGCGGCAATTATATACTTGTCATCGCCGCTCGGGAACTCAAATTCGGTCTTTGAACCGACAACCGCCTCACATAAAAGCTCGCCTATATATCTTATATCATCCGCTCTTTGGCGCATATATTCATTGTTTTTTGACGCAAGCATATCCGCCATAGACTTTGTAACCTTTTGAATTGCCGTCTTTGCCGCCGCGCCCGACTCGATTGCTTTTTTTATCGGGTCTGTCAGCATCTTGTCCGATAAGAGCATTTCATATGCCGAAAAAATCTTAGCCTTTTCTTCGCCGAGTTCGCTCAAAGCCTTTTCTTTCAGATTCTTTATCTTTTCAAGAGCCGCGTCAATCGCATCGTCAATGCCAATCTCTTTGGCATTGTTTTCATCACTGTCCGAATCTTTTTTAAAGTATAATACGTCTGCGCACGCTATACCCGGCGCACCTGCAACTCCGCTGAAAAGCTTCATAATTCTCACCCCTTGTCCAAAGTTTCGATTAAAGCGTCTATCGCCTGTTGTTCGTCCTCGCCCTCGGCTCTGAGCTTTATGACATCGCCCTTTACCGCGCCCAGACACAACACCATCAAGATGCTCTTTGCCTCAAACCCCTCACCGTCTTTAAAAACCGTAATGTCGCTTTTAAATCTTTCCGCCGTCTTACAGAAATCCGATGCCGGTCTTGCGTGCAACCCTTCTTCGTTCTTTATCTTGTAACTTACCTCTACCATAAAATTCAGCCTCCTGTCATATTATTCTATCTGAATTATAATAATCAGTATTGCTGTATTTTATACTCTGTCACGTCATAAATCTTTTATTGTCAATTTTTGATTACCATAATTCAAAAATTTTTATTATTTCTTCTTTGTTATTTTGCCTGCGCAGGTTTTCGCACGCCTTTTCGTCCTCCATAAACGAAACAACCGATTTATAAAATCCCATAATGTTTCGCTTTACTTCTTCGTCCTCATCGGGGTCAAACGCAATGAGAAGGACAATATCGACATCTTCGCCGTTTTCGACCCACTCAATCGGATGTTCGAGACTTGCGAACGCCACAACGGAATGGTTTACATATTCACCCAAACCGTGAGGAATCGCAAAACCGTTTCCTATGTCGGTCGGTGCTGTCTTTTCGCGCTCTAAAACCGATTTTTCAAAATCCGCGGTAACATATCCCAACGCCTCCATTCTCGAACACATCATCTTTAAAAGCGACGTCTTGTCAAATGCCTTGCATTTAGGAAAGATAAGCTCGGTATTAAAAAGTCCCGTTTTTGGCTTTATCCTTCCTACATTGCCCGGTTTTGACGACCTCAAATACTTGATTTTATCTTCAAGGATTTTAATATCGTTTTCATCGAGCAAATGTCCGATTGTCACAATGTCGTGACCGAGTCTGTACCCGTCGAGAGGCGTTGTCGCGATAACAAAGTCACAATCTTCATTTTTTATAAGATGTGTGTCACGCCCCGAAAAAACCGATGTGATTCTGATGTCGGGGATTGTTCTCGTTATCTTTTCCTTTAAAATCTGTGAGATACCTATTCCGTAATCACACACGATACACGCGGTGAGCTGGGACAGTCGCCGCTCTATCGCGCCGCCGATATGCAGTGCGAAAAATCCGACCTCATGTTCGTTTACCTCTAAACCGAGTTCTTTATGAAAGAGGTTTTCCATAAACCACGCAATCGCCATCATATTGGGGTACTTTGTCTTAATCTGCGTCAAGAGAAGATTCTTACAAACTATTCCGTATTTAAGCCTTGAAATACTCGCCTTAAATTGCAGAAAAAGCTGTTTTACAAAAAATCTGTCGTCTCTCAGGTCTATCCCGGCAATATCGCTTATAAGATTGACCGCCTTGACCGTGAACCTGCACAGCTCTATGTTTGCCGCCTCAAATACTCGTCTTGAATCATCATCGGCAAAGCTGCTTATCTCAGAGGTATCAACCGAAAAAACAAGGAATTCTCTTTCGTGTTCCGAGAGCCTGACTTTGTATTTCTCCTCCAGACGGCTTGCCAAAGCGTCAGCAAAGACCTTGCCCGACTCGCCATCTGTCGGATGATGCGAAACTTTCGGCATCTCTATTTCGATTCCTCTGCCGTTTCGCAAAATACAAAGCGAGGTGAGAAACAAAAGATTTATACCGGAGGTATAATTAAAGCTCAATCCGAATTCTTCCTCTGTTTTGATTATTGACTCCGCAACCTTGTCGGGTGCAAATCCGCCAAGCGCCGCACAGATTGCTTTATAATCTCTTTCGGCTATTCCGAGGTTCTGAGGCGCGCTTACGTTTGCAAGCCCCTCGAGTTCGGGTGTGAACTCGCTGCAAAATTTAAGCATCGCCATCCGATAGTTAAACTCGCTATACCGAATCGATATTCCCCTTCCGCGACGTCTTTCGAAAAGAATATGCCTGTTGAAAAACCAATCGGCAACGCCGTCAAGTATTTTTTCAAGCTGTGTCCTTCCGATAAAGTATCGCTCAGCAAGTTTTTGAGCGGTCAGAGTGCCGTCTTTCATAAGGCTTTTTATTATAAAAAACGCAATCTCTCTGTCCTCGTCATCGCCGCCGTTATCAAGCGACTTCCATTGTTCATCGGTTATATTAAGCCTTACACCCACATGAGGTCTTGTTTTGATTTCACCCGCATTTTGTGCGGTCAAATATTCTTTTATAAACCCGATGTCATTTCTGACCGTTTTAACCGATACTTCCATCTGCTCTGCTATCTGTGCGAAAGTCATAAAAGCATTGGTGTTATACAGAACTTTAAGAATTTTGGATTGTCTTTTATTCATATCCGAAAAACTCCTTTTTCTTCCGTATCTCCTTTGTACAATTAGATTATACATCGAAAATACGGTATTGTATTTTCGTTTTTTTGACACATTAGGGAAACATTCAGCAATATGTGTCATACCTTATGCTGATTATATCATAAACACGCACCGTTATGCAACGTGATTTTTACAATTTTTGAAATATATTTAATTAACGTAAAAAAACACCGAATATACTCAAAAACATAGGTATATTCGGTATTATGCGCAATACGAACTTTTAAATTTATTATGATTTAAATATCACGGTTTTCGGCATCCCGATATACGGCTGCACTTATAAATCCGTAAAACAGAGGGTGCGGCTTGTTCGGCCTGCTTTTAAATTCGGGGTGATACTGAACCCCGACATAAAACTTTCTGTCCGAAATCTCAACCGTTTCAACAAGTCTTTCATCGGGCGACATTCCGCTCAGACAAAGGCCGCCGTTTTGCAAAATCTCACGGTATTCGTTATTGAACTCGTATCTGTGTCTGTGTCTTTCATTTATATTATCTGATTTATAACATCTGAACATTGTCGTGCCTTCTTTGACAACACAAGGATAGCTTCCGAGCCTGAGCGTTCCGCCCTTGTTAATCTCGTCATTCTGACCCGGCATAAAGTCTATGACCTTGTTCGGCGTATCACAGAACTCACCGCTGTGCGCATCGGCAATGCCGCACACGTTCCGCGCGAACTCGATAACGGCAATCTGCATACCCAAACATATTCCGAAATACGGGATATTATTTTCTCTCGCATATTTCGCCGCAGTAATCATTCCGTCAATTCCGCGGTTGCCAAAACCGCCCGGAACAATTATTCCGCTCAGGCTGTTCAGCTTTTCGGCGCAGTTCTGTTCGGTTATCTCTTCAGAATCAATCCATTCTATCTCCACCTTGGTATCGAGAGCATATCCTGCGTGGCGCAAAGCCTCGGCAACCGACAGATAAGCGTCGTGCAAACCGACATACTTGCCGACAAGTCCGATTTTGACTTTCTTGTTTGCTGTCTTTATCTTGTCAACAAGACTTGTCCACTCGGTGAGTTCCGCACTCTTTTGCTCGAGTCCGAGTTCACGGCAGACTATCTCCGAAAAGTGCGACTTTTCAAGCATAAGCGGCGCTTCGTAAAGACACGGCAAGGTGATATTCTCTATTACGCAATCACGCTTTACGTTACAGAACATCGAAATCTTGTTGAATATCGATTTTTCTATGGGTTCATCACTTCTGAGGACGATAATATCGGGCGAAATACCCATTCCCTGAAGCTCTTTTACCGAATGCTGGGTCGGCTTTGACTTATGTTCATCAGAGCCTTTTATATACGGCACAAGCGTAACGTGAATAAACAAACTGTTTTCACGTCCGACCTCCAAAGACACCTGTCTGACCGCTTCTAAAAACGGCTGTGACTCAATATCGCCGATTGTGCCGCCTATTTCGGTAATAACGACATCGGCATCGGTCTTTTTGCCGACGCTGTACACAAACTCTTTAATCTCGTTCGTGATATGCGGAATAACCTGAACGGTCGAGCCGAGATATTCTCCTCTGCGTTCCTTGTTAAGCACGTTCCAATAAACCTTTCCCGTTGTCAGATTTGAATACTTATTCAAATCCTCATCGATAAAGCGTTCGTAATGTCCGAGGTCAAGGTCTGTTTCCGCACCGTCCTCGGTAACATACACTTCGCCGTGCTGATATGGGCTCATCGTTCCGGGGTCAACATTTATATACGGGTCAAGCTTTTGCGCCGCAACCCTAAGGCCTCTCGATTTAAGCAGCCGACCGAGCGACGCGGCGGTTATACCCTTGCCGAGTCCCGATACAACTCCTCCGGTAACAAATATATATTTTGTCATTTAAGAACCTCCTGTCCGAAACATTGTTTCGGAATAAATTTAATAATATATGTATAATCAGCTGTCATATGTACGGATTAAACCTTCGGCAATCTCTCGTTTTGTCCGTCTTGTATCCATTGCCTGTTTCTCAATCAGTTTATGCGCCTCTTGTTCCGTCATTTTAAGGTTTTGTATAAGAATCCATTTTGCATGATTGACAAGCCGAATCTCTTCCATCTTTTCCTCTAATGTGGCGGTTTTCTTTTCCATACTGCGAAAGCGTTCCTGCATGGCATACATAATCTTGAACACCTGATGCACCATTGACGCAGAAATCGGTTTTGAGATGGTAAACACGCCAAAATCAATTACGCGATCCGTAACCTCGTCATACAAATCCGCCTTAACAAACATAAGCACGCCGCTTTTTGTGTCAACCGCAACATCATGTGCAAGTTTTGTGCCGAAATCATCGGCAAGCGGCGTATTTATAAGTACAATATCAAAGTCTAAATCCGCAAGTCGTCTGCGTGCCTCACCGGCACTTTTGACAAGCTTAACAGGTCCGAACTCGTTCTCCGGCAGATACGCTTTTATACTTGCGGCAAATTTTTCGGATGCAGATACAATCAAAACGCTGTAAGTGTAATCCTTAAAAAGCATACTATGCTCACTCCCTGAATTTATTTACAATAGACTTGCATTATCCGCTCGGGAAGCGCGTCTTTAATGAATTCACTGTTCAAAGCGGCAGCTTTTGCGGCATTAATGTCACCCGGCAAGGCTTGATAATCCGCGCTGTCCGCCGAAAGCAGATTTACGTTTACGGCGGCAGGGGGTATCTCTTTATTTTTGAGACCTGCCAAAGCCGCATAAATCACAAGAGCAAACGCAATATACGGATTTGTCCGGGGGTCGGGCGAACGCAGTTCAAGGCGTTTATAATCGCCCTGAGCGGCAGGAATCCGAATCAGCTGTGACCTGTTCTCGGGCGACCACGTAATATATTTCGGCGCTTTGCAATTACCCAGCCGTTCATAAGAATCGGAATGAGGATTTAAAAATATCGTCATATCCGATATTCTGTTTAAAATTCCGCCGATTGCATAAGGCAGTAAGTCGGATTGATTTTTCAGGCTGTGAACCGAAAGGTTTATATGAAAGCCGTTGCCGGGTTTATCGGCAAACGGTTTCGGCGAAAAATCGGCATAAAGTCCGCTGCGTGCCGCTATCGTTCTTACCACCGAGATAAATGTCACGGCATCGTCCGCCGCCGTCAGAGGGTCTGAAAATTTGAAATCTATTTCGTTTTGACCCGGACCTTCCTCATGATGTGAGCTTTCGGGCTTTATTCCCATCCTTTCAAGCGTCAGGCATATCTCACGCCGAACGTTCTCGCCTTTATCCATCGGCGCAATATCCATATATCCTGCCTTGTCATACGGAACAGACGTGCGCTCGCCCTCTTCATCGGTTTTAAATAAATAAAATTCAAGTTCCGAACCGAAAGAAAATGTATACCCCTCGGTATACGCCGCCTTAACGGCGTCTTTTAAAATTCTTCTTCCGTCCGTTTCAAAAGGTTTGCCGTTCGGGTATGTTATGTTACAATACATTCTTACAACCCGACCGTGATCGGGTCGCCACGGCAACACAACAAGTGTTGACGGGTCGGGGAACAAAACCAAATCCGAAAACACCTCGCCGCCGAATCCGAAAATCGCGGACGCGTCAATGCCTATGCCGCTCTCGAACGCACGTTCGAGCTCGCTCGGCATAACGGAAATATTCTTTTGGTTTCCGAACGCGTCACAAAACGCAAGTCTTATAAACTTTACATCTTCTTCGTTCACATATTGAATGACTTCTTTTCTTGTATAAACCACTCAAACCACCAACCTTTCAAATTATCGGTTTAAATTATAAATCTCAAATTAATTGGTAACATACATCTGTTTAAACGGATTCTTGGTATCAGGAAGAACAACGGTAAACTTTTCATTATATATATCCGAAAAGTTTAAGCCGTACATATCGCAAAACCGTTTTAACAAATCCTCTATTTCGGACTTTTCATCATCCGATGCAATGTGGGTCGTCACTTGTTGCGGAAACTTTATATTATCACAAGTTCCTCTCAAGAACATTTTTCCGCCGTGCATACCCGTACACGGAAAGTTACCGACTATGTTCTTTCCGTCCTTATTAAGACCTAGGACAACAATCGTTCCGCCGGCTTGGTACTCGCCCAAAAAGCTTCCGCATCGACCGCCGATTACAAGCGTGGGGTGCTTTTCTTTATACGCCTTCATATGAATGCCTGCGCGATAGCCTGCGTTGCCTTTGACAAAAATCTCGCCGCCGCGCATTGCATAACCTGCCGCGTCACCGATATTGCCGTAGATATAGATTCCGCCGTCATTCATCGTATCGCCTACCGCGTCCTGTGCGTTGGCAAAAACCGAAATCTCCGCGCCGTTGAGATACGCGCCGAGCGCATTCCCGGGGACTCCCGAAATCTTTATATGCTTTCCGCTGAGACCCGAGGCAATAAACCTCTGTCCCATACATTCCTTTATTTCAACGTCTTCCTCTGTATTTCTTATTCTTTCATTGAGTTCTTTAAATTCAAGACCCGATGCATTTATCGTCATTGCGACACACCTCCTAAATTTTTGCTGCGATAGCCCTTTGAAAAAGCCAAAAGCGACGGACTTATTTTAAGTCTGTCAAAATCTATCGTATCGAGCGGTGTCTTATTGCGGATAAGCGATGTATATATTCCGACCTTATCCACGTTGCCCAAAAATATAAGTCCGACAAGGCGGTTATCCTTGACATAGAGCTTTTTAATATTATCGGCTGACTTTTCTTCATAAAGTTCGCCGTCATAGCTTCCCGCCGTCATCATATGATAACCGAAAAACCCGATTGAGTTCATCGGTATCTGATTATCAAACTCCGCCTCTGCGCCCGACATATTTTCGCCGGCGCAAAAGCCTTGCATATATGCATTCGGAAGAATCGCCATAACCTTGTTTGACTCGCTTGATATGTCATAGCCCTCGGTCAAATCACCGGCGGCATAAATACCCGGCAGAGATGTTTCCATCTTATTATTTATAACAACTCCGCGGTTAATCTCCGCGCCTATGTCTTTGAGCAAGCCCAGATTCGGTCTTACACCGACCGCCATAACCAAAACGTCAAACTCAACCGTCTTTCCGCTTTTCATTTTGGCGGTGTTCGCGTCCTCGAATTTTTCAACCGTATCGGCAAGCATCAGATTTATTCCGCGTCTCTCTAATTTCTCTTTGACAAGTGCGGCGCACTCATCGTCCAGAATACTCGATAAAACTTTGGGTGCCAAATCACAAACGGTAATCTCTTTCACACGGTCCGCAAGACCCTCGGCACACTTCAGTCCGATAAGACCTGCGCCGACAATCAGAACCCGAGATTTTTTGTTAATTGAACTCTCAACCTTTAGTGTATCACAAATTGTCATAAATGTAAACTGTTTTTTTACATTTTCTGCACCGGAAATCGGAGGAACGAACGGAGACGACCCCATTGCCGCCAAAAGACGGTCAAACGAAACCTCTGTCCCATCATCGCACGACACCGTATTTCTGTTGATTTTATCGGCTTTTACGCCGCGTTTAACCTCAACATTGTTTTTCTTGTAAAAATCCTCACTGCGGTAATTCATTTTTTCAAGCGTTGTTTTGTTTTCGAGATAATACGAAATCAAAGGTCTTGCATAAGGCAGGTATTCCTCGCCGCTTATCAAGGTAATCTTTCCGTCCTTATCATGCTTGCGTATTCCGTCTATACATCCGAGAGAGGCTATGCCGCCTCCTATTATCACATAATTCTTCATCATAATCTCTCCTCAAAACATATCGCGTTATTCGGACAGCCTTTGACACAGGCAGGTTCCTTACAGTTATTATCGGTACAAAGCTCACACTTTGTTACGGGTTTGCCCTCGTTCGGAACAAGTGCGCCGTAAGGACATACCAAAACGCACGTCAGACAGCCTATACACTTATTCTTATCAATTTTTACCACACCGTTTTCATCTTTTGACAATGCACCCGATATACATGATTTGACACATATCGGGTCGTCACAATGCCGACATGATACGGCGTACATAACCTTTCCGTCATCCTCAACGCGGATTTTCGGTCTTATTTCTTTGTCTTTGAGCGCAAGATACATATTATCCTCGCCCGTCGCGGCAAACGCACAGTTGTATTCGCAAAGATGACATCCCAAACACCATTTTTCGTTTACATATACTTTTCTCATTCTCCTGCGTGTGAGATACCCAGTATCTCAAGCTCCTTTCCGTTTAATCCTACTCCTCTGAGCATTAATCTGTTGCCCCTCAAAGCCTCTATTGAGTTTATACCCATACCGCCGAGCAGCTCTTTAATCTCGTGCTTCCACGCGGTCATAAGGTTCACAAGTCTTTTTGACCCGACATCGGGGTTAAGCCGCTTTATAAGCTCGGGTCTCTGTGTCGCAATGCCCCAGTTACACTTGCCGCTCTGACAGGTTCTGCATAAATGGCATCCGAGAGCCAACAACGCCGCCGTTGCAACATAACACGCATCCGCGCCGAGCGCAACCGCCTTTACCACATCCGATGCGCTTCTTATACTTCCGCCGACAACAAGCGAAACATTGTTTCTTATACCCTCATCTCTGAGTCTCTGGTCAACGCTTGCCAGCGCAAGCTCAATCGGAATACCCACGTTATCTCTTATTCTTGTCGGGGCTGCACCCGTGCCGCCCCTGAATCCGTCTATTGCGATAATATCCGCACCGCTGCGCGCTATGCCGCTTGCGATAGCGGCAATATTATGAACCGCCGCAACCTTTACTATAATCGGTTTTTTATACTCTGTTGCCTCTTTGAGCGAATAAACGAGCTGGCGCAGATCCTCGATTGAATAAATATCGTGGTGCGGCGCAGGCGAAATCGCGTCCGAACCCTCGGGTATCATTCTTGTCTTTGATACATCGCCGACAATCTTTGCCCCGGGAAGGTGTCCGCCGATACCGGGCTTTGCGCCCTGTCCCATTTTAATTTCAACCGCCGCGCCTGCCTCGAGATAGTCTTTATATACGCCGAATCTTCCCGATGCGACCTGTACAATCGTGTTCGGACCGTATACATAAAAGTCCTCATGCAAGCCGCCCTCACCGGTGTTATAATAAAGTCCGAGTTCCGTTGCCGCGCGCGCCAAAGACTCGTGCGCGTTATAGCTGATTGAGCCATAGCTCATCGCCGAGAACATAACCGGCATCGAAAGTTCGAGTTGTGGCGATGCATCGCATATGATATTGCCGCGCTCGTCCTTTTTAATCTTTTCGGATTTCTTCCCGAGAAAGACCTTTGTCTCCATCGGCTCACGCAGAGGGTCGATTGACGGGTTCGTTACCTGTGACGCGTTTATCAGGATTTTATCCCAGTAAACAGGCAGAGGTTTCGGATTACCCATTGAAGAAAGCAAAACTCCGCCGCTCTCCGCCTGTTTGTAAATCTCTTTTATCGTATCGTCCGTCCAGTTCGCATTTTCGCGGAAGCGGCAATCGCTTTTGACCACCTTTAACGCACGCGTGGGACATAGAGTAACGCACCTCTTACAATTCACACACTTTGCCTCATCGCTTATCATTACCTTGTGTTCTTCGTTATACGAGTGTACCTCGTTTGAACACTGTCTTTCACAGACACGGCATCTGATACATCTTGTATCGTTTCTCACTATTTCAAATTCGGGATATATATAGCTTAAGCTCATAATTCAACGCCCTCCTTAACTTTTACTATTACAGGTTCGCCGCCCGACGGAGAATAAATATTCTCGGCATCGGGTTCCATTGTGCGGATTGCCGCCTCTTCGCTCGCGATAAAGACCTTGTCGTCTTTCTCACCCACAACCATACTTCTGAGTTTAAGTCTGTCGTTGAGTGCCATAAGACCGCCGCTGAATCCGAGTATGATTGAAAAAGGCCCTGTTATCAAAAGTCCGCCGAACGTGTTTCTCAAATATGTAAGAACCTCTTTATCCTCTCGGTTCTCAATCGTGCTCCAGAACGGAGCGGCAATGACCGACGCGGTTTCTTCAAGGGTCAGACCCTGTTTTCTCAAAAGATAATCCGCAATATATGTGATTACCTCGGTGTCGGTCTGAAGAGTACATTTATAACCAAACATCTCTATAAAACGTCTGTTCGCGTCATAAGATGAAATCTCGCCGTTGTGAACGATTGTATAATCCAAAAGACCGAAAGGATGCGCGCCGCCCCACCAGCCGGGGGTATTTGTCGGATAACGTCCGTGCGCCGTCCAAAGATATGCGCCGTATTCATCAAGCTTATAAAATTCGCCGACATCTTCGGGATAACCGACCGCCTTGAACGCACCCATATTCTTACCGCTTGAAAATACATATGCGCCGTCAATCTCGGTATTAATCTTCATTACGATTCTCGCCGTATATTCCTTTTCATCGAGCTGCATTCTCGACAGTACCGAGGCAAGAGGAGCAACGAAATAACGCCATATAAGCGGTTCATCCGTTATGTTTTTATGCTTTCTTGTCGGAATGTTTTCAGCTCTGACTATTTCAAAACCGTCTTTCAAGAACTGTTCACAGGTGTTTCTTGCTATATTATCGTTATAGAAAATATGCAAGGCATAGAATTCTTTGTATTCGGGATAAATGCCGTAAGCGGCAAAACCTCCGCCCAAACCGTTTGAACGGTCATGCATCGGGCGCATACTCTCGATAATGCTCTCACCTGTCATTCTCTCACCGTCGCGGGAAATAACGGCCGAAATAGCACAGCCGGACGGTATTCTTATCTGACCTTCCAATTGCCTCATAATTATCTCCTATCCGCCGCCCTGCATCGGCAACACAGTAATATATTTCTCTCGTCCGCAGGGAAACCGAATGACAAGAGTTTGAAACCTTCGGCGTGTATTCAAAATGCCTTATCGCCGAAATCTGCCTAAGAAAACAAAAAAGACGCCTATTTTTGGGCTGACTCACCCAAAAATAAACGCCATTGTCTATTTCTAAATCATTATATCACCGTTTTTAGATTTTGTCAACAATATTTGACATACTTTTTAACCAAAAAATACATAAAAAATGTGCTGTAAATTGAAAATTCTGCTTTTATTATGTGCCAAAACACATTATAAAACATTTATTCGCATAAGATAAAATATCATATTTATAATCAATACGGTTATGCAATAAAAATGAACAATTTTTTTATGCTTGACGAATAAATCAATATACAGCTCACCGACAAACGCCAAAGCCATAGGAATCGCCATAACATTATATTCGGCATATGCGCCGAAATCAAGCCTTAAAATAGAAATCAGTGCCCTTCCCATATAGCACGTCGGACACGGAATACCTGTAATTTTATATATTATACAGGTTATATCAAAAAACCTAAGTATAATATACAGAGCCGCAAACAACAACAGAGTTATTGTTTGCGGCATAAGTACATCTTTAAATTTGCGCCATAACATTGTTAAAGTTCAATTCCTTGGTTTTTTTGGATATTGTGAACCAGTCAATGATTGTCAGCACTCCGCAGCATCCGCCGGTCAAAAGTTTTAAAATACCCATTCCCGTATCACCAATCATAAATCTGTCTATACCCAAACCACCGATAAAAATCGAAATTAAAAGAAGGGTTGTCGGGTCTTTAAGTTCAATCATCGAAACCATCTGAAATCTTTGCTCATCCAATGCCAAAAGCCTTTCCTTTATAAGCATAATTTTCTCTGCGGGAAAATACTTTTGGTTTGTCATTATGTACATATCCACTTTTTGTTGATCCATTTTAATCACGTATAATAAAAATCAGTCAGAAAGGGGCTGATTTTTATTATTTCTCCCTT
>URAN01000057.1 GCA_900545865.1 uncultured Eubacteriales bacterium
AAATACGGCAAGCCGTTTGGCTTGCCGCGACGTGGTGCGGCTGAAGGGACTTGAACCCCCACGTCATTGACACCGGATCCTAAGTCCGGCGCGTCTGCCAATTCCGCCACAGCCGCAAATCTGTAATAATGCAGAATGAAAAGTGCATAATGCAGAATTATTTGTCCGCAGCCCCACATTCCACGTTTAGCATTATATCACAATTTCGCTGCGGTGTCAATTATTTTATAAAAATTTGTTTATTCGGTCGGCTAACTCGATACAACTTCAGCACAATTTCCATGCAACTTCGGCGCGCACCCAACCCGAATCCTATCGGAATTCGGGCAGGTATTTTAACGATTGCGCACACTTTTTGTACCGCTTAAAATCAATCGTCCCTTTAAAATGCAGGTAGTGATTTTCGCCGCTTATACTCATATCGGAATCATCCGAATCCTTTATGCGCCACTCAATTTTATAAAACTTATTCGTACTCGGCGTGTTTATCGTCCCGATAACATCCGCTCCGTTTGCCGAAATTTCCGCTTCGCCCGGCAATACTTCGGCATTCGTTTCGGCATCGCAAATCTTATACTCAAACCGAATCATTGTATCATAATCATTGACCGCATAAAATTCAAGCCGTCCGTCCTTTTCGTCCGCCATAATGCAAAACCGTTGCTGTGCCGCTTTTATATAATAATACGCGCGCTTTTTTTCAAAATAATAATCAACAACCGCGTCCGAAAACTGCGGCCAGCAATCCATTATATTCCACCATATTATGCCGCCGCAATGCTTCTTGTTTATCCTGAACTTTTCGATAAAATACTTGTCCGCCTCGGCTTGTGAAATCTGGCTCATCTGTACAAACTCGTCCAAATCCTCTGCCCCTCTGCCGAAAAGATTCTTTATCTGTTTCATCATGAGCTCAACGCGATACACATATTCGCCCTTGGGATATTCGGGTGACGTGCAATGCAAAATCCACTGTTTATTGTCTTTCGGCGGCCACAAATATTCTTTATCGATAAACCGCTCTATGCTCGCTCTTGACGGACATCCGTGATAGCCTATCTCGCTTGCAAAACACGCCTTTGTACCCTTGTAATACTCGCCTTTGAAATAATCCCTCGGACCCCAAAGATGCTGTTCGGTTGCAGTACCACAGCCGCTTTTGTAAACTTTGGGCGAAATGTACGGCGAACTCGGCAGATACGGGCGCGTTCCGTCATGCGAATTTATCACACGCGGCAAGACCTCTCTCGTGAGGACATTAAGCTCGCGGTTACACGAGTACATCTGCATCATATCGCACTCGTTGTCGCCTGCCCACAGGCAAACACACGCGTGTTGGCGCAGGCGTTTGACCACCGCCTCTGCCTCTGTTTTTAAAAGACCTTGCATTCTCTCGTCACGCGGATATGTTCCGCACGCCATTGCGAAATCCTGCCACACCATAATTCCGTATTCGTCACAAATATCATAAAATATGTCATCCTCGTACACACCGCCGCCCCAGCACCGTATCGCGTTACAGCCGCAATCGGCAACAAGGTCCAAAATATCCTTTATCCGTTCTCTGTCCTTGCTGTGGAACATATCAACGGGAACGTGGTTCGTTCCCATAACAAACACGGGTTCGCCGTTTATTATGAACCTGAATTCGCCGTTGCCGCTCTCATCAACCGTCTCGGTGTTCAAAAGTGATACGTTTCTGTATCCGAACCTGAACGTCTTGTAATCGGCAACTTCGCCGCGGCGGACAAGCGAGACCGTCACGTCATACAGATTCGCCGCGCCCTTTCCTCGCACGTTCCACCTCTTACAGTTCTGTATCTCAAAACCGACACGGTTGGCGACAAACCACGGCTTATGCACGATATGAAAAGAGCTTTCGCCGCACTCTGCGTCAATCGCTATTTCATAATCGTCAAGCCTGTCGCGTCCGATGTCGATTATGTATCTCAAATGTGCCGTGCCGACTTTTGTTTCGTCATTGTAGTTGTCCGCAATAAGATAACATTCCTTAATTTTCGGCCGGCGCTCTTTGAAAATGTAAATCTGCCGCCAAATTCCGCCCGACACCGCCCTCGGCGCAATATCCCAGCCAAAGCCGTGCGCCGCCTTTCGGATATACGCCGCCTCATAGCTGTATGACATCATTCCGACCCCGATTGAATCGGTGTACGCCCTCGCCTCAATCACTGCAGGCTTAATATGCACAAAAATCTCGTTTTTGCCGCGATTTAACCCCTTTAAATCAAACTTGTGTCCGATAAACATATTCTCGCAAGAGCCGATTTTTTCACCGTTTAAATATATATCCGCAATGGTGTCGATTCCCTCGGCACAAAGCCGAATATCCTCGTTCGGCGCAACATCCTCGTTCCAATCAAACTCACAGCTGTAGAACATATGATAATATTCGTATTTTCTAAGTTCAAGACAGCCATCACCGACATAGGGGTCTTTTGTCAAGACCCCCGCGTTTAACAAATCAAGCTCAAAGTTACCGGGAACGGAAGCAGAGATGAGCGGTTTATCTGCCATCTCTGTATCTTTTATCGATGTATATTCAAATCCCGTACCGTCATCCTCGGCATACGAAAGCTTCCAGTCATTCAGTATATCGAATTTCTCGCACGCCTTGGATTTTACGGTTCTTGCTTTTAACAAACCAAAATTATCACTCATTTTTTACTCCTCTTATGTCGCATAAATCAAGTCTTATTTTTTATAGACAACCGCCGCCTGAATCGTTCCCTGGTTCATCTGAACGATAATAATATCCTCGCTGTTCGGCGTTGTTTTATAATCCTTTATGTCTCTGTAGTTCCCCTTGTACACCTTATCGGTCTTTGAATCTTTGTCATAGAACATAAAGGTTGTCTGAGCGGCGTTTATTCTCTCGTCCGTCTTTTGACCCGTCTTATAGCCCCAGCCGATAACGCTGTCACCCTTTTCGCTTACATAGCCGTAAGACAGCTGGAAATTCGAACCGTAAGACGATGCAAAAAGCGAGTACGTTTCGTTATCGTTTGCCCAGCCGATTCGCTTATTCTCGGACTCGTCATACAACATTTCAATCGCCGAAATTCTTCCGTTATACGCGGTTCGATAGCGTATGAGGTCACCCTCGCAAATATCCTTTGTGCTTACGTTTGTCTTTTTGAGCGATTCGTCATAGACCTTGATTGATGAATTCCGACCCCTTACCATTCCGTTGATTTGGCGGTATTCATCGCCGTTTTCGTCAATCGCCTCGAGGTTTTCGCTTACAACAAACATATTCGAATTGAGATAGTCATTGTTCTCACTGTCGTCGGGGTTGACCCGATACACAACCGCATCGGCAAACTCGTTCTCGCCCTTTGCCTTATAGCATTCGAATTTAAAGCTTACCGTGCTGTTAAAGCTGCCTTGTTTCACAACCGAAAATTCGCTCTCGTCCGCCGAGTTCACATTCTCATCATCGGGAACGCAGAAAAACTTTGTATCGGACGACAAAACAAGGTCTGAATCTATCCTAAAATTATACTTTGTCGAATATGACTGTCCATCCTTTACTCTGTTCAATGTAACATTGGGGTTTTCCGTGTCCTCGTTATAGGTATCTATCTTATTTATTTTCCCGTCCGTGTTCACGCTGTAGCGTATAACCTGCGGCTGTGTTCCGCCGCCGGGGATTGCCGCAAGCGCCGCACTCGCCGCGCCGCGGTAAGACGAGCCGTCTATCTTGATATTATCGGTCGATTCGGCGGTTATCATCTCGGCGTTCACGCTGAAAATCTTGAATTTTAAAGTATCCGCGAATCCGTCATCGGCGGTCTTTGCCGCAATGAGATAACCGAGCGTCATTCCGTCCGAATCCGTCACCCTCGCGTGTATTATATGCCCGAAAATATCCGAATAAACACACGCGGTCACGCCGACCGTCAAGGGCTTTAACACTCTGTCTTTGTACTTATCCTCTATATCATACACAGTCGAATCAATCGTAATTGTCCCCTCGCCGCCGTTTATCGCGGTCACGATTCCCTCGCTTGAAACATTCGAAACGATAACATCTATCCTCTCGCCGTTTTGTGAGGCATAGACATTCATAACCGACTTGGGCGCGATGTCTTTAAGCTCAACCTTGTTCGCCGCTTCGTCCCTAATATTCACAATATCGAATTTATTAAGGTCGATAACCATATCATCGCTTTCGCTGTACAGAACCTCCGACGTTGAATCCGCCGACTTTAACACAAACGGCTTGCAATCGTAAATCATTACCGCGTCATATGCGCCGTTCGTGGTCGAAATAAGCCGAATATAGCCGCAGGTCAGGTTTAAAAACAGGTCGGTTATATCATTTTTGGGAACGGCGTTGTTATAGATTATGACCGCGTTTGATACGTTCACGGATTTGAGGGTGTTTTTGTCGGAATAATATGTGATATTTCCGTTTTGATACCCCGAGAAATCATCAATATCTATCTTCATTTCTTTTTGAGATTGGCTGTCGCTCTCAAAAATATAGAAAACATATTCGGTCTTTTCGTTGTACAAAACCGTCACTTCGCGGCCTATAAATTCGGTGTAATCCTCTGTCTCGCCGTCAATTCTGCATTTTGTGCCGTCCGCAACAATCGAATTTTCGTCCGATTCGACATCGAATTTTATGTTTACGCCGTTCGAGCCGCTCAAACAGCCGCTCACATAATCCAGTCCGTAAAGCTCTTTTAAAAATATGTTGTCATACGATTTTTTATAAGCGGTGCTGCTGTCCTCGCCCGACTTGATCGATGTCGGAAGGTATTGCGGCTCGATGAGCGTGTTAAACAACAGCTCTGCCGCCGCGCCGAGCGTTATCTCATCACCAGAGCCGACCGAAATTCCGTCAAGCAAGTCGCCGTCTTTTGCCGCCTGAATATATCCGTAAGGATAACCGCCGCACGCCTCGGCGAGCGGTGTGTAGCCGAGAGCCGAAACGACCATTTTTATTGCTTCTTGGGCGGTTATGTTATTGTTCGGATAAAAACGGCGTTCTGAATCAACGCTTATTATCTTCATCTCGGCAAGCGCATTGATGTACGGCACGGCATAGTCATAATCGGCAACGTCCGAAAAGTACCGCACCGTTGTGCTTTCGCCGCTCTGTTTCAAGAGCTTGCCGAGGTTATACGCAAAGTCGCCGCGCGTAATCGGCTGGGCATAAACCGCGTCCTCTTTCTCGCTCAGGATACCGAGTTTTTCGAGCGCATACGCCTTTGACGGCTTGGTTGCGGACATCTCTGCCGCGGCGCTCGGCGCATAAGCCACCGTAAAAAATACCGCGAACACCGCCAATAATGCTATAATTCTTTTTATGTTCTTCATACCTTTTTGCCCCCTATTCCGAAACGGTATAAACGCCGTAAATTATCTTTGCCGCTTCGGCACGCGTCAGATAATCGAGCGGCGCAAAGTTACGTCCGTCAACGCCGTTTATTATGCGGTTTTGAGAAAGCGCCCCGACAGCCTCTTTCGCATAATCGGATATATACGCCGCGTCCTCAAAGGCAATATCGCCGAGTTCCTCTTTTGTCATCAAGCCGCCGCTTATCGCCGAATTATAGACGATTGTCGCCGCGTCCTGTCGGGTGATATTCTCGCCCGTGCCGAAACGGTTGTCGCCCACGCCTTTTATGATATTGTTGTTATACGCAATCTTTACATAACTCGCGTACCACGCGTCATCGTCAACATCGTCAAAGCGGACATCCGCCGCCGTCCTCGAACTTTCGGGAACAAACGCCAAAACGACCAGTTTAACAAATTCCTCACGGGTTATGTTGTCGTTCGGACAGAACGTGTTTACAGTCTTTCCGTTGATGATTCCGAGCTGTGCAAGCTCGACAATCGCGCGTTTTGCCCACGAAACATCATCAATATCATCAAAAATATCGGGATTCATTGGCTCGGGATTATCGGTCGGGTTGGTGTAATCATTGCCGAACGAAGTGGTCGAATTACCGCGGCTTGAACCGCCGCCTCCACCGCCGCTGCCGCCCGATGTGCCGCCGTTGTTATCCGATGTGAGAATTGCCGCTTTCAGCTCGGAATAACTGTTATACTTATTATTCATCACGCGCAGGCAATCGTTTTGGGTTATCGTCCTTGATATGCCAATCTCGGCGGCAAACTCATTCAAAACGTCCATCACATTCAAATATCCGTCGGGGGCTTTGACCGTTGCGAGAGTGAACTCGCGATAAAGTGCGTCAAAAAATTCACTCTCGGTTGTACAGCCGTTGTTTTTAAGCGCGTCCGTCACCGCGGTTTTAAACACCGTATTCACATACTTTCGCGTATACAAATTCTTTATTCTGCTATTTTCAAGTCCGAGTTGTTTGTCATATTCAAAAAGGTCGGTGACCTTTCCGTCAGACACCGCCGCGATTATAACCGCGCGGTTATAGCTGTCGATCGCCTTTGACTTTATATCCGCGTCCGAGAGCGAAAACTCATCGCTCTTGACCCAATTATACAAAACCTGTGCCGCCGCACGGGTCAGCTCGAATTCCGAGTCAAAGCCGAGGGCGTATTTGTTATCTTTGCATACCGTGATAAGCTCGTCAACGCTCTTTGCCGCCGCAAGCTTTTCGAGCGCAAGCTCGTTTTCTTTCGGATTGCTGTATACCACGTTTTCGGTTATTATACTCTCGCCGCATTCGCACGAGATACAAAGTTTGTATACTCCGCTTTTTGCACTGTCCTTTAACTCAATCTCGTCCTCATAAAAACCTTTTTCGCCGCTTTCGACCTGATACCGATACGCAATAATATCGGTGTAATCGTTCGGATTATCGGTCTTTAAAAGGTCGTCAAAGCTCTTGTCGGGTGCCCACAGGTCAACGCCGACAATCCTTCCGCTCTCGCCGCATTTTGTGTTGCCGCTTATGTAAACGCCGTTGCTTCCGACCTGTTTTGAATAGGCAAAGCACGCCGTGTTAATGCCGCCCACACAGATTACCGCCGCCAGGGCGCAAATGCAAATCCTGCTTTTTTTCAACATACAATCCCTGTTCCTTTCTGTTGTTAATATCTCTTTCGGCAAGGCAAGATACACCTTGCCGAAAATTGCTGCTCTTATTATTTCGCCGCGCCGCAAATCAAGTCACAGCTTGCGCTTTGCGGCTGCATTGCCGTCATACCGTTCCAAAGATATGCGCGGATTTTTGTCAGGTCTTTGACCGTTTCATCGTCTATGTTAAACGTGCATACCGCCTTTGCATACTTGCCGTCTGCGGATGTACCGTCAAGGCTTATCATTCTGTAATCAAATTTGTTAAGCATTTTGTTTTTATAAACGCCCGATGAAAACGCCCATTCGTGTTTTGTTCCCGTTGTATTTATGATAACAACCGAGGTTTCAACCGTGTCGCCCGATTTAAGGGTTTCGGTCGCATAATTTTCGCCGTCCGACTTAACCGAGCCGTTCACCGATATTTTCATCGGTTCTATAACAAGCTCGCCGTTTTTCTCCGCCGTGATTTTGTGGGTGTATGCCTCTATCGCTTCACCGCCGCAGGTCACGCCGTCAACCTTTAAGGTATATTCGGTGTTCGCCGTCAGGAACTCGTTTAAGTTCATAATATAAACGTTGTCCGCCGTCTCGCTCAAAGTGCCCGTATACCCTATTGTTTTTGTCGGGTTTGCCGTTTCGTATAATGATATATCGGCATTCGATACATCGGGGGCATCGGTGAACGAAATCGCGATTGTGTCCGCAAGAGTTGTCGTTTCGCTCGCCGAGCCATAGGCGATACCGCTGTAATCCGAAAATCTCACCGCGCTTATTCCCTTTGACGATTTAAACGGCGTGTATTTTACCGAAATATTGTCGAGTCTTGTATCGGAAAGGTACGCCTTTTCATTCACGGCGAATCCGATACCGCCGATTGAAGTATGGTCAAAATATGTTACATTATTGTCCGTATAATCAAATCCCGATATTGGTGTTACTCCCAAAAGTTCGTAATTATTGTTATTTTTAATATAAGTTTCGATGCGGTTGTTGTCAATATCCATTACGTGTCTCACGCTGTACCACGTCTGAGCGGATATTTGTTTTGAGGTAACGGCGTCAGCACCCGAAGTTTTGTTCACAAGCATTTCTCCGTTTGTAATGCTGAATGCTCTGCGTCCGTACTTGGCGCTCATATAATCGCTGCCCGGATATGAATACTTTTTGCCGTCAGCCATTTCTTTCAATCCCATTTGTGTATCGTCAAACTTTTCGGAATATATCGTAAAGTTAAACGCATTAAGGCTTTTATTGCTGTATGTCAAAGCCGAATAATCTTCATCGCTGTCCGATACGATTCTCTCCGCTTTTACATCATAGTCAACGGTGATAATTCCGCTTGTATACTTCTCGTTTAACGGGTGATAGAGTTCGGGTGCGCCCCACTCTTTGTCCGAACACAATCCCATTTTCATAGCAATGTTTCCGTTTTCGTCCGCCACGGGTTCACTCAAAGCCGCGCCTTCCCAGCCATAGCTCCTGTGGCCCCAGTTTGCGGGGCGTATCGAGTGACAGCCTACTTTCTGTGTCCATTGGTCGTCCGCTGTCCAAGCGTGATAGGTATAACCCGACCAATCTTCACTGAAGTCATCCACGCTCTCACCCAACGCCTTGTTTGTCGAGTGCGATACCTTTATATTGTCGATAAGCTGTTCGGATTTTTTCGCGTATTGACTTGTTCCTAATCCGATACCTCTGATGCCATCTTTTATCTTTGAATAATCCGATACATCATAAACATCGTCAAACAATGTTGTGCTTGTGTTTATTAACTTGCCGTCGAAATAATACTCGTATATATAATTATCCAAATCCAGCACCATCTTTACCGAATGCCAAGTATTCAGATTGCCGTCGGTCACTTCGAGACCCGTCGCCCATTTACTGTCCGTATCGCTTTTGTTTTCGTTTGTGGGACTCGCCTTTGTCTTTGCACCGCCCAATTTTGAGCCTAACTGTCCGCTGAGTACCGCGCCGCCGCCCAGTGCTTGGTCTGCGTTATCGGGCATACTGCTGAGCGCATAGAAAAAGAATGCTGTGGAATCATACAAGGTATCCGATTGCCAGTTCCCCGGGTTCACAACAGACGGGGCAATGTCATAGCTCATTGTGAGTTTTCCCGTTGTGAATGTTGTTCCCAAATCGTACCACATTGTCACAAAACGCCACGGGTTTCCCGTTGCCGCCGAACCATCGTGACCGAGCTTTAAAACCGCATTTCCGTTATTGTCCGCCTTTTCGCTGAAACCCTCGTTCGCTTCACCTCTGTTGCTTCTGTTCCATCCGTTGGGTTTTGCTTTTGTTCCGCTTCCCATACTCTCGAATGATTCAAAAAAGTCTATAACCTCGTGGCTGCCGCTGCTTGCCGCAACATTAAAATACACGTTATCGTTTGTAAGGGTGTTGCCAAAACAATCTTTAAATTCAGGCAACTCAATTCTGTACTCCCTGCCCGATTTTAAGTTATTCGGCAAAGTTACATTCACATTATCGCCGTCAAATACCGCCGCTGCGCTCTGTTCCGCGCCCGTTGCGCTCTCAAAAAGCTTAACCTTTGATACCTCGTCCTTGTTCATAATCGGCGCGCTGAATTTAACCGCCGCCGTGTCACCTGATACATATTCACTCTTTTCGGTTTCGGCAACAAGCGTACCGCCGCCGACCTGCCACATAATGTCTTTCATATAGAATGTTGCACGGTTATCGGCATTTTTAGTGTTATCGTGAACGGCTATCATAAAATCTATGTTCGTCATTGCGTCAAGCTTGGCTCTTTGGTTTTCAGCCGAAATCACACCTCTGCCGAGTTTTGTTCCGTCAACATATATGTCATATGTATAATCCTTATTGAAAACAATACCTATTTTATAATATTGTCCTTTTGTATACTGCTGAACTATATCCGTGGGATTGTATGTCCAGCCGGGGTTTGTCTGTGAACCCAAAAATCCGTTCTCGCCTATAATAAAGAATACGGGCTTTATGTCCGAATTGGGGTCATCGGGGTTTCTGAACGCAAACAGCAATGAGTGCTGATTTGTGTTGTTTTCGCCTGCTTTTATGTCAAATGAAAAGCTTCCAAGCACATCGCCGCTTTTGTCAAGCGCAAAGGCTCGCGTAACGGGCTGAGAATGTTCCGAAACCTCATTGTTCTTGTTTACGGAGCTTTGAATTTTCAAAGCGTCGCCGTCTTTTGAAACGGCGTTTGCGTTATTGGTAAAAAATCCCGTATCTGTTGCACGATATTTCACAATATCGTTTATCGATTTGTCCGAAAGCCGACCGTCCGACGCAAAAGCCGCCGTACCGCCAAGGCTTGTTACCGCTATTATCGCCGAAAGCGATAAACCCAACAATTTTTTAAATACGTTTTTTGTGTTAATCATAGTTTTCTCTCCTTATATAAAATTTTATTATTTTCCCTTAATTATTTTCGTGTGTCAATTTTGTTATCCATATCAAAAATAAAATAATTTTTTCGTTGCGGTTGGGATGTGACATACATTCCGTTTGGTTGTAGAGGGCGGCTCTCGTCTGCCGACTCGGTCAAATCGCAAAGCGATTGCCACCGGCAATCTGCGACCCCGACGCCCCACATTTTCAATTTTCAATTCTGCATTCCATATAATTTCCCTTATTTCATCAACGGAATCTTTTTGAAATACACCGCCGATTTTTCATAACCTATACCGCCGCCGTATTCAAGCCAACCTCGTCGGCCGCTGCCGTCATTATCATTGACAAGCACGCTGAAATTCAAATAATCTTTCGGCACATACCCGTTCGCAAAAAGCTCGCTCCACGGGATTTTAAATTCATATGTCGTCACACTTCCGTCCGTTGACGCGCCGAATTCGGTGTTTTCAAACTTGTTCATCTCGAATCCCTCTTTGTCGCTCATCGGTGACAAATACCTTTGGAACTTCGCCCCGTCATCCATAAGTGCCATCGCGATTTCGGTTATCTTTGATTCGGTCGTCCGACCGTTCGATACCGAGAACTGAATCGAATCGACCGCCCACACACGTCCGTTCGCATCCGTGCCGCAATGCACATTGTCCGTCACCCTTGCGCCGAGATAAAAATACTCGCTGTCATACATCGGGTAAATCTCTGCGCTCAAATCCGAAACACCGCCCCAGCCGCTCAACTTTGACTGTGAAAGCTTGTTTATATATATCGGCGATGTAAAGACCTTCCATTCACCGACATCCATCTTTCCGTCTATTATCGGCGATTTATCCGCCTTGCATATCGCCGCAAGCTCGCTGTCGGCGGTCTTTGTCATTGTCTGTCCGTCGTTTGTGTTAATCTCTGTTGTCAAGGATATGCTGTCGCCCGTCTCGTCCTCGGGAATAATATATCTGAACACCTTTTTTTCGTTCGGCTCAAGACCGCCTATTTCTTTTACAAGCATTTCTTTATTCCCGTTCTTTATCGCAAAGCTTCCGTCCGTTGCCTTGTCGGGGTTGTTGTTGCGAACGCTTACCACGGCTTGCCACATACCGCTTTTATACGGCGTTATGCTTAGCTTTGTCTCTATCGTGTCTTCATATTTGACCTTTATGTTTTCATCAAGATACACGTTCGAGCCGCTCTTTATCACAACCCTCATTCCGTCATAACTGCCGTCTCTGTTATCAAAAGCATACTTTTCGACCTTGCGGCGGTTGTTTTTTGTCTCAAATTCAATCTTGCCCGAATTATCGCCGCCGTTCGTCACCTTTATATTTTCGCTTGTCTCGGCGGTCACCTCTGCGGCAATACCGCTGTTGTTCGCCGTGTTAATCACGCCCGAGCTGTTAACCATTGTTGTGACCGAACCGTCACAGTCAAAAATTGGTGTGTCCGCAATGCGAATTTCATCGGCCAGCTTATCCGCCGTTATGAATATCGGCGATGTACCAACCCTCATCGTGATATATCCGTCCGCCGCATTAAGCGTCTTTTCGTTTCCGTATATATCATAGACCGCCGCCGAATTCGTACCGAAATCCAGGCTCATCATCTTCTCTGTGCCGACATTCCATATCGCCCAGCACTCCCTGCCGTCTTTCAGCTTTAATTTATACGTGTACATATCATCGGCAATATCCTCGTTTTGGTTGTCATAAACCTTTTCCGAAAGCTGCTGCGCTCCGCCGCAGAGCTTGTTAAACGCTGCGGTCGCCATTGCGGCAGGCAAACACTCATACGGAATTTCTTCGTTGGTCGCACCTCTCAAGAATCCGAATCCTGCCTCATATTCTTTGGTCGCGTCTCTCTTTTGGCAAATGGTATAGAGATAGTGCTTTGCCAAAACATTTTTTGTCATAACAAGCTCGCGCACGGTATAATCTGCCTTTAAATCCTCGTCAACGTCATAAATCGCGCCGTAACCCGTGGTATATCCGTATTCGGTCGCGTACAATTCCTTGTCGCCGACCCCGTACTTTTCCATTACCTCTTTGACCTTGGTCGCGCCGCCCAAAACCGACTGTTCGGGATAATAGTTTCCCCATTGCATATACGGGTGTATCGATACCGCGTCAAAGTATTGACCGGGATTGTCGCCGAGCGCCGCAATCGCCCTGTCGAGCCATTCATAATCGGTGAAACCCGTACAAAAGCCTATAATCTTGCAATCGGGATTGCTCTCTCTCAAACCTGCGGCCGCCGCCTTTAACACCTCGGCATAAGTCTCGGGCGTTGCGCCTGTGTCTTTTTCCAAAAGACTCCATTCATTGTATACCTCGTATGTACGCTCACTTCCGCCGCCGATTAAAGCCGCAAGGTCGCGGCAATAGTTTTTCCAAAGTGCAAGAGCATTCGTTGACTTTAATTGCTCCGCGTTTATCGGCCAGTTCGCGCCGCCCATATAACTCGGACCCGGTCCGAGTATCATCAAAAGCTCCAGATTATTCTCGTCCGCCGCATTGACAAAACGCTTCATCTTTTCTCTGAGGCTCGCGTTCGCAGGCGTTACGCCGTCATTCGCCGTGAGCCACGCCCACGAAAAGTCCTCACGCATAATCGCACCGCCGAGAATGCTTACCGCGTCTATTGTCTCACCTATGCTGCCAATACCGTGGGTCATCGGGTGAACCGAAAAGCCGACATCGGGGTTCGGCTCTGTCTTTGCAATAACCGAGAACCGTGTAAGAATGCTGTCAACAACCGTTCCGTTTTTGATAAGCTCGGCATTTATATAATAGAATCCGCACCGTTTGAGCTTGGGATTTATCACAATCGTTCGGCTCTCGTCCGATTTTAACGATACCTCCCGGTTTTCCTCTGTGTACAAATAATTTTCGCTGTCGCGTATTTCGTATTGAACGGTATAATTTCCGGTGCCGTCCGTATTATTCGCTATATTCAGGTTCAGCGGCGTGTCGCCCTCGGTCAAAATGTTTCCGAGCTTATCGGTCGTGACCTCAACCGTTGAGCCGACCCGTTTCGGAAAGCCCCACGTCAGGTTATCAATCAGGAATTCGCCGCTGCCGTCCGACATCTGCTGTTTTCCGTCCTTATATGAATAATCAGCCTGATAGTTAAAGAAAAGGCTTGTCACTTTAAGGCCACCGTACAGCTTTGAGTTGAACATATCCGATGTGTGAGGGCTGTATGTTCCCCAGTATTCATCATTTAAATAATAGGTCAGGCGCTTTAAATTTCCGTCAATCAAAATCTTTATATTATACCACTTATCCGCCTCGTATGAGATTGAATCGGTGTTATCATAATCCGCAGCCGGCCAGCCTGACCGTGACATAAACACAAGCTTGCCCTGACCCGTGAACATCAAAACCGCATTGCCGCCGTTTTGAGCCGTTATCGAAAAGATAAGAGCGTGGTCGCGCTGTTTGGGGCAAACGTCAAGACTCACCAGAGCAACGTTGTTTTTAAAGAACTCCTGTTTTTGTTCTTCCTCGCTGAAATTCTTGAACATCTGGACGGTGTGCGGCACTCCGCCGAGCGAATATCCGCCGCCGTCCTTGCCCTCGGCAAGCACACCGCTTCCCGTCATTCCGTCCGCCGCATCGCCCTTTGCGCAATAGACAACGCTTTCAAACTCGGGCGCGTCGGGGGTTTTATCCCACCGATACGCAAGCGCGTCACCCGATGATGCAAGAATCATTACCGCCGCGGTCAGTATCGCCGCCGTCCGTCTTATTCCGAATTTAAATCCGTGTTTTTTAAGCTTCATATTTCATACCTCCTGTATCAGTTCCAAAGCTCAAACAAAAAGAATTTTCCATCGTTTTCCGCCTTTCCGAATCCGCCTCCGTCTTTGTATGACGTTCCGATTCGGCTCTCTTTATCCTTTAAAATCATCTTCCAAATATCGTTGGAATACGGAAGTCCGTAATCCGTATTGCTCTCATCCGCAATTTTAAGCCCTTTTAATGAATCCGCTTTTATGTACACGGGCGCATTTCCTATACCGATTGTATAATTGCCGAAATTCGATGTCATTTCGGTTTCGTTGCCGTATATGTCAAAAACGGTTATCTTTTGGCTGTCCGTATGTATGTTAATATCCTCACTCTTTGAGATGTTCCACACAACGCATATTTCCGAATCGCCCGACTTATATTCATAATCATATACATCTTTGCCCGAATTGGTTTTCAGAATCGAATCGGATATGTATTCCGCACTGTTCATTATCTTGTTGTAAGCCGCAAGAGCAACCCCTGACGGCAATGCGGCATACGGCGTATCGGAATATTGGCTGTCGAAATGGCGTATAAACCCGAATCCCTTTTCATAGCTGTCACTTGCATACGACTTTGAATAAAGCGTATAAAGATAATGCTTTGACGCAAAACGTCCGTTAATCACAAGGTCGCGTATCGTGTTTGCCGCCTTTTGTTCTTCGGTTATAACAGACCCGTTTCGCTTGTTTAAGGTTTCTCCGTACTCCGTGGCGTATATCTCTTTGTCACCGATGTTATACTTTTGCATAACGCGTTTTAAAGCCAAAAGATCGGTGCTGTTCGAGTGCGGTTCTTGTTCGGGATAATCGTTCTTCCAATATACATACGGGTGTACCGATACCGCGTCAAAATATTGACCGGGGTTTTCGCCCAGCTCGAATAAAACATTTTCAAACCATTCCGTTGTGTCCTTCTCGACACAGAACGCAACAATTTTCGCGTTCGGGTTCGCCGCTCTTATCGCCTGTGCCGAGGTTTTTAAGACCATTGCGTATGACTTTTCGCTCGCCTGTCTTGTCGGTTTGTTCCTCTGTTGTATCGACCATTCGTTATATACCTCGAACGTATCGCATCTGTCACCGAGCCATTCGGCAAGGGTATAACAATAATCATACCAATATTTAAGTGCCTTTGTGTTCTCGGCCGTGCTCTCGGATATTGGCCAGACTATGCTCTCATCGGTTTCGGTCGGAAACTCGTCGGGTCCCGGTCCGAGAATCGCAAGCGACTTAATGCCGTTTGAGTACATCGTATCGTTAAAGTTCGTTATCCTGCGCGTTGAATTGTCGGGCGCGGTGCGTATCGAACCGTCATAGTTTTCGACAAAGCACATCGGATAATCGTCTCTTGTTATTCCGCACCCGAACAGCTTGGAAAAATACGCCGCGTTATCCGCCGTGCCGATTCCGAGCGCGAGAGCGTGCTGTGCAAAGCCGACATTCGGGTTTTGTTCCGCCTTGCATATAAGCGAAAACTCACTTTCCGCCGCGGCTTTGACCTCTCCCGAGGATGTAAAGCTTATATTAATGGTATAAATTCCGTATTTATCGAGGGGATCGGCGATTTTCACCGCGGTGTTCCCGCTTGACGCCAAAACAGACTTCTCGCCGCTTTTGACCGCCGAGCCGCACGTCACCGTGTATTTTAAAGTTCCGTTTACCGCGGCATTTGAGGAATTTTTAACCGTTATGTCAAAGTCAAACGATTTTCCGACAAAGATGTTGCCGAGATATTCGCTTTTTATCTCGATTTCAAGCCCGTTATCGGCAAATGCATAATCTACGCCGCCCGATAAGGTCAAAATCATAAGCAATATCAGCACCGCCGACAAAACCGTTTTTATATGCCTTAAACCATTCACCTTGCAAGCCACCTTTTTTAAAAAATTTTTATCTATGAGACATTCATTTATGCTATGTATTACATAGCATAAAGAGGGTACCCTCTTTCGCTTGGTTTATATCTTTATAATATCACTATTTTATATCTAAGTCGTTTCAAAATATATGACATTTATATCAATTTTACAGATTGAAAAATTTGGATTGATTTATTTTGATAAATATAGTATAATATTTTTGTGCAACATTCTATATTTGTGCTATGGGAGATGAAAAATATGTCGGATATAAATCAGGTAAATAAATTAAATATGTTTGTCGATTCGGGCAAGGGCTTTACTGCGTCAAGGCGATATTCAAGAGCGGAAACATACCCGATGCACCGCCACGAATACTTTGAAATCGAGATAATTTTATCGGGTTCGGGCACACAGAATCTAAATGGTGAAACATACGAATTAAAGCGCGGAACTTTTTATTTTCTGACAAACACCGACTTTCATGAACTGCATATTGCCGAGCCGCTTTTGAACTATAACATCTCGTTTAATATGCTGTCCGCACCGCCCGAATTTATGGAGAAAACTCTCTATACCTCTCAAAGAGTTTTCACACCACCGCCGAACGAGTTTCATCGCCTTTGCCTGTTGGCTGAGCTGCTCGAAAACTCTTGTTCCGACAGGCTCAACGAACCCGATTATACACATATGCTCTTGCTGTGTCTTTTGGGGCGAATCAGCACGATTTTAGAAAACTCGTCAAAGAACTCGCCGCCCGCTCTGTCGGCAACCGTACAACAGATAATTCTGTACCTGCACGCAAATTTCCGCAATGACCCGTCAACGGACGAAATCGCGGAATACGCCCAGCTTTCGAAAAATTATATGAGTAACCTTTTTAAAAAGGAAACGGGGATTCCGCTTGTAAAATATATCTCGAACCTGAAAATCTCGTATGCAAAAAAGCTGTTGACCGTCACAAATATGCCTATCGGCGAAATCTGTTTTGAATCGGGGTATGGCTCGATTCCGAATTTTATGAAAAGCTTTAAATTAAACACGGGCTATGCGCCCATGCAATACAGAAAGAATTTTAAAGAAATATAACGGAAACGTCGGGCGGTGTGTGCCGCCCGACAAAATAAAATCGGATTTTTAAAGTTTAAAACGCGTCGACTATTTCTTTGTCACAAAACGGTATAGCCGGCAAGCCTGCGCGACTGAATATATTCGTGACATACCAATCTTCGTAACAATATCTTATCGCCGTGGCATTCTCTATCATCTCTTTGAACTCATCGCGTTTTTCCTCGCTCTCTTTCTCAATATCGGTATAAACAAAGTCGTTTTCTATCCAAAACATAACCGGTTTCCACTCGTCACCATGTTTTAATTCCATATTCAATATCGGGCTTTGGTTTGTCAATAAACCGCCGTATGTATCGTCAAAATAAACTCTTATCACTCCGTCCTTGCGAACCGCACGGTTAAATCTCGGACTTTTCCACGCTATGTCCGCACTGTACAGAACCGACAAGGCACAATTTGCAAGCCTTTTTCCGACCACGCTTTTGTTTCTCGGGTGAATGTCGCACATCTCGCCCGAATCGCCGATGCTTATCATATACACATTATCATCGTGCGAAAGCTCATCTTGCGCACAGCGAATCTCCGCACTCGTGCAAACCTCGTGCTTGCCCTCCCACCGCGTATAGTCAAACGGCGCAATCTGAACGGTAAAAATCGGCATTTCGGGGTTTAAAAGATCGCGCCGCCAAGTATTTTCAAGCATCCGAAATCCCGTTTTATATCGCGCTTTTATATTGGGGTTCGGATAATTCCTGTCGCTTTCGCCCTGATACCACAACATCGCGCTTACGTTAAATGGAATAATCGTCTTGAACATCGATTCATACAGCGCACCGTATGCGCTCGGGTTATACGGATTTGTCCTGTCCGTCACACCCTTGATTTCGGGAAAACCCACCGTGCCGCCGTCGGGGGTTATTCGACAGAGTTTCTCTCTCACTTTTTCATACTCGACCGCCTTTTGATAATACTCCTCCGTTTTGTTGGCGTTTTTTATGTTTATAAGCTCTTTTACATCACAAATGCTGTCGTCCGCGTTTAACATTTCGTTTTCGTCAAGCCATTGAAAAACACTCGTTCCGCCCCAGTTACACTCGATGATTCCAATCGGAACATCAATGTTTTCGGCAAGCCTTTTTGCAAAATGAAAACCGACAGCCGACAAATCCAAGCCGTTGTCAAAATCGGCGTTTCGCCACGGCTTGTCGACACATTCAACCTCTTTAAACGCCCAGCCTATCGTATCATAACCCGGCATCGGCCGCCGCGGAACGGTGAAAAAGCGTATATCGTATTTTTCCGCGGTTTTAAGTTCGGTCATACAATCATTTGTTACCGAAAGCGGCATTTCCATATTCGATTGCCCTGCCGCGATAAAGACCTCGCCGATACCGACATTGTTTATTACAACCTCGTTATCGCCCGTAACGGTCAGGGTATAATTCCTGCCGACCCCGACCGCGCCGAGCGTAATCAAAAATTTTTCATCCTTTGCCACAATCTCGGCGCGGCTTTCGCCTATTTGTGCCGAAATTTTTTCGCCTTTTCGGCACGTTCCGAATATTCGGATGTCCTCATTTCTCCGAAAAATCATATTATCCGTAAAAATACTTGCAAGTTTCATAAAGTTTCCTCTCAATAATTTATTTTTTATTTTTATGTTATATATTAATATAGTTATTTTTCATATGTTATTGATGTACGTATCAAAAATATAAAATATATTTATTATATCGCCGCCCCCTCGTCAACGCTCGCTTTGCTTGCTCGAATTTTATCACGATAAAATTCGAGCAAGCAAAGC
>URAN01000058.1 GCA_900545865.1 uncultured Eubacteriales bacterium
AGAATAGCCTGGGTTGTGAATCTCAATACGATTGGAATAGCGGATAATCTGAATCTAAACAGAGGACGATTTTTCACCTCTGCTCGATACAGACGACGATCTTCCGTTTTAATTAATTTGGCATATTGCCGTTTAAAAGGAGGCGTAACAAATGGCTGAAGAAAAAAGAGTTGAAAGACCCCGCGTAAAGAGATCCAAGAGAAAGGTTTGTGCTTTTTGCGTTGATAAAGTAGATTATATCGATTATAAGGACGTTGCAAAGCTCAGAAGATATGTAACAGAGCGTGCCAAGATTCTTCCGAGAAGAATCAGCGGTTGTTGTGCAAAGCACCAGCGTCAGTTGACTGTTGCCGTAAAGCGTGCAAGACAGATTGCGCTTATGCCTTATACATCCGACTAATATCTAACTTAAAACTAAAGTCAAACAAACGGAATACCGAAAATCGGTATTCCGTTTTTATTTGTTCGGCAAGGGACTCTGCCTCTTATCATTTCTCTGTTTTGTCAATTCTTTATGAAAAACAAAATTGACAAAGAGCCATTAAAAAATGCGCCAATCCTAAGACCGGCGCACAAAAAACATACGTATGCACTGGATGTCGGGGTCGCAGATTGCCGGTGGCAATCGTTTTGCAATTTGACCGAGTCGGCAGACGAGAGCCATCCCCTACCGAGTTGTGACATACGTAATGTTTGGTTGTAGGGGACGGCGTCCTCGACGTCCCGTAATATGTTCATCGAATTATGCGGTTATCCGCAATTCTGTCGCCACGCACAGCAAAATTGCCGTTCTACAGACATCAAACGCGTATCTTACCGACATAAAAGCCGCAAATTAAACAAATGGACTGTTTTTTGATTAAAATGGGTCTGTATTTTTTAAAAAACATATGTTATAATTTAAGAAAGAGTGAAAGGAATGGTTATAATTATGAAAGTATTAAATATCGGGTCGTGTAATCTCGACTATGTTTACAGCCTTGACCATATTGTCGCCGAGGGCGAAACGGAGCGGAGCTTTGATATGCGGATTTTCCCCGGGGGAAAAGGGCTTAATCAATCCGTTGCCGCCGCAAAAGCAGGCGCAAAAATCTATCACGCCGCCTGTGTCGGCTCGGACGGCGATATGCTTATCGATATTATGAACAAAAGCGGTGTTGACACCTCTCTTATTATGCGCAGAGACGCCAAAAACGGTCATGCAATCATTCAGGTTTCAAGCTCGGCGGAAAACTCGATTTTTGTCTATCCCGGTACAAATGATATGATTGACAAGGATTATATCGACCGCACTTTGGCTTTGTTTTCAAAAGGCGATATTCTTATCCTGCAAAACGAAATCAGCAATCCCGTCTATATCATCGAACAGGCATACAAAAAGGAAATGACAATCATATTAAACCCCTCGCCCATCAATGCCAATCTTTTTGAGATAGATATGAATATGATTTCATATCTTGTTTTGAACGAAATTGAAATAAAGTCGTTTTTTGCATCGGCGAACGCGGACGCATCGCTTTTGATTGCGGCGGAAAATTACCCAAATCTTAAAATCGTTTTGACCAAGGGAGTAAAAGGCTCGGTCTATAAAGATTCGGAAAATTATATTTATCAGCCTTCATTTAAAGCCCAAGCGGTTGACACAACCGCCGCAGGCGACACATTTATGGGATATTTTGTTGCAGGGCTGTATAACGAAATGCCGATTGGTGAAATACTCAAGACCGCCTCTGCCGCTTCGGCGATAACCGTATCACGCAACGGCGCTTCGCCGTCAATTCCGTATGCCGATGAGGTTTATTCAAGGCTCGGCGAAATGGAAGAAAACATAATCGCGCCCGACAATGATGTGTTTTTAAAAGCTTTGGACGAATATATAATGAATAACCTGACCGATACAAGGTTAAAGGACTTTGCCGAACATATGAAATGTTCTTGCGGCGCGGCAAGAAGCGCGGTCAAAAAGCACACGGGAAAGAATTTCAACGAATATGTAAGGGTTTTAAAAATTAAGTTTTGCGCAAAGCTTTTGGGCGAAACAGATATGAATATCTCGGAAATCATTAAACTTACCGGTTATGAAAACGAAAGCTATTTCAGGTGCAAATTCAAAGAGGTATACGGCATATCGCCGAACAGATACCGGAAGACGGAACGCGCGCAGCAATAAATCAAACACCGAGCGAATAAAAACGACAAGCATTTTCCAAAATCTGCGCACAAGATTCGAAGGAACCGTGAATAAGTAAAAACGACAAGCAATTTCGTGCTTGTCGTTTTTGGTGACTCCTAAGGGATTCGAACCCTTGTAGCCGCCGTGAGAGGGCGGAGTCTTAACCACTTGACCAAGGAGCCTGGTAGCGGTAACCGGATTCGAACCAGTGACACTGCGGGTATGAACCGCATGCTCTAGCCAACTGAGCTATACCGCCAAATTAAGTTTTAAAAAGTGTTCTTTGAACGAACACAACAAATATAATACCACATAATCAAATATTTGTCAAGCGTTTTTTTCAAAAAATCTCGTTTTTCTCAAAAAATTTGAGATAAATCGGCTCAGCCCGTGTTTATTGTCCGCGCATTATGTAAAATACCGCTTAAAATCATTCGGACGAAATAACAAGCCGCCCGGCGGCTTGTTATTTCGCAGATATAATTTATGTTATCTCTTTTTGATTATAAACTCAAATTTTGTATCATCGCCGTACCACATCGGAAAGTTTGTGTTCCATACATTATTATAAAGATTAAAATACAAATCCTGTCCGCTCGGGTTTATATCATAGTCATATAGCCTTCGGCCGAAGGGTGCAACAAGCGCCGCATCGCGGCTTTCTATCTCATATTCGCCGTTGCGAACGCCGTAATCGGTGGCACAAATCAGAGGACTTCCTATTACATCCTCTGCCTTAATCCAATGATTCAGCTTATCAATCTCCCACTTTTCGTCAAAGCCCTTGAATTTGAGCCATATTGCGTGCGGAAGTCTGAGCTTGCCCTTATTGAACCATTTTATCTCATAGCGGTTATCGGTCTTTTCAACCCAAAAATACGGCAACCCGTATCTCTCGGACAGTTCGCCGTCAAAGCCCAACCGATAAAGGATTGTCCGACCGTTTGTATATGTATTCAAGACCTTTGCGGTATACACTCCGCCCTTATACAGCGGAAGTCCGAGCTTCATATAATCGGCACACGCCCAGCCGATGTTCTGCGGCGTGAATTGAAGGTAAACCTTCATATACCTCAAATAATCGTCTGTGTCAAACAGTTCCCAGCTTATTTCAAATTCCGCATCCTCCGATTCCGTTTCGCCGAATCCGTCAAGGCTCGGTTCTCTCACCTCATATTTTATATCATAATTCAGCGCTTTTGCGCCTGCCGTAACAAAATCGCGCTGTTCCTGCCACGACTTTTCCACCTTTAATTTATCGGGGTCGTTCTCATATGCCGCAAACTCGTCAAGTTCATAATCTTTATAAACTTTGAAATAAACATTTGTGTTCATACCCCATGTATGTTCGGGAACAAGCAGCAAATTATCCGATAGGTCTGTCTTCTCCGTATCGATGTTGTTATCATCAATATATCTTAAAACCTCTTTATACATTCCGACTTTTTTGGGGTCTGTACCCACACCGTGAATCCATGTATCACCGATTTCTTTATCGACAATCGGCAAATTTTTCAGCTCTCTTACCCTCATCGCCGCATCGTTGAGGGTTGCCGCTTTTATAACGCTGTTCGGATATTCTTTTTTGATTTTGTCATATAACTTTATGATTTCGTCGCCCGACTGCGGTCCGCAATTATCCTCGGTATGTGCGAAATATATCACAAAATCGTCAAATTCCATCGGCAGTCCGTAACCTGTCTGATACATAACCGTTATCTCATCATCGCCGAATTTCCATTTGAATACGGGCGGAACGGGCGGCAGAGGCGTTGCGGTATTCACGCCGATATGCAAAAATTCGATTCCCGCCTTTTTCAGATACGGAATCATCGCGATTGTATGGCCCGGAACATCCGTCATCTTTGCCGCTATTGTATGTTTGTTAAACCTCGCGTCAAGCTTTTGCGACAGCGAAAGACCATACTCAAACATTTTTGCGTTCATAAGCTCGGTATGCGTTGTACAGGGCAACCCGTGCCAGCATATAATGCCGTCCTCTATTGCCTTTGCCACGCTGCCGTCCTTATCCTGTTTCAACGCTTCCCATATCAGCCACGACCCGGTTGTCCACACAAACGGCGTTTCTGTATTTTTAAGCTCATTTCCCACGCGTATCGCGTTCGGGATAAATTGATTTATGTATTTATCTTTTACCGTTTCGGCGTAATCGGTAAATCCGATGTCCAAATGTGTTTTAAATATTACCAATATTTCTTTTTTGTTATCCATAATAGTCTCCGTTTATGCAAATTTTTATTAATTATAGCACTTGTATAACCCGATGTCAACCATATTACGAAATAAAATACTAAAAAGCTCAACCAATTACCGAAATTCACAAATTTAAATTCGGTATATTTTTATACTCGTTTGTTCGTGCACCTTAAATCAATAATATAATCCGCATATATTATACCGCTTAAACCTCATTTGGTATTGTATAATTGTATTTTAGCGGTTGTATTTTTTTATCATAATCATAATTTTATAAATATTTTGTATTCAAAAAGACGGCTCGAATCCGAACCGTCTTTAAAATCTCATAATTATTTCATTATTGACATACACGAAAGCATAAGATAAATAAAAGGTGCAACGGTAATTATACTGTCGAATCTGTCGAGTATTCCTCCGTGACCCGGCAGAATCTTTCCGAAATCCTTTATATTGAACTGACGCTTTATGGATGACGCAACAAGGTCACCTATCTGTGATATTATCGATGTCACCGCACCCAGCGGAAACATAAGCCAAACATTTATACTCTCGTCACTAAACTCTCCGCAAAACGCATTCATCGCAAGCGCAAATATAACGAATGCGATGCCGTCACCTATCACGCCGCCAATCGCACCCTCAATCGTCTTATTGGGGCTGACCGTCGGACAAAGCTTGTTCCTGCCTAAGAACCTGCCGGAAAAATACGCCGCCGTATCGGACATATACGCACCGATAAACACAAGCCATATGAATACCTTTCCGTGTTCGGTCATACGGATATATATTATATTTGACAAAAAGTACGGTATATAAATCAATCCGAACGCCAAAAGCGCAATATGTATCAGGCTTACCGACTCTTTATTGAAAATCATAAAGAGAAAGAGTATAATCACATACAGATACATCACCAAAAGTGATGCGGATGCGGAAAAATTCGCGCCGAGCGCGATTATTACCGAACCGATATATCCGAAAATGCACATATACGGATGTGAGGTCAGTCCGACCGCCCGAAAGTATTCATATAATCCTATAAGCGAAACCGCAATCACTGCCGCAGTGACAACCCACAGCGGAGACAGCAATACTATTATCAAAAGCGGTACGCCGCATATCGCGGTAATCAGTCTTTTTTTTAGTGAAGAATCCATAGGTCAGGTTCCTTTCATACAGACATAGGCAAAAATCATACCCGAAAAGATATTATACTCCGCCGAAACGTCTGGTTTTATGCTGATATTCAAGCAAAGCCGAATCCAAATCCCGTTCGGTAAAATCCGGCCAATATACATCCGAAAATATAAATTCGGAATACGCCGCCTGCCACAGCAAGAAATTCGATAATCGGTGTTCGCCGCCCGGCCGCAAAATAAAATCGACCTCGGGCAGCCCTGCCGTATCGAGATATGACGAAAAAACTTTTTCGTCTATATCACACGGTTTGATTTTTCCGTTCGCGGCATCCTCTGCCGCCGCACGCGCGGCGCGGACTATTTCATCGCGGCCTCCATAATTCAGCGCAAGGTTGATACAAACCGCCGTTCCGTTTTTGGTTATTTCAACGGCATTTTTGATTGCGCCTTGCAGCCGCTCGTCAAACGCCGACATATCACCGCTCACGATGAACCGAATATTGTTGCGCTTAAAGCGGCGGTCGGCATCCGACAGATAATCATACAAGAGGTTCATAAGATAATCAACCTCGTCTTTCGGGCGAGACCAGTTCTCGGTCGAAAAGGCATAAGCCGTGATAACCTCAATCCCTATCTTGCCGCAGTACACGGCAAGACCCTCGAGAATCTCGGCACCCTTGCGATGCCCCGCGCTGCGCGGCAAGCCGCGTGCCGCTGCCCACCTGCCGTTGCCGTCCATTATTATTCCGATATGTTTCGGAATGTTTGACATATCAAGCTCGCCGCTTTGCGCGGCTTTTTTTTTCTTAAAAAACATATTTTTTGTCCCCGAACATCAATTTAAATCAGGTATAATGAAATTATACCTCAAGGATTTCTTTTTCCTTTGCCGCCGTAAGCTCGTCAATCTGTTTAACGAAGCGGTCGGTCATTTTTTGAATCTTTTCCTCGAGGTCCTTTAAATCATCCTCGGTGATTTCGTTGTTCTTCTTTTGTTTTTTAAATCCGTCAATCGCGTCACGGCGCAGATTTCTAATCGCAACCTTTGCCTCCTCACCGCGCTTTGAAACGCTCTTGTTAAGTTCCTTTCTGCGCTCCTCGGTCAGCGGAGGGAAGTTAAGGCGAATAACCTTGCCGTCATTATTGGGATTGATACCGATGTCCGATGCAAGGATTGCTTTTTCGATTTCTTTAAGCACGCTTACATCCCACGGCTGGATAAGCAAAGTCCGTGCCTCGGGAACGGAAATTGTTCCTACCTGTGCAAGAGGGGTTGCCGCTCCGTAATACTCAACCGTAATTTTATCGAGTATTGCCGGGTTTGCGCGACCTGCGCGGATTGACGCAAAGTCGTTTTCAAGTGCCGCTATTGCTTTTGTCATTTTATTTTCTGTGTTCTTCATAAGGAAATACCAAGCCTTTCTTTCCACTGTTATATATTCGTCTGTCCGTCCGTGGAATTGTCGGACAGACGTTGTTTTCGTAAATTAATTATTTGCGTATTTTATTTGGAAACAATTGTTCCGATGTCCTCACCGAGAACGGCTCTCTTTATGTTTTCGGGGTCGTCAAGGCCGAAAACAATAAGCGGAATATTGTTGTCCATACAAAGCGATGTCGCCGTTGAATCCATAACGCCGAGACCCTTGTTCAATACGTCAAGGAATGACAGGGTTTTAAACTTTTTGGCATTGGGATTAACGTGGGGGTCGCTGTCATATACGCCGTCAACCTTTTTGGCAAGCAATATAACTTCTGCGTCAATCTCCGCCGCACGCAGAGCCGCCGCCGTATCGGTCGAAAAGAACGGATTACCGCTGCCGCAGGCAAATATTACAACCCTGCCTTTTTTGAGATGTGACGCGGCTTTGAGCCTGATATACGGCTCTGCTATCTGGCGCATTTCGATTGCCGTCTGTACGCGGCACTCAACACCGAGATGTTCAAGCGCGTCAAGCATGGCAAGCGAATTGATTACCGTTGCAAGCATTCCCATATGGTCGGCACGCGTTCTGTCCATCTCTTCGCCGTTGCGCCCTCTCCAAAAGTTGCCGCCGCCGATAACGATAGAAATTTCAACGCCCAAGTCATAGCATTCTTTTATCTTTGCGGCAATCTTGTTGATTGTCGGCTGGTCAAGGCCGAACCCCTTTTCACCGGCAAGAGCCTCGCCGCTTATTTTAAGCATTATTCTTTTGTATTTTGGTTTTAGGTTTTCCATAAGTTTTCTTTGCCTTTCTGTCCGCAATTTAATAAGGGACTAAAAGTCCCGTCATTCAACCTTTTCAGTGAGGGATTGTATCCCATCACTGAAAAAAATTAAGTGGAACCCGGCGCTTATAAAGGCGGGGGACATCTTAATTTAGTTATTTTACCCTCGTTCCGTTGCGGACGAACAAAACAAAGGCGATTAATTCCGCAAGCCGAATATCAATCGTGCGGAAAATTAATTGCGGTTTGATGAACTCGATGAACCCGACGAACTTGTTGAACCCGATGAGCTTGATGAGCTTGATGAGCTTGATGAGCCCGAAGATTTCGATGAGCTTGACGAACCCGAGGATTTCGATGAACTTGACGAACCCGAGGATTTCGTTGATGACGATGTTCCCGAGCTTGACGAACTCGACGATGAACCCGAACTTGATGAGTTCTTTGACGAATTCGTTGAGCTTGAACCCGACTTCGTTGAGTTTGAGCCCGACGAACCCGATGTTGAGTCGTTCGATGATGCCGAGCCGCCCTTTAAAATTTCATTCTCTTCTTTAAGCTTTCTGTTCTCGGTTTCAAGCTGATTTATCTGTGTATTGAGACGGATTATCTCCGCCTCGGCATTGTCCTTTGGAACAGTCGTCGTTTTCGGAAGCATTATCAGTCGGTACGAAAGCCCGAATGCCGCCAGAAAAACCCCTATCGCGATAAATAATATTCCGAACGTGGCAAGAATTTTTTTGCCGAGCGGAGTTTTTACAGATTTATCCGAGTCAGAAATACCCGATTGTATATCATCGGATGATGCAGTATTGCGCATAAGCTTAATTCCTTTCAAAAATTTTATCGTTGATTTTCTGTTTCTTTTAAAGTTACACCGATTAATCACAATATATATTGCATACACTCTCGCATTGCCCGAGGTATCTCAAACAAATTTCGAGCAATATATCAAAATGCAAAGCGGCATACGCGCTTTCATCGTGAATTATTCGGCTGTTACTCTAAGTAGTATATCACATAACACGCCATTTTTCAAGAAAAATTTTTTTGAATAAATTTTTATCTTAAAATTACGGTCTTCTTCTGCGGCGTTTATGCTTGCTGCGCTTTATATTTACGTACATTCCTCTTATAAACATAAGTATGAACGCAAGAACCCCTATCCCAAGCAGAATAATAATAGATCGCGTGATTATATTGCTCCAAAGAGCGTCCGCCGCCGCCATAACAGGCCAGAAAAAGCTGCGCTCAACGTCACGGTTCGCAACAAGAATACCGCTTCCTATTTCCTCACCGCCGAGCAAAACCGACACCGTTCCGATTTGCGTACCTGCCGAAATCGGCGCGGATACCGACTCGGGAATGTTCGGGCGTATTTCAAGATTGTCGGCGGTTGTTCCTTTCGGAACAACCACGTTTACCGATTCGACAACCGACAACGTGAGCGAATCCGTTGACTTGCCGAGCTTAACGCGTATTTCACACGGCATATCATCCTTGCCGAGCGCGCGCATATTATTAAACGTTTCAAATCCCCAATCGAGCATCTCGATACTGTCCTTATGCGAATCGGCAACATCCTTTCCTCCGAATATTACGCCGATAAATTCAAGACCGTCACGTTTTGCCGATGAAACAAGACAATTCCCCGCCTTGCTCGTATGACCGGTCTTTATTCCGTTCGCACCTTTATAATAAAAATTTGTATAACGCATTGTTGACAAAAGTCCGTTTGTGTTTATGTAATAGCGCTCTTTTTCCGTTTTGTTTGTCGGCGGAATTTTAATATGTGCAATATCGGCAATATTGCGGAATTTATCGAGCGACATTGCCGCCCTTGCTATCTTTGCCATATCCGCCGCAGTTGTATAATGGTCATCATCGTGCAGACCGCTCGGGTTGGCAAAATGAGTGTCCGTACAGCCGAGTTCCGCCGCACGGCGGTTCATCATATCGGCAAATTCGGGAATACTCTTGCCGATATAATCGGCAAGGGCGCACGCCGCGTCATTGCCCGACGGAATCATGAGTCCTTTAAGCAATGCGTCAACACTCAAAATTTCACCCTCTTTAAGTGCCATATTGCTGCCGTCGGGGTCTGAATCTTTTAGCATTTCCGCCGTAACCTCAATTTGAGTATCGAGCGAAATTTCGCCGCGCTCAATCGCCTCTATCGTCAGCAAAGCAGTCATAACCTTTGTTGTGCTTGCCGGGTACATTCGCTTTGTGCTGTCCTTTTCAAAAAGAACCCTTCCCGATGCCGAATCGATAAGGATGCCCGTTTCACCATCGCCGAGCGCAGGTTTTTCGCCCTGCTTTCTGTCGGGATTCGACTGTTTTTGGGTTGTTTTTTGCGAATTATCCGAATTGTTTGAGCTGTCTGAGTTATCGGACGATTGCGTTGTCTGTGCGCTTTGGCTGTCGGCATCATTTGAGTTTACGGCAAGGCCGCTTATTGACGACATCATCATCGATGCCGAAATCAGCACTGCCGCTCCGACCTTAAATATTGATTTTACCGTGCTTCCGAACCGATATGTTTCGTGTTCGAATATACGTGAAATTTTGTTATTTTTCATTAATATTACTCTCCCGATTTAATTTTTCGCGTTCCGTCTTTTCGCGTTCCGCTTGCGAAAGCCGCAAATACATAGGCTTAAGTTCGGCATAGCCGCACACATCGCCGAGCAAGAGCTTTTCATAACCTATCTCGGCAACCGATGCGGCAAGGTTCATTCTGAGACTCCTCTTTGCGAATACCGCTCTCTTGCCGAAACGTTCGTTGAACATATCCGCAAAAACGGGCAGGCCGTCACCGAGAAATATAATCTCGGGCGAACTTTCGGCGGACCTGACCCTCTCGTCAAGCTCATCGCAAAGCTCCTTCGCCGAAATTGCACGGTCGGGAGTCAAACGCTCCGCGCCCCTGCCGCCGAACAGTGCGTTATAAACCTGACCGCGGCGTGCGTCAAATATTGGACAGATTATTCCGCCGAAATCGGCAACGTTATACGCCATAGCGTGCAGAGCCGACACAGCCGCACACGGCTTGCCGAAGGCATGCGCCAACGCCTTTACGGTGGCAACGCCTATCCTTACACCGGTGAACGACCCCGGACCGACCGCGGCGGCAAAACAGTCAATATCGCCGATTGACATTTCCGCTTGTGACATCATAAAATCAATCATCGGCATTATGTTTTGTGAATGAGTTTTTTTGTTGTTCTGTACAATCTCGGCCGCCAGGCGGTCATCTGTCAGCACCGCCGCGGTCGCCGCTGAACAACAGGTATCTATCGCAAGTATATTCATTTTATATCGTTATAATCCTTTCGTTCTCATCGTTCGGATTTTTTTCAAATTCTATTCTGACCGTCGTATCGGGCAAGACACGTTTGATATTGTCCGCCCACTCGATAAGACAAATTCCGTCACCGAAAAGGTAATCGTCCATCCAGTCACATTCGTCAACGGACGGGTTTTCAAGACGATAAACGTCAAAGTGATAGACCGTCAGATTCCCGTCGTATTGATTCACAAGTGTAAAGGTTGGACTTGTCACCACGTCTCCGCAGCCAAAATAATCAGCAACGCCCCTGACAAAGGCTGTCTTTCCGCATCCCAAATCACCACAGAGCGCAATAACGCTCCCCGGCGAAAAACTCTCGGCAAGACGCTTGCCGAGCATTCGTGTTTCATTCTCGCTGTGTGTTATATATTTTTTCATTTTTTACGTTTACGCCTGTCTCGCCGCGCGGATTCCGTCTATGAACTTCTTCGCGGTTTCGGTTATCGCCTTGTAATCGCCCGTTTTTGCGCCCTTGGTAAGCGATGAACCTGCGCCGACCGCAACCGCGCCCGCCTTTATCCACTCGCCGACATTATCAACGTCAACGCCGCCCGTCGGCATCATCTTTGCCTGTGGCAGAGGACCTTTTATATCTTTAATTATTTTGGGTCCGAACAAATCCGCGGGGAATATCTTGATTATATCCGCGCCTGCCTCCATTGCGGTTATTACCTCGTTTATTGTCATACAACCCGGAATGTACGGTACACGATAACGGTTGCAAAGTTTAGCCGTTTCGAGGTTGAATGACGGGCTTACTATATATGCCGCGCCCGACAGGATAGCAATTCTCGCCGTTTCGCTGTCGAGAACCGTTCCTGCGCCGAGCAGCATTTCACCGTTCGGGTATTTTGCCGCAAGAGCCTCGATAACCTTGTGCGCCCCCGGGACGGTAAAAGTCAGTTCGATTGACGGACATCCACCGTCCAAACAAGCGTCGCTTATTTTTATTGCCTCATCGGCATTCTCGGCGCGGACAACCGCAACAAGTCCTGCGTCACTCATTTTTTGTATTATCATTTCTTTTTCCATAATATTGTTACAAGTCCTTTCATATCTTCTGTCTTAAATTATATAACATTATTGTAAATAAAGCAAGTTTTTTCTTATAATTTTATATTAAAATATAATTTTTGTTTCAAAACATCGATATGCAAGTTTATTTATATCAAATATCAATATTTTTTTACTCAAATTCACCTATCGACAAGTTTTTCAAAAATTCCAAATTGTGCAATCCGACAGAATCCTCGATTAAACCGACAAAAAACGGATTTTTTAAAAAAAATTCTTGCATTACCTTCCAAAATATGATAGAATTATATTTGATAGTCTTTAAAACAATGGGGTATATTAACAGTATAAATTTGTTTAAAGCGTGCGATATGCGTCTTATATCGCCGGTCAGATTTGCGGCGTATGCTCCGCCTTGATTTAAAACTATCAACTGTACAACGTAATTTCAGCGCGGTTCATTCCGCTTTAACAGGAGGTATATTAATTATGAGTGAAATTAAAAAAATAGGTGTTATGACGGGCGGCGGTGACTGTCCCGGATTGAACGCGGTTATCCGCGCTCTGACAAAAACCGCTATTTTAAAGTACGGCCTTGAGGTTGTGGGAATAAAACACGGCTATCGCGGACTTTATCTCGGCGGCGATGAGTTTGTTCCCCTTAAATTATCCGATGTATCGGGTATTATTTCAAAGGGCGGCACAATGCTCTACAGCTCAAACAAGGATAACCTGTTTGATTATACCTATACGGATGAGAACGGAAACGAACAACACGGTGACGTATCCGATGTCGGCGTTAAGAATCTTAAAGACGCAGGTATTGACGCATTGATAGTAATCGGCGGTGACGGCACTCTTACAAGCGGAAGAGATTTCTCGCGCAAGGGCGTTAAGGTTATCGGCGTTCCCAAGACAATAGACAACGATTTGGCATCAACGGACACAACATTCGGTTTTGATACCGCTGTTTCCGTTGCAACCGAATCTATCGACAGACTCAGAACAACCGCTGAATCACACAGCAGAATTATGGTTATTGAGGCTATGGGTCGTTATGCCGGATTTATCGGTATTGCATCCGCTATTGCCGGCGGCTGTGACGCGGCTCTTATCCCCGAGGTTCCGTATGACATTAATAAAGTTGCCGAAGCAATCAAGGCTAACCGCGCAAGAGGCAAGGATTTTGCATTGGTTGTTGTATCAGAGGGCGCAAAACCTCTCGGCGGTGACGTTGTTGTATCAAAGGTTGTTGAAAACAGCCCCGACCCGATTCGTCTCGGCGGCATAGGCAACGTTGTTGCAAGTCAGCTCGAAGAATTGGTAGGTCTCGAGGCTCGCGCAACCATACTCGGTCACGTTCAGCGCGGCGGCACACCGACAGCCAACGACAGAATTTTGTCTACACGTTACGGCTCGTTCGCGGTTGAGCTTTTGATGCAGGGCAAGTTCGGAAATATGGTTATTCTTGACGGTTCAAAGCTTAGCTATGACTCTCTCGAGAACGTTATCGGACAGAATAAATCCGTTGAAGAATCAAGTTATTGGATTAAAACCGCACGTTCAATCGGTATGTGTCTCGGTGACTAATTCCGATTTTTCGGAAAAATTTAAGTTTTTTCCGAAAAAATGCTTGCAATTTTGTTGCAGTTATGTTATAATCTTTAATACTTGTGAAAACAAAACTTTAAATTGTTAAAGACAGATATAATATATAAAGAGGTGAAATGACATATGAAACAAGGAATTCATCCTGATTACAAGCAGACCACAATTAAGTGTGCTTGCGGAAACGTAATTGAAACAGGTTCGACAAAAGAAGATATTCGTATCGAAATTTGCTCGGCTTGCCATCCTTTCTACACAGGTAAGCAAAAGCTTGTTGATACAGGCGGCAGAGTTGACAAATTCAGAAAGCGTTACGGCATTACCGAACAATAAGAATTTTACATTTATACGGCACAGTTTCTGTGCCGTATTTGCTTGTTATCGGGCAAAAATAATACCAATGAGGTGACTTTTTATGTATGAGGCAGTAATTTTTGATTTTAACGGCACTTTATTTTTTGATACCGAAAAGCATATCGAGGCGTGGAAGAGCTATGCCGAACAAATAATCGGCAGACCTTTAAAAGACGAAGAAAACGCCGCAATAATGGGGCGCAGCAACCAATATATCTTAAAATATCTTTTAAAGCGTATGCCGACCGATGCCGAGACCGAAAAAATGGGCGAAGAAAAAGAAGCGGTTTATCGCCGCCTTTGTGTTGACGACCCTAAGACGTTTCACCTCGCACCGGGTGCCGCCGATTTTCTTGACAATCTTAAAGCGGCGAATATTTCCGTATCGATTGCAACATCGTCACCGCTCAGCAATATTGATTTTTATTTTGATAAAATGAGTATCGGCAAATGGTTTGATACTAAATCCGTTACATACGACAACGGAACGATTAAAGGAAAGCCCGAACCCGATATTTATATTGCGGCAATGCAAAAGCTTGATATTCCCCCCGAAAAGGCAGTTGTGTTTGAGGACAGTCTTTCGGGAATCCAAGCGGCGCACCGCGCCGGGGCAGGCAAGATAATTGCGGTTGCATCATCGAATTCAAGGGAAGTGCTTATGTCACAAGACGGAGTATCGGATGTAATCGGTGATTATACCGAAATAAACGTCAGCGCCTTTAAAAAACTGTTCAATTCAAAATAACATAAAAACAGAGCGGCAACCGCTCTGTTTTTGTGTATACGAATATTATTTTAAAAATCCGAGACTTCTTACGATAGGAAGCTCTTTTGCGTTTCCGCTGCATACTGAGAAAAATCCGATAATTCTTATAACGAACAATATCAGCATACAAATTCCGCCCGCAATAGCAAAAATAATTGTCCAGCATAACAATAATGTGATGATTCCGACAAGGGTGCTTACCACGGTTATTTTAAGTGCCTGGCGAACGTGAAAATCAATATATCCCATCTTTGAATTATCCTTCTTCCCACACGCCAAAAGGGCAACAATTACGCCAATCCAACCCAAAAGATACGGCAGCATAGCAAATATCTTGTTGTTTGAAATCTCGACCGAGTCAAATTCCGATGTGTGGTCATAAGGGTCACGGTACGGAACTTGTGGAATGTACGGCTGACCGTACGGCTGTTGAGTGTACTGTTGTTGATTATACTGTTGCTGTCCGTTGGGATTTTGTTGTGCCTGTTGCGGCTGTTGTGCCTGTTGCGGCTGTTGTGGCTGTTGCGGCTGTTGTGCCTGCTGCGGCGGTTGTGCCTGCTGCTGCGGTTGTTGGGGTTTTGGCTGTGCCTGCGGCTGAACATTGAGAATCTCGCCGCATTTCAAACAGAACTTAGAACCGTCACTGTTTTGCGCTCCGCATTTATTGCATATCATATAAAAACTCCTTTCACGACTGACAGATATAAAATTTTCTGTTCAGAGTGTTATATAGCTTAATTATATTCCATATTACAATAAAATTCAACGCTTTTTTGTTAAATTAATATTATTTTTTAATTAATATTTGACTTTATCGTCCGCCGCGTCTCGCGAACCGCCGTTTTTATCAACCGTATTTTGCTTGCTTTCGGCATATACTGCGTAACTTTAAACGCATATTCGACTTCTTTTTTTGTATTTCGTCAAAATTTTTTGTTTTAAAGAGCTTTCACTTATAAGACAATTCGGGATTCGAAAACGTTGCACTTTTTTGAAAAATTTTCAAAAAATTTTTTTCGCACGCGAATACGCAATGATTTTAAGCATATTCACAAACTTTATTCATATATTTAATATAACAAAAAATCGGACAAGGTGATAGTTATGAAAAAAACAGCAACAATTTTTATTCTGCTTGTAATGGCGGCGTTTGCCATACCGATAGGCATTTCGGGAATCTCGACATTGTATGAACACAGTTCGGAACGGACGGAAAGCGCCCAAAGCGGCGCGATACAAGCCGGAAGTTTTGACAACCCCTTTACAATCAGCGTATATATGACCGACAGCGGCAAGGTCGAGAACCGCAATTTTGAGGAATACATTGAGGGCGTACTTGCCGGCGAGATGCCGCCGACCTATAATTCCGAAGCGCTCTGCGCCCAGGCGGTTGCGGCACGAAGTTATATTTTGAGCAAGGCAGAAGCATATTTTAAAGGTCAGACCGCACCCGAACACAACGGCGCAATGATATGCACCAATCCGAATCATTGCAAGGCGTGGAGGGATTTATCCGCCGCCAAAGCACAGTGGGATGTGCGATACGCCGATGATTACGAAGCCAAAATCAAGGCGGCGGCAAAACGAACCGAAGGCGAATATATGACGTATGACGGCGAGGTTGTCAAGGCATTTTTTTATGCGATGAGCAGCGGCAGGACAGAGAATGTTGAAGATGTGTGGGGAGGGGCTCTGCCTTATCTGCGTTCGGTTGACAGCCGCGAAGATTCGTCATCCGACGGCTTTGAATCGATGAGCACATTCACGGTCAAATCACTGTGCGACAGGCTGCACGCCTCAAAATCCGATTTCAGCGGAACGGATTCGGATATGTTTATTTCGGAAATATCGCGTACGGACGGCGGCAGCGTTCGCGAAATAAAAATCGGGAACACCGTCTTTAAAGGCACTCAAATCCGCGAAATACTCGGGCTTAAAAGCGCGAATTTCAGTATTGAACTCAACGACAAAAAAGTCGATGAATGCACCGTTCCCGATTCCGGCGCCAAAGTTACGTTCAGGGTTAAAGGCTATGGTCACGGCGTCGGTATGAGCCAAAACGGGGCGAATGTCCTCGCAGGTCGCGGAATGAAGTACCGCGACATCTTAAAGCATTATTACACAGGTGTCAGTATAGTAAATTTGTATAAAAAAGCATAAAAAATTTCTATGCCGAAATTTAAAAAAATTTGGTTTTGGGTATTTCATTTTCGGCGAAAACGTGTTAAAATATATAAAAGCATTTAACGGGAGGTCGAAAAAATGAGCGACAAAATCATCTTAACATTTGCACGTCAATTCGGTTCGGGCGGTCACGAGGTTGCCGAAAAGGTGGCAAAGCTTTTGAATATAGGTTTTTATGACAAAGAGCTTATCGCCATTGCCGCAAAAGAGAGCGGTCTGTCCGAGCATCTCTTTGACGGACTTGAAGAAAAACCGACAAACAGTCTTTTATATTCACTTGTTATGGGTCTGCAATCGGGAAGCAGTACGTATTGCCGATACGGCGATGTAACGGGGTCGGACAATATTTTCAGGATTCAGTCACAGGTTATTCGTTCGATTGCCGAAAAGGAGTCGTGCGTTATTGTCGGCCGCTGTTCGGACTATGTTTTGAGGAATGAAGAAAATCTTGTAAGCGTGTTCGTTCGCGCCGGGATTGATTTCAGAACCGAAAGAATTATGAAAAGCTGTGATATGAAAGAAAAATCCGCGCTTGACTATATTTTAAAGACGGATAAACGGCGCAGCTCTTTCTATAACTTTTATACCAACAGGATTTGGGGAAGCGTTGACAACTATGACATTTCGGTCAACACCGAAAGGGTCGATACTGACGGTGCGGCACAGGTTATCGTTGATTATGTCAAACAAATCAAGCACCCGAACCCGAAAGAAAGCGAGATATACTGATTTATATGAACGATTTTGCGGAGTTATATAATTGCAAAACATAATTTTTAAGCAACACGGAGAGAAAAATGCATTATCATAACGGATATTTAATCAATGACAACGGCGAAAGGACATTAATCTGTTCCGAATGTAAGCGGCTTATCGGATTTACCGACGGCGAGATGAAAGGCTATATCATTCGAGCCATATGCTCTTGCGGCGGTCTTATCAAAAAGACAAAGCATCGTGTTCCGTCCGCCAATGATTCGCTTAAAGCGGCGTATCTTTCGGGCAACGACTATATCTGTCCGAACTGCGGACGGATAATGTTCAGGATAAACCGCAGCCATATACGAAATCTTGCGTTCATTGCCGCCTGTAAGTGCGGCGAGGTTTTCCGCGAAGCAAAGGACATAAACGCACGTGACCGAAGTCTGAGCGGCCGCGCCATACTTGTTTCTGACAAAAAAGATGAACAAAAAGAATGATTAAAACGGCAAAACAGGGCGATACCGCTCTGTTTTGCCGCTGTTTTTATTGCATATTTGACTTTCTCACCTCTCCGTGCGGAGTTCTTTTTTTGAGTTTGTCCTCATATAATTTTAAAGATAAGTCGTGCCGATATTACGGGTGGCAGCAATCTTAATTTCTCAAAATACGGAGGATAAACAACAATGCGCAAATATAAAGCAGTGGTAATCGACCTTAACAAAATCAAAAAAGGCTTGATAACGGCGG
>URAN01000059.1 GCA_900545865.1 uncultured Eubacteriales bacterium
GGGCAGCCGTTACGGCGGTTTGAAACAAATCGACCCGGTAGGGCCGAACGGAGAAATTATACTTGATTTTTCGGTATATGACGCGGTAGAGGCAGGCTTTGACAAAACAGTGTTTATTATTCGGCGCGACATAGAAAAGGACTTTCGCGAAATGGCGGGGCGGCGCATCGAAAAAATGACGGATGTTGACTATGTATTTCAGGATATGGAATATCTGCCGAACGGCTTTTCCGTGCCGCAGGGCAGGACAAAGCCGTGGGGAACGGGTCACGCAGTGTATTGCGTAAAAGACAAGGTTGACACTCCGTTCGCCCTGATAAACGCCGATGACTATTACGGCGGTTCATCATTCAAGCTTATCTGTGACAGCCTTAAAAATTCGGACGATATGTGTATGGTCGGTTTTGAGCTCGGAAACACTCTTACCGATAACGGCACGGTAAGCCGCGGCGTATGCGATGTACAGGACGGATTCCTCAAAGGAATAGAGGAACACACCGCGCTCGATAAAAACAGCGGTATTCCGCTTGATACAATCGTTTCGATGAATATGTGGGGTCTGACCCCCGAGGTGTTCAGATATGTCGAAAGTGACTTTATCGGCTTTTTGAATACTATGGAAAACCCGATGAAGAGCGAGTTTTATATTCCGACGGTTATTGACAATATGATTCACAAGCATAATTATAACATAAAAGTCCTCGAATGTGCCGAAAAATGGTACGGCGTTACATATAAAGAGGACAAAGCAACGGTAGCGGCGGCTATGAAAGAAAAAACGGAAAGAGGTTTATACAATGGCATCTGATAAATTCACGCTTAAAGAAATATGCTCTGAATTTGACATCAAGACTGACATCGAGGCTTACGGAAACGGGCACATAAACGACACATATCTTTGTGATACCGCGCCGCGGTTTATATTGCAAAGGCTGAATACAAACGTATTCAAAGACCCCGTATCGGTAATGGAAAATATAGTAAATGTAACCGAACATCTATCAAAAAAGATTACGGCGGCGGGCGGTGACCCGATGAGAGAGACTCTCACCGTTATTCCTACAAAGAGCGGATGCAGTTATTTTAAGGCGGACGAAAACAACTATTTCAGAATGTACAAGTTTATCGAGGATTCGATGAGCTATGACTTGGTGGAGAACCCGATTCAGCTCTATCACGCAGGAACGGCGTTTGGAAAGTTTCAGTCTATGCTCAGCGATTTTTCCGCCGACAGACTGCATGAAACAATCGTTGACTTTCACAACACGCCAAAGCGTGTGGAACAGCTAAATGACGCAATCTCAAACAATGCGGCAAACAGAGCCGATTCGGTTCGAGCCGAGATTGACTTTGCAAAGGAATATGCCAAATATGCGTCCGCCGTTATCGATAAGATGAATGACGGTTCTGTTCCCCTGCGCGTTACGCACAACGATACAAAGCTTAACAATGTTTTATTTGATAAAGAAACGGGCGAGGGACTTTGCGTTATCGACCTCGATACGGTTATGCCGGGTTCGGTTCTGTTTGATTTCGGTGATGCATTAAGGTTCGGCGCGTCAAGCGGCAGCGAGGACGAGACAGACCTTGATAAGATTTGGTTTGACCTCGAAAAGTTTGAGCAATTCGCAAAAGGGTTTTTGTCACAGACCGCGGATTGTCTGACCGATGCCGAGATTGAGCTTTTACCCTTGTCGGCGCTGTTGCTTACTTACGAATGCGGAATACGTTTCCTTGCGGATTATTTAAACGGTGATACATACTTTAAAATTCACCGCGAAAATCACAATCTTGACAGATGCCGCACACAATTCAAGCTTGTTGCCGATATAGAAAAAAAGCTTCCTCAAATGGCGGAGATAGTTAAAAAGTATATATAATCGATTTTAAAAGGAAAGATAGAGATGAAAGCAATAGTAAACGCAGTCGTCGTCAGACCTGACTCGGTTATAAAAGACGGAACGGTTATTTTTGATGAGAATATAAAAGAGGTCGGTCAAAACCTGCATATAGGCGATGCTGAGGTTATTGATGCCAAAGGCAGCTATGTAATGCCGGGGTTTATCGACATTCACATTCACGGATATATGGGGTGTGATACATCGGACGGTGACCGCGACGGCTTGATAAAAATTGCCCGGAATCTGACCCGAAACGGTGTGACCGCGTTTTGTCCGACAACTATGACCGTTGCGATGAGCGACATTCAAAAGGCACTTGACCTGATAGGCGAGCTTAAAGAAAAAAATGACGGCGCAAAAATTCTCGGCGCGAATGTTGAGGGGCCGTTTATTAATCCCAAAAAGAAGGGTGCACAGGACGATAAGTATATCAAAGCACCCGACATAGATTTTGTTATGCAAAATGCGGAGAATATTAAGCTGGTTACGCTTGCGCCCGAGACCGATATGGATTTAAAATTCACAAAATATGTTTCACATAACACGGATATTGCCATATCCGTCGGACATACGGACGCAACGTATGAACAGACAAGCGCAGCGTTTAAGAGCGGCGCAAGACACGTCACACATTTGTTTAACGCGATGACCCCGTTCAGCCACCGTGCGGTCGGTGTTATAGGGGCGGCGTTAGAGAATGATAATGTCAGCTGTGAGCTGATTGCCGATACGTTTCATATAAGCCCTGTACTGTTCGGAATAGTCGAGCGGCTTAAAGGTGATAAGCTTGTGCTTATTACGGATTGTATGCGCGCGGGCGGAATGCCCGACGGCGAGTATACGCTCGGCGGTCAGCCCGTGACGGTTCGCGGCATAGAGTGCAGATTAAAAGACGGAACGATTGCCGGAAGTATTCTGACCCTCAACGGTGCGGTCAGAAACTTTTTAAAGAACACGGATTTGCCGATTTATAAGGTTGTAAATATGGCATCGCTGAATCCGTCGAGGGTTATCGGTGAAGATACGCGCCGCGGCTCGATAGAGGTCGGCAAGTACGCCGATTTGGTGATTGCCGACGGCGATGTCAATATAAAATCGACAATAATTCACGGCGAAAAACAGTTTTAATTCAAATCACGCATAAAGAAAAGCAGTCGGAAACGATTGCTTTTTTTGATTTTTATGTGTTATAATGGCATCAATATAAATCGAAATTCAACGGGGTGTTGCGGCGATGAAGATAAAACAGCAAAAGCAAATAAAGGCATTTTTAATCGATGAGTTCGGAGAGGACAGAATAACGAACGGCGGTTGTCTTAAACCCAAATTATTATCAGCGCGGTATTTATCGGTTATCGGTATTTGCCGTGTTTTTATTTGTTTATTAATATTCGATTGTATAAAAATTGCGGAATAACGCTATTGACATCACCGATTTTGTGTGTTAAAATTTAAATGTACAAAGTTAAAATTTTACTGTACAGAAATTTAATTCATAAGGATGATTAGCGTGCAAAATGAAATAATCAAAGTGGTTGAACGCGAAAAAATCGTTGTAATAGTTCGCGGTGTTCCGTCCGAAAAACTCATTCCCCTCGCAGAGGCAATGTATGACGGCGGAATACGCCTTTTGGAAATTACCTACAGCGCAAGCGGTATACCGTCGGACGAGGTTACCGCCGAGAACATAAAGGCGCTTTGCAGCCACTTTAAAGAGGTCGGCAAGACCGATATGCACATCGGTGCCGGAACGGTTTTGACCGTGGAACAGGTCGCCCTGACAAAGGCGGTCGGCGGCGAGTTTATAATATCGCCCGATACTTGCCCCGACGTTATCAAAAAGACAAAGGAACTCGGTCTTGTGTCGATGCCCGGTTCGTATACACCGAGCGAAATTCGAATTGCGCACCTTGCCGGTGCGGATTTTGTCAAGGTCTTTCCGGCGGTCAGCCTGGGCGCGTCATACATAAAGGCGGTCAAGGCGCCTCTTTCAAATATCAAGCTTTTGGCTGTCGGAGGAATAAACGAAAATAATATGTCGGAATATCTCGCTGCGGGCGCGAGCGGTTTTGGAATCGGCGGAAATATTATAGATAAAAATATGATAGAAAATAACGATTTCGGCGGTATAACCGAGCTTGCAAAGCGTTATGTTGCGGTGGCGCGAGGTGAAATATAAAATATGAAAAATTATATTACTATAGACGGCGGCACGACAAATACGAGAATCAGCCTTATCATAGACGGCAGAGCCGTTGAGACAATTAAGCTTTCGCTCGGTGCGCGGTCTGGTATAGACAACAACGATGCTCTAAAGACGGCGATTGCGGACGCAATTGATACTTTGCTGAAAAAATCGAATGGTATTGAAATAGAAAAAATTCTTGCATCGGGAATGATTACGTCCGAATTCGGATTGTATAATCTGCCGCACATTTCCGCGCCGTCGGGAATAGACGAGCTGCACAATGCGATGTGCGAGGTGAGACTTGACGATATATCCGAGATTCCGTTTGTATTTATCCCGGGAATAAAAGTATCGGACGGCGAACTTTCGCATTCGGATATGATGCGCGGCGAAGAAACCGAGTTTGTCGGGCTTTCCGCCGAGCTTGGCGGCGAAAAGAATTGTATGTACATTCTTCCGGGGTCGCATTCAAAGCTGATAAGAGTTGACAAAAACGGCAGGGTGTTTGATTTTTCCACGACCCTAACGGGAGAGATGATTGCGGCGTTGTCGCAAGGCACGATATTAAAAGATGCGGTTGACCTGTCGCAAAGTGAAACGGATAACGAGTATTTGATAAAAGGGTTTGAATACTGTTCGATGCACGGAATAAACAATGCGTTATTTAAAGTTAGGATTTTAAAGAATATGTTCGGCGCATCGCCGAAACAGACGTACAGTTTTTTCCTCGGCGTGGTTTTGAATGCCGAGATTATCGTCGCGGCAAAGTCGGATGAGGACAGAATTATAATCGGCGGCAAGAAACAAATCAAAGACGCGATGTGTACGCTTTTAAAGCACGTATGCGGCGACAAAAAAGAAGTTATTGCCGCATCCGCCGAGGCGGTTGAGCGTTCGACATCTTTGGGAATGATAAAAATATATGAGCAAGCGTTCCGCTTGACCAACCCCGAACACGATTGATAAACATCTTGGTCGCAGCCGCGGAGATATACGTAATTCTGTATCGAGCAAGCGTGCCGCTTGACCGACCCCGAACACGATTGATAAACATCTTGGTCGCAGCCGCGGAGATATACGTAATTCTGTATCGAGCAAGCGTGCTGCTTGACCGACCCCGAACAGAAACTTTTCTAACCAACCTGTACACACATAACAAAAGGAGATTTTTAAAATGGGAATAATTAATGACAAATTTATGCTGTCGAACAGGACGGCGGAAAAACTTTATAACGAATATGCAAAGGACTTGCCGATTATCGACTATCACTGTCATTTGAGTCCGCAAATGATTGCTGAAGATTACCGCTTTAAAAGCGCGTATGACTTATTCCTCGGCGGCGACCACTATAAATGGCGCCAGATGCGCTCTTTCGGAATAAGCGAGGAGTATATAACGGGTGATGCGGACGAATACGAAAAATGGCTTGGCTTTGCAAAGGTTATGCCATATCTTATCGGAAACCCTCTCTATCACTGGACGGCGCTCGAATTAAAACGATATTTTGACATAGATGAGCCGCTCACAGAGGATTCCGCGCGCGAAATATGGGATATATGCAACAAAAAATTGAGCGGAGCGGATTTTTCCGCCAAAAACCTTATAAACAAGTCAAACGTTGAGGTTATCTGTACAACCGATGACCCGGCTGATGATTTGCACTTTCACAGACAGATAAAGGCTGACGGATTCGGAACAAAGGTGTTGCCGGCATTCCGCCCCGATAAGGCGGTCAATATTGATAAAGACGGCTTTGACGAATATATTTCTAATAATAACATTAAGGATTTTGACGGTCTTTTGGCGTGGCTTGACGAAAAAGTTAAATTTTTCAATGATAACGGCTGTTGCATAGCCGACCACGGTCTTGATACCGTTCCCTTTGGCGAGGGCGATGCAAAGGCTGTTTTTGAAAAGAAGATGTCGGGCGGCGAACTTACCGCCGAAGAAGTGAGTGTATACAAAACCGCGGTTTTGATACACTGTGCCGAACTGTATTCAAAGTATAACTGGGTTATGCAGCTCCATATGGGTGCGCTTAGAAACAATAACACAAAGATGTTCCGTTTGCTCGGTGCTGACACGGGATTTGATTCGATAAATGACCTTTGCGTTGCCGAAAATTTGTCAAGGCTTTTGGACAGTATGAATATGGGCGGATTTTTGCCGAAAACGATTTTGTATACTTTGAATCCAAAGGATAATTACGTTCTCGGAACAATGCTCGGAAACTTTCAAAGCGGACCTGCGGCGTCAAAGCTGCAATTCGGTTCGGGCTGGTGGTTCAATGACAATGAAGAAGGAATGCGCTCACAAATGACCGCACTTGCGAACCTCGGTATCCTCGGTAAGTTTGTAGGAATGCTGACCGATTCGCGCAGCTTTGTTTCATACCCGAGACACGAATATTTCAGGCGTATAATGTGCAGCCTTATCGGCGAATGGGTTGAGGGCGGAAAGTACCCGAGCGACTTTAAATCACTTGAAAAGATTGTCAAGGGTATTTCATATCAAAATGCAAAAGAATATTTCGGGTTTTAATATTACTCTCCGTAATATTCGTGTTCAATCCACGTCATAATAAGATTGACTATTTTTTCTTGCTCTGTCGGGGAAAGCTGTTTATTTGGATTCACACGATACCATTTGAACAAGCACCCCCGACAGCAGCACGCACAGGCGTGCTGTGCGATAAACACGGGATGTCCGCGCATCGGCGTTTGTTTTCCGTCATTCGGAATGTTGTCGGGCGCAAGCCTTTGTGCGATAAAGTCCTCGGCGTGCCGCCGAATGACCTCCAAACCTTTATCATCTATATATTTTTTATCCTTATCCGATAAATGAAATTTCGAACGAAATTTTGATTTTTTAAGTTTATTCAACGCCTCGTCTATTGTCTGCATAAAATTTACCTCTTTTTAAAAGCGCAATGTAAAATTGATTTTGAAATGATTATATACCTATTATAATTAAATGTCAAATGTAATATATGCCGCCATTTTGCCTGCAAGAATGAATATTGATCAAATTATGCGGATAGTCACAACGGCAAATCAAAATAATTTTATTGAATTTATTGCCCGTTGCCCATACAGTTGCCAAGCCCAACCGCGATGAAAAAATTATTTTGATTTTATATTATTGTAGGGGACGGCGTCCTCGACGTCCCATTATATGTTCATCAAATTATATTGATAATCTTTAAACAGGATTCCCGAAAAACAAAAATACGGTTGCTCAATTTTCCGCATCAAGCAAAATGTTCACGGCTTTTTGTAAATCGGTTTTGATTCTGTAATTTTGTATAAGACGTTTTTCGTGTTCGGTGAGTTCCTCTGTATCAAGGTGAATATCCAAAAGCTCTGACGGTGAAACACACAGAACTTCGCAAATTTTTCTTAAAAGGTCACAATCGGGACGGTTTAAACCGTTTTCCCAATTTGAGACACGTGAATTTGACACGCCGATTTTCTCGGCAAAATCCTTTTGACTCAGCCTTTTTTGTTCTCTGTATTGCTTAATTTTATCACCGATTTTGTATGCCACTCAAATCACCTCTGAATTGGATTATACACCGAAATTCTTAAAAAGTCAACGAAAAATACAGAATTTCGCCATTTTTTACTTGACTTTCCATAAATACTGGTATATAATGTATGTATTACAGAATTTCTGTATTATTGGTGGGGTGGTTTTATGCTTGTGTATCAAAAAGTACGGCAATATATTGAAGAGCACGGAATCAAACAGAAAACCGTTGCCGAGAGCTGTAACTTTAATCCGTCAACATTTAATGCAATGCTGAACGGAAAGAGAAAAATGTATGCCGACGATTTACGTCTTATTTGTTATGCTCTTAACGTATCGCCCGAAATTTTCATCAACTGTGAACAAAATAATGAGTAAGTCAATTTTGTGACTTTCAAAAAAGTGAGGGATTTAACGTGAAAAAGATATTATTAAGAATTGCGGCTGTGTTGGTTCTTTTCACCGCCGCAGCTTGTGTTACTGACACGAGAGGAGAGGAAATTTAATGAGATATTGCTCAAATTGCGGAAATCAATTGGGAGATAATGCTCTGTTTTGCTCTTCGTGCGGTTCAAAAATCGTAAATAACACAAGTCAAGCATCAAATACATATCAGCCAAATCTGAACAATTATTATCAGCAATATCAACCGTATCAAAAGACGCCCACTCAAACATTGGCTGACCGAGAAAGAGCCTCGGCTATTGTATGGACAATAATTGCCTGTATTCAGGGAGCAATCGGATTCTTTACTATGGCAGGGTTATCACTTTTGGGTGAAATTATCGGTATATCATTGGGGTGGGGCGGTCTGTTTATCTTGGCATTGGCAGGATATAACGGTTATGGCGCGTATTGCTCGTTCCAAAGGGTTAAACGTGTTATGGCGCGGCAAAGAGGTATTGTTGCCGAATACGACCGAATGTTGGCATCAACCATTGTATTTATTGTTCTTAATATATTGTTCGGCGCAATAATCGGTGTGGCAGGTGCTGTATTTGATTTATTCAATCGGAGTTATGCGTTAAGCAACGCTCAATATTTGGAAGATTAATTTTAGGAGGTTTTAATTATGCAATACTGTTCAAATTGCGGAAATCAAACAGAAGATGGGGTTAAATTTTGCAAAAACTGTGGTGCGGCTTTAGACGGCGGTCAAGTTGCAAATAATATGCCGCCGAATCAACAAGGGTATCAACAGGGTTATCAATCACCGTATCAGGCATATCCGCCAATGCAAGATGTTTTACAACAGTTGTCGGGAAAGATAAGAACACAAGGAATCATTTGGATGATTGTTTGTATCATTCAGTATTTGGCAGGCATTCTGTATTTTTATGCAGCCATTGACTATAGCTGGTATGGTGGTTTCTATGTCTATGAACCGGTTTATTTGGTAATGGGAATATTTATGATACTTGTTGCCGCTGTAAATACTGTTTTATGTGTAACGAACTTTAAATACAGCCAAGAGATATTACAGCGTCCAATCGGAATCTTAAACAAATATATGCCTGTCGGTGGCATTATCGGAATGATTATATATAATATTTTGTTTGGCGGTCTTGTCGGTATAGTCGGCGCGATTTATGCTTTTACCGTTCGCAGCTTTGTATTAACAAATCAAATGCTGTTTGCGCAAAAGGAACGTGAATTTATGGCGAGAATGCGCACGGCACAAAATGCTCGGAAAATAATTTAAGGAAAAATTTAGAAATGTAAGGAGATTTAAAAAATGGGAAAATTTTGTATGAATTGCGGAAAGGAATTGGATGATAATACACGTTTTTGCAGCGGTTGCGGAGCCGCTGTCGGAGATTCCTCTGCACAAACCAATCAAAGCCAACCAAACAATCAAGGTGTACCAAATAATCAAAGTGCATATAATAATAATCAAGGTACATATAACCAAAACAACTTTAATGCGCAAAATCAATACTATAATGCATATAACGCAAACACGCCCAGAAACTTGTTACACACCCTTTCGGACAGATATAAGATAAATGCAATTATCTGGTTTATAATAGCGGGAATACAGGTTATACTCGGCATTACCATTAATTGGATTTTACTGATAGTTGCCGCATTAAATATAGTGGCGGCTGTGCAGGATTTGAATTACAGCAAAAATATTTTAATTCAGCCGCAGGGTATAGTTAATAAAGAAAAACCACTCGTAGGTTCTATCGCTGTTCTTGTATACAATCTGTTTTTCGGCGGAATACTTGGTGTAGCCGGCTCGATTTATTATTTTGTCGGAATAAGAAATTTTGTTATGACAAACGCAAATGCATTTATGGCATTAGAACAACAAACCCAACAACCGCAACAGACACAGCAAATATTTTAAGGCTATGAGCCAAATGTAAAGGAGAAAAATTCAAAATGAGCTTTTGTTCAAATTGCGGAAATCAAATAGAGGATAACGTGCGGTTTTGCCAATATTGCGGTGCTCCGATTCAACAGGCGCCTTCTGTTATTCCTCAAAATCAGCAGGAAGAATCACAAACCGCACCGATTGAAAACAAAAAAGAGATAAAAGGAAATTTTCCGGTTATAACACCCAAAGCATATCTGAATCTTTCGCAAGGCGAAGTGTTGATTTATCAGCATGATGCTACCTTTACTGAAAGCATTATGGAACAAGGCGTGTTTTCTTTGACAACAAGACGAATTGTTTTCATGAAATCTACCGGAGTAAAATCATTTTTGCGAAGCGGTGAATGGGTAAGTTCGGCTGACCCGAATTTGGCTGCATCTATGTCGCGTGAAATATTTATAGATGATATTAAAAACATAGAGCCTTTGTCCTGTGTACAGGAAACAGCCGGAATGATAATTACACTGAATTCAGATGTTCAATATAGAATAGTTTTACAAAACTTGCTGCCGCTGAAAACAGCGGAGCTATGTCAGGCACGGGACAGAATAGTAACGCTTATAAAAGACACAATTTAATAGTGTCGGTTTTATTATTCTCTCTATCCCACCAAAAAACCACGGTGTCACATCTATGACACCGTGGTTTTTGATTTCATAATTTTATGTATTCCCGTTTGCCGAAAAACTATCTGTTTCTGCGGAGGAAAACAGGAACATCTATATCATCATCAGTAAATTTGTTAAATGATGACGGTGTTTGTGCCGCATTGTTGTTTGTATTCGATGAAGCTCCGCTCGGCGCTGCGGTTGCTGTGCCTGTTGACGCGGTGTTTCTCGATGCCGAGCCATTGCCGAATCTGCTTAAAAAGCTGTCAAATGCACTCTCATCTTTGTTGCCCGACGGCGGATTGCCTTTAAATCCCGTTGCAATAACGGTAATCTGAATCTCATCGCCCATATTCTCATCAACGATAGCACCGATAATGATATTTGCGTCTTTATCAGCCGCTTCTTCAACAAGCTCCGCTGCGGTCTTGACCTCGAGAATACCGAGATCCGCGCCGCCCGTAACGTTGAGGATAACGCCCTTTGCGCCCTCGATTGTTGTTTCGAGCAAGGGGCTGTGTATCGCCTTTTTCGCTGCCTCTTCCGCACGGGTTTCGCCGCTCGCACGACCGATACCCATATGCGCAAAGCCCGTATCTTTCATTATCGTCTTAATATCCGCAAAGTCAAGACTTATAAGACCCGGACGTGAAATAAGGTCGGATATACCCTGTACGCCCTGTCTTAATATATCGTCCGCCATACGGAACGATTCGGTAAGCGGTGTTCTGTTCTCGGCAACTTCAAGCAGCTTATCGTTCGGGATAACAACAAGAGTATCAACCGCACCCATAAGGTTTGTTATACCCTCGTCACTGTTCTTTTGGCGAACCTTGCCCTCGAACCAGAACGGCTTTGTAACGATGCCGACCGTAAGAACGCCCATCTCTTTGGCAATCTCGGCAACAATCGGTGCGGCACCCGTACCCGTGCCGCCGCCCATTCCGGCGGTAACGAATACCATATCCGCGCCCTTTATTGCCTGTGCAATCTCATCGCGGCTCTCTTCCGCAGCCTTTTTGCCGATTTCGGGAACGGCGCCCGCGCCCAATCCCTTTGTGATTTTTTCACCTATCTGAATTTTCTGCGCAGCCGCAGAAAGAGTAAGGTCTTGTTTATCCGTATTAACCGCGATAAACTCAACGCATTTAACATCTGCCTCAATCATTCTGTTCACGGCGTTGTTACCGCCGCCGCCCACACCGACAACCTTAATCTGTGCAGGGTTAGTGTTTTCTGTATCAAACTGGAACACTGTTTTTTTCCTCCTAACTTAATATGCGGCAGCCCGAAACGCAAGCCTGTCCGATTCACGCCGCTGAACATAAACTCCACCCGGTACATCGGCGGAATTATTTTCATCAATATTTATTCTTACTATATATTATACCATGAAATTTTATTTTGTAAAGGACTTTTTAAAACTTTTTCAAAGAATGTTACAAAAATTTTACAAAATGCTTAATTTTCCGTAACTTTGATGAAATATCTTTTCTTTCTTGGTCTTAAATTACACGCAAAATACGGTTTTTAAAGTTGTTTTTTCGTCGAAATGCCGTACTTTGTCCTCAAAATTGCAAAAACTTTCTAAAAGGTAAATTTTTTATTGTTTTTCGTATCAGTATGTGATATAATAATACCTGTATATGCGCAAACGATATTTTTTAACTTTTTTGAGATTTCCTATGGAAATTATTAAAGATATATGTTAAAATAAAGGGGTACGCATCAAAGCGGCTATTTGTCCGCGTTTTGCATAGCCGAAAGAGAATAATCCGAACCCCGAGTTAGGGTTACTCTCTTTCGGCTGCACGGACGGAGGTTTCGGAAATCGGCTTGACAAACCCCGATGTGCCGAGCGAACATATGTCCGCCGCAATTATGCGGTTGTCACAGACGATTATGTTTGCCGTTATACAAGAATCGGTGCTTTCGACATAGTTCAAAACGCGGTATGAATATCTTATCGCTCTGTGACCCTTATGCGGCGCGAGGTCGTACCCGACCGCCGATATAATGTTGTTGTATGCCGAAAATACAGCGTCAAACTCATCGGGAATCGTCAGATACACCTTTTCTTTGGGGGTGTCGGCAACCTCTATGCCGCAACGGCCGATAAAATCGATATTCATTCGGTTTACATCGCGGTCGGTATGCATAAAGAAAAGGATAATCAAAATCAAGAGTGCGCCAGATGCAATATAGATTATGCGCAGACGCCCGAGCGGCGATATTGGTTTTGACATACGGCGACCCCCTTGAATATACGACGGTTATATTAAAATACTATGCAAAAAAATGTTTTTGTATGAACGAAACAGAGGTGTTATAAATTGCGTCTTGACAAATTCCTCTCCGAGTGCGGATTCGGTACTCGTTCGGAGATAAAAAAGCTTATCCGCACGGATAGAGTTTCGGTTGTCGGCGCAAAGTCAAAACCGACCGCCGATATGCGGATTGACGAAAACACAGCCGAGGTCTTTGTTGACGGCGAACCTGTTACATACAAAAAATACATATACCTTATGTTGAATAAACCCAACGGATATTTATCCGCCACATATGATAAAGATAAAGCGGTCGTACTCGACCTTGTTCCGCCGCAATACAGGCATTTTGACTTGTTCCCGGTCGGACGGCTCGATATAGACACGGTCGGGCTTATCGTTCTGACAAACGATGGTGCGCTGTCGCACAGGCTGCTAAGCCCGAGACATCATATACCAAAGACCTATTATGCCGAGGTCAGCGGAAAACTCGGCGACAGCGAGGTTTCGGCGTTTGCCGAGGGAATGGATTTGGGCGATTTTATCGCACAGCCGTCAGAAATGGCGATTGTTTCATCGGATGATGACAAAAGCGCCGCCGAGGTCACAATATATGAGGGAAAGTTTCATCAGATAAAGCGTATGTTCGAAAAGACGGGGCATACGGTGACATACTTAAAACGCACGGCGATGAATCGGCTTTCGCTTGACGAAAGTCTCAGCGAGGGTGAGCTGCGCGAGCTGACGGATAGAGAATTGGAGTTACTTATATATGAAACATAACATAAACGAAAACGAAAAAATTCTGCCGCGTGCGGCGGTGATACAGGATATGTCGGGATTCGTAAGGGTTTCGCTTACGGAAGCAATCCCGATTCTGGCGGCAATGGGGGTCGAGGTTTGCCCTCTGCCAACCGCGATATTGTCCACGCATACCTATGAATTTACCAATTATACCCTTTTGGATATGACGGATGAAATGCCTAAGATAATTGAGCATTGGAACAAGCTCGGTCTTGAATTTGACGCGGTTTACAGCGGATATTTGAGCTCGGGGCGGCAGATTGACATAATACACGATTTTATGCAGAGCCAAAAGAAAAACGGCGCGTTATGCGTTGTTGACCCCGTTTTGGGCGACAATGCCCTGACCGATGTAAAGACTGTGTATTCCGACCGAATGACAGAGCTGATTGACGGAATGCGGCGGCTTTGCGGAATTGCGGACGTTATCACGCCGAACTTGACCGAGGCGTGTCTTTTGCTCGACCGCGATTATCCGAGATGTACGCTCTCGAACGCCGAGATAAAAGATGTTTTATCGGCGCTGGTTCACCTCGGTGCAAAATCGGCGGTCATCACGAGCATAATGGACGGCAAGGATTCGATGTGCGTTGCCGTGTATGACGGCGGCGAGTATTATAAAATCGGGTGCGATTATGTTAAACGTCCGTTCCACGGAACGGGTGATATTTTCACAAGCGTACTGACGGGTGCGCTGCTCGGCGGAAATGACACGGCAAAAGCGGCAAATATCGCCGCGGATTTTGTTGCCCGAGCAATCGAGCTGACCGCAAGACATCCCGAGATGCCTGTGCGGCACGGCGCACTTTTTGAACCTGTTTTGCAAAGCGGATATTTTGCGCCCGAAAAGCTCGGCGGCATACCCGAACGAATCGAAATATTGAAATAAACTTTTATACATTTAAGATAAAACTTTTGCGGCATTGCCGTAACGGGAGTGACATAAAAAATGATTACAAAAATAAACAGCGTGGGTCTCACGGGAATTGACGGGTTTTGCATCAGGGTCGAAACCGACATAAGCAACGGAATCCCTGCGTGGGATGTTGTCGGAATTCCCGATATGGCGGTCAAGGAATCGAAAGAGAGAATCAAGTCCGCACTAAAAAATTCGGGACTTATGATACCGGGAAAAAAGATTTTGGTAAATCTTGCCCCGGCAGACATTCGAAAAGAGGGAACGTGTCTTGACCTGCCCATCGCAATCGGAATTTTGACGGCGAGCGAACAGCTCATAATTGAAAATCTTGAAAGTACGTTCTTTCTCGGCGAGCTTTCGCTTGACGGATGCCTGAGAGATATACGCGGCGCTTTGCCTATGGCAATCACCGCATACCAAAACGGCGCGAAACGGATTTTTCTTCCGAAGCAGAATGCAAAAGAGGCTGCGGTCGTTGACGGACTTGAGGTTTACGGCGTTGACAGCATAACCGACATAATCGGGCATTTCACGGGCGAAAACTTGATTCCGCCGACAATGGTTGATACAGACGGACTGTTTTCGGCGGCGTTGGACACGGCGTTGGACTTTTCCGATGTAAAGGGTCAGGACAGCGCAAAGCGCGCGTTGGAGATTGCCGCCGCAGGAAGCCATAACATACTTATGATAGGCCCTCCGGGTTCGGGAAAGACAATGCTTGCACAGAGGATTCCGTCCATATTGCCCTCAATGACATTTGATGAGGCGTTGGACGTAACAAAGGTTCACAGCATTGCGGGGCATTTGCCGAAAGGCTTACCTATGGTCGTGAACCGACCGTTCAGAAGTCCTCACCATACCGTTTCGGCGGTCGGTCTGACGGGCGGCGGCACAGGCGTGCCCAAGCCGGGCGAAATCAGCCTTGCACATCACGGAATTTTGTTTCTGGATGAATTACCCGAATTTCGCAAGGACGCGCTCGAAGTAATGCGCCAGCCGTTAGAGGACGGCACGGTTACAATCACGCGTGCCGGCGGAACTTTTTCGTATCCGTGCAACATTATGCTTGTTGCGAGTATGAACCCGTGTCCGTGCGGATATTACGGCGATAAAAAACACGATTGTTCATGTACGCCGCAGAGGATTCAAAAGTATCTGGCGAAGGTCAGCGGCCCTCTGCTTGACAGAATAGATTTGCATATAGAAGTTCCCGCGGTGGACTATGAGGATTTGGGGCGGCGCAGCACCGCCGAAAAATCCGCCGAGATAAAAAAGCGCGTTGACAAGGCGCGCGAGATTCAGACAAAGCGTTATCGCGGAACGGGAATATATTCAAACAGCCGTCTGACGGCGGCGATGATTGACGAGTATTGCGTTCTCGATGACGAGAGCCGCGATTTGCTCAAAGGCGCGTTTGAAGCTCTGGGATTGAGTGCGCGTGCGCACAGCCGAATACTTAAAGTATCGAGGACGATTGCCGACCTTGGCGGCAGAGAGAAAATCGCAAAGCAAGATATAGCCGAGGCGATACGATACCGTTCGCTCGACCGAAAGTTCTGGAATTGACGTCGATGCACGCTATGCTTACTCTGAATTTATCACAGATAAATTCAATCGCTTGCTTTGCGGCATCTCCTCTTCCCAAAAAATTTCGGGTACAACCCTCCTTTTTCGGGAACCCTAACATGGCTTGCACGTTTTGCAGACTCTGATATATACTTTTGAAAGGACTTAAACATATGAAACTTCACATTGTACTGGTCGAACCCGAAATCCCGGCAAATACCGGTAATATATCGCGGACGTGTTCCGTTGCCGATATGCCTTTGCACCTTGTTCATCCCCTCGGTTTTGACATAAGCGAAAAACAGGTGCGCCGCGCCGGGCTTGATTATTGGGATGAACTCGACCTTAACGAATACCAAAGTTTTGATGAGGTTATGCAAAGATACCCCGATGGTGTATTCTTTTTCTGTACCACCAAGGCAAAGCATACATACAGCGATGTCAGATATACAGATTATGCTGATAAGGACATCTTTCTCGTATTCGGCAAGGAAACAAAGGGATTGCCCGAAGAGCTGCTTGCCGAGCATTATGAAAGCTGTATCCGAATACCGATGAAAGAGCATATGCGTTCGCTTAACCTCTCGAATTCGGTTGCGATAATCGCATACGAGGTCTTGCGCCAATTCGGATTCGAGCATTTAAAACAAGACGGCGAACTTACGAAACAACATTAATTTATATAAAAAATCAGATAATTTGAAAGGCTTGAGATACTTATGATTAAAATAGTAACCGATTCGGCGGCGGATATTCCGAAAAGCATTGCCGAGGAACTGGATATAGAAATACTTCCGTTTATGATTAACATTGACGGAAAGCAAATCGTCGCGGATAAAAACCTTACTCCGCAGGAGTTTTATAAAATGGTTGAGAACTGTGTGGAAATCCCGAGTACCTCACAGATGAGCCCTGCCGATTTAGAGGATATTTATCGCAAAATAGGTGCGGAAAATACCATTATTCACATCACTATGTCCGCAAGAGGAAGCGGTATCAACAATACCTCTAACCTTGTTGCGGCACAGCTCAACGATGAGGGGTTTGACATCACCGTTATCGATTCGGGAAAGTTCACAATGATAATAGGCGATACCGTTATAAAAGCGGCAAAAATGGCAAGGAGCGGCGCGTCAAAGCAAGAGATTATTGACTTTACCAACGAGAATTATGCGCGTGACACCGCATATTTTTTGGTTGACGACCTCACATTTCTTAAAAAGGGCGGCAGGATAAAGGCAACAACGATGGCAATAAGCAAGGTTCTTGATATTAAGCCTATCCTCTTTATAAACGATGGTCTTGTTGAGGCAACGCGAAAGGTTCGCGGTCTCAAAAAGTCTCTGTCCGTCCTCGTTGATTTTATTGAGGAGAGAATGGAAAATCCCGAAGAAAACGAAGTGATGATTCTCGATTCGGACGCACCCGACAAGGTTGAGGCAATCGAAGAAATGATTCGAGAGAGGATAAAACCCAAGGCGATTACGTATGCCAAAATCGGTCCGGTTATAACCTGTCACGCAGGCCCGGGGCTTGTCGGCGTGTATTTCAAACATAAAAAGCCGTATACCGAATACGATAAATAAATCATTGTCGGTGATAAAATAAATATATTTCGGCAAAACAAGGAGGATTATATGGAACACGATGAAATGAAGTTTTCAATCCTGTACACTCTCGACAAGTATGTCGAGCCGATAACGATGACCGAACTTTGTGACATATTGACGTGGGAAAAACAGGTAATGAACTATTTTGACCTCGCTCTTATGCTCAACGAGCTTATAGAGGACGGCTTTGTGCAATCAAAGTTCTATCGCGATGAACACGCGTTCTCGCTAACCGAAAAAGGAACGGAAACGAATTCGTTCTTTTTTGAGAGGATTCCGCCGAGTGTGCGGCGGCGTATCGATTCAGTTATATCCGAACGCAAATATGATGAACAGTATAACCCCAACGCGGTTGATACCGAGGTTATTCCAATCGCAAAGCATCAGTATATGGCGGCTCTGTCGATGCTCGATTCCAACCTGCCGATGCTGGAGGTAAAAATCCATGCCGGCGGCAGAGGGGACGCCGAACGCGCCGCAAAAATTCTTGCCGCACA
>URAN01000060.1 GCA_900545865.1 uncultured Eubacteriales bacterium
GGCGTAATAATCTCTTGTCATTCCTTGCCCTGCCGATAAGAGATATTTAATTTACCTTTTGTGTCGATACAGGGCGGCGGAATGGAGATTATTATGTCCGATATGGCGGAAAGGAAGTGAAATGAAATGGCGGTAAAAATATTTGTTGACGCAGGTCACGGCGGAACCGACCCCGGGGCAATGGGTAACGGTGTTATCGAACAGGCGGTAAACCTGAACGTGGCGAATCGCCTTGCCGACTTGCTCAGAAGCAACGGCTATGAGGTAAAACAGTATCGAACGACAACAACAGAAAACGTCTTGCCCGGAAAGAGTGCCGACCTTACGAATCGTGCGAGAATGGCAAACGAGTGGGGTGCGGATTGGTTTGTAAGCATACACACAAACAGCTCGGTCAACCCCGCGGCAAACGGTTTTGAGGCGTATGTATATAAGCTTGACAGCCCTGCCGAGCCTTTTGCGGAATCGATTGTCAAATCATTTGTCAGCCGTTTGGGTTCAAAGGATAACGGGGTAAGAGCGGCGAATTTTGCCGTTTTAAGACAAACAAGAATGCCGGCAACTCTTTTGGAACTCGGGTATTTGAGCAACCCGACCGAGGCTCTTAACCTAAACAGCCCGGCGTGGCAGGCGGCAGCGGCAGAGGCGATATATCAGGGAATATATAAATATGTAAAACCATAAATGTTGGGACGGTTATAAACCGTCCCAAGCCTTTTTTATTCGCCGTCCCAGATATATTTGTCGAGAGGAACGATTCCGTCATCGGACACCTCTATTCCGTCCGAGCGCAGCATAAGAATCTGCATATTTTCGCCGCCGAAAGCGAATGCGGGCGAAACCCTGCCTTGGCGGTTGACAACGCGATAGCACGGGATTGAATCGGGGTCGGGATTGACGTGCAGGGCATAGCCGACAACCCTTGCCCAGCGTGCGTTGCCGGCATACAGGGCAATCTGACCGTATGTTGCAACCTTGCCTTTGGGAATTTTGCGAACCTGTTCATAGATACGCTCAAAAACAGTTTTTTCGGTATTGGAATTATTCATAATTACCTCACGTTGATTTATATTTTAATTACAGTTTTGATATTACGGCTTTGTACAAAGTCTGAAAGTCAAGCCGTTTTTCAAGATATTTTTCATCCGCTGCAAGAGCCTGAAAAATAAGCATATCAAGACCGTTTGAAACAGGATGATTTCTGTATTCGGCTGCGGATAGAAAGTCCGTTCGTTTCGGTTTGTATATAAGGTCACAGACAATCGATTTCGGCGGCAGAGCGTCAAGGAATTCAAGACTGTCAAAGTTGTGACTTACACCCTCCATTCCGAGAGGAGTTGCGTTTATAAGAATATCCGATGTTTCGCAGGCGTTGGACAGAGTATCGTTGTCAAAGCCGCAGATACGGATTTTTTTTGCATACTCGGGATTTTTGTCACCGAGATGCGCACGGATTTGTTCGGCTTTTGCCGCTGTCCGACAGGATATGGTTATGAGTTTCGCATTGCCTGCCGCCGCGGCGGCGATGACCGCCGCGGCGGCTCCGCCTGCGCCGAGTACGGTTATATTATTGCCCGAAAAGCCTGTGTTCATTCTCGCGAGAGAGAGCGAAAAACCCTTTCCGTCAGTGTTGAATCCGTATAATTCACCGCGTCTTACGCACGCGGTATTGACGGCAGAATAATATTCCGCCTCTGAATCGATGTGAGCGAGATACGGCAGGATTTTTTCCTTGTGAGGCATTGTCAGATTAAATCCGTCAAGGTTCTCTTTGGCGTATTCGGCAAAGTCGCCGAGACCTTCGGGAGTGACGCGAATTTTGTCATAGGTATGGTCGATTCCGAGTGCCGAGAGCGCCGCGCCGTGAACCTGTGGCGAAAGACTGTGTTCTATCGGGTCGCCGATGACTGCAAGTTTAATCACAATGACACCCCGCTATTCTTCGCCGCCGTCATCGGCGGTATCGGTGATGTAACCGATAAGAAAGTCCATAGCCAGGGTATATCCCGAAAAACCGAGACCGCAAATCTGACCTATGCACTGCGGAGCGGTGACTGACTTATGTCGGAATTCCTCTCTCTTGTGAATATTGCTTATATGCACCTCAACGGTCGGCAAAGAAACCGCACTTAACGCATCGGCAATAGCATAGCTGTAATGTGTGTACGCACCGGGGTTTATGATTATTCCGTCATAATTGCCCCTTGCATAATGGATATAATCGATTATATCGCCCTCACTGTTGCTTTGCATAACAACCGTTTCTATTCCCATATCTTCGGCGTGTGTTTCGATTTTTTTCTCTAAATCCGAATAGGTTTGCGTTCCGTAAACCCCGGGTTCGCGTATGCCCAAAAAGTCCAGGTTTGGACCGTTTATAACCATAATTTTCATCTTTTTTACCTCCGTAATTTTGATATTTCGGCTTGAATAACGGCTGTCAGCTTGCCGAGTGCGTCCGAAAAACTTCCGTTGTTTAATATCCGCGCATTGCATGATTTTGTATAAAGCGGTATCCGCTCGTTAAAAAGACGCTGCAGTCTGTCGCCGCCGTCCGCCAACAGCGGTCTTGCGCTTGTGTCGATGTCAGATTTTATACATTCAGTCGGGCGGTCGATAAAAATGACAAACGCCCCTGACATAAGCTCGAGGTTTTCGGGACGGACAACTATTCCGCCGCCCGATGATATTATTTCATGCTCATCGGTATCGGGCGTTGACAAGACGGTCTTGAGTGCCGCCGTTTCGATACGGCGAAAGCCGTCCTCGCCGTCTTTTTCGAATATTTCGGTAATGGTGCGTCTTTCCGTTTTTTCTATCCATGCGTCAAGGTCGCAAAAGCGACAGCGCAGCGTTCTTGCGGCATTTCTGCCGAGAGCCGATTTGCCGCAGCCCGGCATACCCGTTAAGATAAATTTCATATTGACCCTCCGTTCAAACAGACGAGTTATTGCGTTTTGCAATCGCGATAACAGCCGAGAATCTTAAAACTTTGAGTTTCGACGCGCACCTCTTCGACAACGGCTTTTACATCATCGTCAAGAAGATTGCCCGTGAAATCGGCATAAAACCTGTATTCAAACGGTCTGTCCGCAATAGGCCGCGATTCGAGCTTCATAAGATTGAGTCCGCATCTCGCGAAAGCTCCGAGTATTCGATAAAGCTCGCCGCTTTCGTGTTTGAGGGTGAACGCAAGGCTTATTTTGCTGCATTGTTCGTTAATTTCGGGACGTGCCGCAACAACGGCGAATCTCGTTGTGTTGCACGAGCTGTTTACTATATCCGATTTTATAACGCAAAGGTTATAGAGCATTGCCGTGCGCTCGGATGCGATTGCGGCACAGCTTTTATCATTCTTTTCGGCAATCATCTTTGCCGCCACGGCCGTGCTTTCAAAGTCTTGCGCCGCGGCAGAAAGCCCCGATAAATATTGAGAGCATTGCATAAGAGCCTGATGATGCGAATAAACGGTTTTTATGTCGGATTCCGCCGCGCCGTTTATTCCGACAAGACAGTGGCGAATCGGCACGGAGACCTCGCCGACAACATAAAGACCGAATTTCGGTATAAGTTCGGTAACGTCCGCGATGGTTCCCGTTGATGAATTTTCTATCGGAACAACCGCATAATCGGCGGTCGGATTGCTCGGTGCAACGGTCTTTAAGACCGATTCAAAGTCACCTTTGCAAAAACGCTTGCAATCCTCGCCGAAAAAGTCGATTGCCGCTTCTTCCGTATACGAACCTTCGTCACCGAAATAAGCAACAACGGGATTTGTTATATTTTGGCGAGATTCGGCAATAACCGAGTTGCAAAGACCGACAGACTTATTCTTTCGTGAGATTATACCCGTCTGACGGATGCGGCTTATCGTCATTATACTGTTAAAAAATTCATAGACCTCACTGCGGAAAGACGGACCATCAACCATTTTAAGTTTGTTGTCAAGAACCTGTTTTTCGCGAACGGGGTCAAAAACATTCATCCCCGAACGTATCTTATAATCGGCAACCTTGCCGCAGACATCCATTCTTTCGAGAAAAAGAGGAAGGAGCTGTTTGTCAATGACATCAATCTTGTCACGCAGAACTTTTAATTCATCGGTATTTGTTTTATTGTTAGAATCCATATTTATCACCTTTTTTAATATCAATCCGAAAGCATATCCAAAACCGCGATTGCCGCCGCCGCGGAAACAACGGGCGCGGCACGGTGGACTATACACGGGTCGTGCCGTCCGCGGATTTGAGCCGAAACATTTTCGCGCTTTTCTATATCAATTGTGTTCTGTATCTTGCCGATTGACGGAGTAGGTTTTACGGCAAGCCGAAATACAATCGGCATTCCGTTTGTTATTCCGCCGTTTATACCGGCGTTGTTATTTGTACGGGTTTTGACGGAATCCGAATTTCCGTCCTCCGAAATATAAAACTCATCGTTTGCCGCGCTGCCTCGCATATTGCCAAAGTTAAATCCCGCGCCGAATTCGATTCCCTTTATTGCCGGAATCGAAAACATCATCGAGGATATGCGGCTCTCGACCGAGCCGAAAAAAGGCGAACCTATTCCGCGGTCGATTCCGCAGATTGCACATTCGAGAATGCCGCCGACAGAATCGGCATCGGCGCGTGCGCTCTCTATTTCTGCCATCATCGGTTCGGCACAATCGGGGTTGACAACGGGAAAGTCCATATTTTCAAGCCGCGACAGTGTATCGGCATCTATGTTTGTCAGGTCAAACGGAGTATCGCATACGCCGCCGATTTTGCTGATATGTGTGCCGATTGTTATACCTTTTTTCAAAAGAACCTGTTCGGCAATCGCGCCGCCGAACACAAGAGCGGCGGTTAGCCTGCCCGAAAAGTGTCCGCCGCCCCTGAAATCACGGCTTTCTCCGTATTTTATATACGCGGTATAATCGGCGTGACCCGGGCGCATAACCGCGCCGTTATAGTCCGATGAACGCATATCCGAGTTTCGGATAATTCCGCAAATCGGAGTGCCGCAGGTCAAGCCGTCCTTTAACCCTGAAAGTATTTCCACACTGTCGGTTTCTGTCCTTGCAGTCGAAAGTTTATTCTTTCCCGGTCTGCGCCGCTGCATACGTTTTGATATATATTCGGTGTCTATCGGCGTTCCCGATGGGATTCCGTCAAAGACCGCACCGACTGCGCCGCCGTGAGATTCGCCGAAAATGCTGAATTTTATGTTTTCACCCCATGTGTTCATTGTCATTCACCTCGTGTTATTTACAAAGTTCTCTGTATACGTCAAAAAAGTCGGGGTACGATTTTTTGACGGCGGAATACGCGTCCGTTATGCGTACTTCGTCACCCTCGGCGCGGCACGCCACAATCGCCAAAGCCATCGCTATTCTGTGGTCATGACGTGACGAAACCGTTCCGCAGTTTATCGTCTGACCGCCGATAACGGTCAGACTGTCCGCACCCTCGGTGATATTTACGCCGAGGTGCGAAAGCTCGCCTGCGGTTGCCGCAAGGCGGTCGCTTTCTTTCATTCGCAAGCGCCCGGCGTTATATATTCGGCTTTCGCCCTTGCAAAAGCTGAGCAGAACCGCCAGAATCGGCACAAGGTCGGGAATTTCCGACGCGTCAATATCCGTTGCGCGCATAAGTGAAGTGCGTTTCGCGCATATGCCGCCGTTTTTGCCCTTTACTATCTTGCCGCCGACCTTTTTGATAATATTTATAATTTCACGGTCGCCTTGCAGGCTGCCGGACGATAAGCCCAGACATTCAATGTCACAGCCGATTGCACCGGCAACGAGAAAGAACGCCGCCTGAGAATAGTCGGCCTCGGCAATAAAATTTTGCGTCTTGTATTTTTGGTTTCCCCTTATTATATATTTAATGTAGTTTCTGTTTTCTATTTCTATTCCGAATTGTTTAAGGGCATTTATCGTCATATCAATATATCCCTTTGATTCCGCACCGTTTAAAACGGTTATCTCGCTGTCGCCGTCCAAAAGCGGAAGAGCAAAGAGCAGACCCGTTATAAACTGTGAGCTGAGATTGCCCTCTATCTCATATGCGCCGCTTTTTAGAGTGCCGCAAAGTTCAAGAGTGTCACCGCTTTTTTTATATGAAATTCCGTGAGAGTCAAACATATTAAAGTATGGTTTGAGAGGCCTTTGCATAAGCCGCCCGTGACCGATAAAGCGGATTCGTTTTACATCACCGCACATATTCGGAACGAGCGCAATCGGTATTAAAAATCTCAATGTCGAACCGCTTTCGCCACAGTCAATCTCGGTGACATTATTCGATGATTTTGCGGTTCTTTGGGGTGAAAGTGTAAGAGTCCGCGCCTTTGAATCGTGAGCCGATTTGCATCCGAACGCTTTTATGCCCCTCAATGTTGCCTCTATGTCCTGTGACATAGAAACATTTTTTATTGTGCATTTTCCGCCCGAGAGAGCGGCGGCGATTATTCCGCGGTGAAGTGCGCTCTTTGATGCCGGTACGCTGACCGTGCCTTTGAGCATCTGCGGTTTTATCGATACTTTATCCGCCGTGTTGTTTTTTATGTTTTCCATCCGAAATTTCCTCCGCTTGATTTTTATACAGCATATATATACATTATCTATCATAATTCGCGTTTTGTAAAGTCTTTATTTTGCATAAAATTTAAATTTTTGCAAAAATAGCATAAAATATGCCGCAAACCGACAGATATTGTAAAAATAAAGGGCTTAAAAGCTTGCGCGGAGGTCTGATTTTGAAATCTTGCGTATCTCTGCTTTTCCGATATTTTTGAGGGTAATCAGATTTATCGAGTTTCCGTCACCTTTTTTGTCTACCGCCGCCGCGCTCAAAAACGCATCAACGGGAAGCTCAACATCGGTCGGAAGTTGGTATTGGGTAAGAATTTTACGTATTCTGTCCGCTGTTCCGCTCGGAGTAATACCGCGCCGTTCGCCCCATTCGCTCGCCATGACCATACCGGCGGCAACGCCCATTCCGTGACTGTATTTGTCAAAATTATAGTATTTTTCGATTGCGTGGCCGAACGTGTGACCGAAATTCAGTATCATACGCATACCCATGTCGTGCTCGTCCTCTTCGACAATACGACTTTTTATCGCACAGCAGGTATGAATTATTTCGCCTATTTCATCCGATATGGTGTCAATATTTAACTTTTCGAGACGTTCAAAGAGAGCCGAATCGGATATTGCACCGTATTTGATAATCTCTGCCATTCCGTCCGAAAATATTGAATTGGGAAGGGTATCGAGACAGTCGGTGTCGATAATGACGGCTTTCGGCTGATAGAATGTGCCGACAAGGTTCTTGCCAAATGACAGATTAATGGCGGTCTTTCCGCCGACGCTCGAATCAACCTGTGCCAAAAGAGTGGTCGGAATTTGAATATACGGGATTCCTCTCAAAAGAGTTGACGCAGCAAATCCGGTAAGGTCGCCGACAACGCCGCCGCCGAGGGCGATGATGAGGTCACCTCGGGTAATCTCAAATTCCAAAAGCTCGGCGTATAATTTAAAAAGGCTCTGTTCCGACTTGCTGTGTTCTCCTGCCGGGACGGTGAATGTCCGAGTGTCAAATCCGCGCAGAGCGGTTGTCAGGGTCTTTGCATAAAGCGGCTCGACATTGCTGTCGGTGACGATTGCTATTTTCTTGCCGAGAAATCCGTTCGGTATGTAATCGACGGCGCGGTTTAAAAGACCGCTTCCTATATTTATATAATATTCGTGACCCGGAACGGCACAGTGTAAAACCAAGCAATCTTTATCCGTGGTGTTTTTGGTTGACATAATTCGATGCTCCTTTTTATTTTAATATCTATCTTTTTAAAATATCGGTTTTGTTGGCTCTGACCGTGCTCAAAATGTCAAAGAGCCTATCGGCCCTGCCGTTTGCAATAGCGTCTCTGAACTTGTTCAGCGATGCCGAAAAGCGGTCGATTTCCGTAACGATATGTTCGGCATTTTCGAGAAACAGCTCTGTCCACAGCTTTGGATTTATCATTGCGATACGAGTACAGTCGCGAAACGCACCGGCGGTATATGCAAGATTCATATTTTCGTTAAAATCAAGACAGAGCGCCGATGCCGAAATATGCATAAGGTCGCTTGTGTATGCGATAATGCTGTCGTGTTCCTCGGGTGTGTTGACCGCGAGCCTTGCTGCACCGAGGTGTCTTGCCATTGAGCTGACAAGCTCGATGCTTTTGTCGTCCGATTTTTCGGTCGGAACAATGATGAATCCGCATCCGTCAAAGAGGGTCGGCTCGGCGTTGTCGAATCCCTCGACTTCTTTTCCTGCCATCGGGTGGCTGCCGACATAGAATACGCCGTTGGGAACGGCGGCGCAAATCTCTTTTGAAATGCGTGATTTAACGCCGCAGATGTCGGTTATTACCGCGCCTTTTTTGAATTTGTCCGAGTTTTGTTCAACTATCTTTGCAACGCTGTCGGGGTATGTTGCGATAATAACAAGGTCGGCACCGTCTATTGCGCAACCGACATCTTGGGCTATGTCGGTGACCGCGCCGCATTCGGCGGCGGATTTGCATATTGCCGCGTTTGTGTCATATCCTATGACTTTGCCGCCGTTAAATCCGCAGAGACGATACGCCATTGAGCCGCCGATAAGCCCGAGACCGATTATTGCAATTTTAAAATCAGTTTGTGTTTTAAAGTCTGTTTCCATAAATGCCGCTCCTTATATCTGAATTAAACTGTGATGCCTATATTGCTTCCGATTGTATGCAGCTTCTTCATCATATTGTCGAACTGTTTCGGGTTGAGTGACTGTGCACCGTCGCAAAGAGCCTTTTCGGGGCAGTTATGCACCTCAACGATAAGACCGTCCGCACCGACAGCCATTGCCGCAAGAGAGAGCGGTTCAACCATCCAGCTCATTCCTGCCGAATGTGACGGGTCAACGATAACGGGAAGGTGGCTGAGTTTTTTAACGGCGGGAATCGCACTCAAATCAAGAGTGTTTCTTGTGTATGTTTCGAACGTGCGTATACCCCTTTCGCATAGAATGACGTTTTGGTTTCCGCCTGCCAAAATGTATTCGGCGGACATAAGCCATTCTTCGATGGTCGATGACAAGCCCCTCTTTAAAAGAATCGGCTTTGTGCATTTTCCGAGTTCTTTAAGCAGGTCAAAGTTTTGCATATTGCGCGCACCGACCTGAATTATATCAACATCTCTTTCGAATGTTTCAACCAATGACGGCGACATAATTTCGGTAATGATAGGGAGCCCGGTCGCCTCTTTAGCTTTTTTCAAAAGTTCGATTCCTTCGAGCTTTAATCCCTGAAAGGAGTACGGCGAAGTTCTCGGCTTGAACGCGCCGCCCCTGAGAATCTTTGCGCCGCTTGTCTTTACGTCCTGTGCGGTTTCGGTTATTTGCGCTTCGTTCTCAACGGAACACGGGCCTGCGATTACCGTAAATATGTTCTTTTTTCCGATTTCCGCCGAACCGACTTTTACGATTGTATCGGCAGGATGGAACTTTCGGCTTGCTTTTTTGAACGGTTCTTCGATGCGCATTACTCTGTCAACGTGAACGTTAAGCATAAGCGTGTCGGGGTCGATGCGGCTTGTGTCTCCGAGAAGTCCGAGTACCGTATAATTTACGCCCTTGTTCACCATTACATCAAGACCCATATCCTTGACGTATGAAATAACCGTTTCTATATCCTCGTGTTTTGTTTTGGGTTTCATTATAACAACCATTTTTAAAATCTCCTTGATTTTGCCGCATTGTTCCCGGCATTATTTTTTATACAGTGTTTTTGGTTAAGGCAATCAAAAAGGGCAGGTTCGAGAGAACCTGCCCTTGATAAATCATATTTAACCTTGCGAAAAGTTAAAAGGCACTGAGTTCTCTCGGATTTTTGTACTCAAAATAGCCGTAGCCGCTAAAGCTAAAGCTAAAGGCAAAATAAAAGACATCAGAAAGCCTTGAATTTGACATATTAACCGAATCAAAATTCCGTGTGCAACTCATAACCTTTTCTCCTTTCCTTAAAAGTGTTTTTCTTAAAATATTTTATGTTATCGATAACCGTATTTTTCAATACAAATTTATCATACTCCTTAAGCTTATAAATGTCAAGCATTTTTTTAAATTACATAAAATTACCGTCGTAATTTATAAATAAAAAATCATATTTTGTCGGTTCGCTGTTGATTTTTGACGTGAAACGGCACTATCGCCGCGCATACAATTTCAAAACGATTACCGTCATATCATCGGCGGCGTCCGTTTCGACAACGGATTTCGCTCTGTCCAAAAGCCTGTCCGCAAGCTCCTGCGCGGGCATTTCGGGGTCGGACTTTTCTATGGATTCCATAATCCAGTCCCCGTCCGTCTTTGACGCAATCCCGTCGGACACCATTACCACAATATCGCCCGGCGCGAGATGATGCGCAAAGGTTTCGACCTTCATATCACAGGCAACCCCAACGGGAAGAGTCGTGCTGCGGATTGTTTCGACATCGGAACCGCGCTTGATATAGCTCGGTTCCGCGCCGTTTTTTATAAATTCCGTCTCTCCGCTGTACAGGTCAACAACGCACATATCAATTGTCGCAAAAGCCTCGTCCGCCGATTTCATAACCATTATCGAATTGACAAGTCTGACCGCAACGGTGCGGTCAAAACCTGCCTCTAAAAAATCCCCCAAAAGACGAACTGTTGCTGTGCTGTCGCGCGATGCACGATGCCCCGTACCCATTCCGTCGCTCAGCGCCGCCGCAAACTTACCCTCGCTTAAATACCTCGTCACACTGCTGTCGCCGTTTTCCTCGGAAAAACAATCCGACGCCGTTCCGCTCTCTATCATATATCCCTCGGGCTGTGTAAAACGCATTATAAGCTCGTCATCTTCGCCTCTGACCGCACCTATCATAACCATTTTAACACCCAAAATTATGCGCAGGGCGGTTTCGGCACAGCGGCGAAAGCTGTCGGCATTATCGCCGACAACAGCGCCGATATAAGCAAAGTACCGCTGTTTTGCGCCGATTGTCACATCAAGCTCGGTTATATCAAAGCCCTTTGACGCAAGACGCATACGGATTTCTTCTTCAGCGTTTCCGTCAATTTTGTCCTCATACACTTCATCCGATATTTCGTCCAGAATCTGCGCCACACTTCCGAGCTGTTGAGCGGCAAGCTCTCGGTTTTCGTTCAGCTTGTCCTTCCATACATTATTGATTCGGTATATTTCATAAAGAGAGTTCATCTCGCGTGCCATATTCCGAACGTGCAGACACCGCCGATTAAAACAATCCTCAACTTCGTTTTCGCTCACATTGCCTTTGTTGCGCATTACTTCAAGCATCTTGCAAAGTCCCTTATAAGTGCCGTCATAATTTTTAACCCAACAATCGCCGATGACCGAACACTTTCGGCATACGCGGTCGGCAACGCTGTCAAACAAGACGGATGCGTTTTCAATATCCTCGGTTCCGGAGGGTTCGGACAGAGAAAACAGGGTTTGGGCTAAGTTCCGAAAGGAGCTTGCCGCAGTGCCGAGCCTATCGTGAATATAATCGCGACAGCGCATATTATCGGCGGCACAGCTGTGTATGCCGAGTATGCGCCTTAGCGTTCCGAATGATGATTCGGGCATAATCGCCGCGAGGCCTGCGGCAAGCGGAATGTCGGCATAACAGAATAAGCCCGTGCCGTTTGCCGCACAGTATGCCGTGCCTGCCGCCGCGATTGCCGAGACAACGAGGGCAACGGCATACTTGCCATAACTGCGCGCAACGCCGCCGAACAGTCCGCATATTGCAAAAACGGCGATAGCGTATAAGATGTCGCCGCCGAGACCGCTGACCGCACCGACGCATATTCCGCAGACAGCGGCGATGCATGAACCCCCGGCACAGGCGAATACCGATACCGTCCAAAGGCATAAAATGTTCGCCGCGGACACAAAGTTTAAAAGGCGGATTCCTTTAAACCCGAGAATGACGATTATCCCCGTTGCCGCAAGACACAAGCGTTCCTCTGTGTTCATGGAAAACAGAGCACGCCGCCGTCCGTTTAAAATATATGAGGACTTTTCAAAAATGACTCCGCCGATTGCCGTGATGATACAGTCGCAAATAATCTTTGCAACAAGACCGAGAGATACTCCGTCAACTATCAATTCCACCGTGCCGCCCAAAAGGCTTATTGCCGATGCCGCGCCGATTGCCACAGCCGATGAAAGGTCACGGCCGCGGTTGTCGGTAACGAAGAGAAATAAAAGATATGCAAAGGAACAGCATATGTACTTTGCGGCGAGCCGAATGTCAAAAAGCGAGGCGTATCCGAGAGCCGTTGCGGCACAGCCGATAATCGCGCCTATGCCGAACCTGCGTTCGGAAGACAGAAATGATATTCCGAACGGCGCACCCATGGGATAGGGCATTGCCCGAGCCGCAAAAAATCCGATTATCCTGAGCGCAATGTCGGTGCGGCTGAGACCGATGTCGGGCGCGTCAAATATCGCCTGTGCTGATGCGGTTGTTTTTTCAATATTTTGTTCTTTATCCTTTTGTTTCATTTGTACATCCTCCTGAAAAACTGTTTACAACATAATTATATCCAAATTATGGTAATTTTTCTGTCGAAGCAGGTAAGAGAAACAAAATTTTTATAAATTTTTTTAAAATGAGGATTAAATAAAGTATAAAAACAGAGAAACCGCCGCCGCACATACGGCAGCGATTGCCGAAATGACGGTTATATGCCGTGACGAGGACTTGCGTTTGGCGGCAAGTTCGGGTTCTTCGACAGATTTGATGTATGAGTTGATGATGTCCTGTGCCTCGGCAATGATACCTTTTCCCGAATTCGGCTGTTGTGTGCGTGCCGAGGTCGGGGTTTTTAAAATGAATATTGCCTGTTCGATTGATTGAGATTTGATATTGCTGATTATAACGGCGCGTTTACCTCTGTTCTCTGCCATAATAAGACCTCCGATATTTTGTAATAATTTTGTAATTGAGTTTTATTTTACAGATATTCTTGACGCGTTTGACGGGCTTTATACAAAAAATAAAAAGTTGTTTTGCAAGTTATAGCATAACATAAACGCCCGACAAGCAGAACGCTTGGCGGGCGTTTGAATATCGGGATTCCGATATTCGTTGAAGATAGAAATCTGTTCCGGTTAATTTCAGAAAAACAATTTACACCGGTTTATCCGACAACCGACACGGCAAGGTCGCAGGTTTTATCAATGGTGTCAAGTGACGGCTTATCGTCAAATCTGACCGTTCTGTCGCTCGGAACGCTGTGCAGCTCGACTATGCGAATCGTATTTTCTTCTTTTAATAATTCGCCCGGAACATAAAGCGTTCCCTGCGGTCCGACAGACCAATACCTGCCGAGGTTAAAGCCGTTGATTTCGACAAATCCTTTTTCCCACCCCTCGGGGTTAAAGAATGTGTCTGTGCCGGGTTCGGCTTTAAACGTGCCCTCTAACACGGTCGGGCGGTTATCCTGTGCCGCAATGCCGAAATCGGTCTTGCTCATATCACAGCAAGGCAAGGCGATATTCGTCCACTTTGTCTTAAAGCCGTAATTCCACGGATAAAGCGTTCCGTCATCACAGACCGTTTCTATGCGGACATATCCGCAGATGCCCTTTTCTTCGTTCAGCATTGCACAGCCATAGTTCACACGTCCCATATTTTCAACGAGGATGTCAAGACGCGCGTCTTCTTTCGGCATATCAAATATCATCGGCTCGGATTTGCGGTCGCGCATTGCGCATCCTATGTACTTTCCGTTGACATAGACGGTTGCCCTGTCGTGCAAGCCCTCGATTGTCACCGCGCGTTTTTGGTCGTCCGTATATTTTATTACGGTTGAATAAAGCATAAAGCCATAGTCCAAGCCCATATCTTCAAAGGTGAGCGGCATTCGCGAATCGCGTATGTCTTGTGCAAGATTCTCGGCGTTAGCGATAAAATCGGCCGCCTTTGTCAGCTTTACATTCTCTATTTTTTGCGTTTTGCATACATATCCGCCGTTATCGTCCGTTCCGCCGAATTCAAAGCCGTGAGATTCAAGATATTCTTTGAGAACCTGTTTGCATTGATAATACTTTTCGGTCGGATAACCGTATTCGGTCACGGGTGCGTCAACGTCATAACTTGTTGCGAACGGTAAGTATCTGTTCTTTGCCCCGGGTGCGTCCGCGCCGTATCTTCCGACCAACGCGCCGTTGTAAAATCCGAAATTCGTTCCGCCGCAGAACATATAAAAGTTTAAGTATGCGCCCAATTCGAGGGAATTTTTATAGAGCCGTGCGACATCCTCGGGTTTTTGTCTGAGAAAGTATCCGCCCCATTGCTGGCTTCGCCCCGCCCAGAATTCGGCAACGAATATCGGCTTGTCGGGCTGATATTTGTTAAGTGCGTTGATTGCCTCAACAGTAACCTCGTGAGTATCAAATGCCGTCCAGTATTCGGGGCGGCTGCCTGCCAACAATTTCTGCGGCTCTATTCCGTTTGCCGTGTAAAGCGGTACGTCAACCCCAAGCTCACTGAGCATATCCCCGACCGACTTGATATAATCATCGTCATCGGCGAAACTTCCGTATTCATTCTCGACCGCAACCGCGATAATCGGACCGCCGTTTGTCGAAAGATACGGTATAAACTCACGGGCAAGCCGCTCGTAATATCGGCGCAGACACGCCATATATTCTTTGTTCAGTGTACGAATCTCCATATTTTCTTTTTTGATAAGCCAATACGGCAAGCCGCCGAAATCCCATTCCGAACACATATAAGGTGACGGACGGAACATAACTTTAAGTCCTATTTCGCCGCACAGCCGTAAAAATTCGGCTAAATCGAGATTGCCGTCAAAGCAAAATTCACCTTCGCGCGGCTCGTGCATATTCCACGGAACATAGGTTTGTACCGCGGTCAGCCCGAAATCCTTCATTAATTGAAGGCGCCGCCGCCAGCCCTCTTTAAAAAATCTGAAATAGTGCATATCCCCGGACGCAAGATAAAACGGTTCGCCGTTTATCGTCAGCCCGTCTTTGTAAATTTCAAGTTTTTCACATTTATTTTTCACTTTTATTCCTCCAATGTAAAATATTATTGTATGTTATATGTATTATAATCGGTATTTGCTGATTTTACAATGCTTAATCATGCTTTAGATATGTAAAAAATTGCTTTTTTTATTGACAAATTTAAATAAGTGATGCATAATATGGGTATGGCGAAAAAAGGGGGAACAACCTATGAATTGTATGCGCGCGTCAAATTATTTTGTAAAAGAGCCGCCGCTCAAAGAATTTTATATAAACAGCTGCGGCTATTTCAGCGAGATTGACAGAAAAACGGGAGCCAAAAGACCGAGCGGCAGACCCGACTGGCAGATTATATGCGTGGTCGGCGGCGAAATATGGGTTGAATATGACGGAGTAAAGGCCGCGGTAAAATCGGGACAGGCGGTTGTGTTTGAGCCGCACGAACCGCAGATATACGGAAGCAATTGTCACGGCGAGGGGGCATATTATTGGATTCACTTTTCGGGTGACAGGGCAAAAGAAATTCTCGATGCGTGTTCGCTAAAGAGCGGCGGTGTGAGCGATGTCAATGCGGATAAATCCGATGTTGACTATATACTTGATATGATGACCGAGATAAACATAAAACCGCCGTGTTATCAGATGCGGCTTTTGTCGCTGTTCACAAGGCTTTTGACCGAGCTTAAACGCCGCGCCGACACATATGAGGCGGACGGATTCGGCTTTGAGAAAATACGCCCGGCGATTGCGGCAATGGAGAGGGAGACGGCGGCGATGTCATCGGTTGATGATTATGCCAAGCTGTGCCTTATGAGCAAATCGTATTTTATACATAAGTTCAAGGCGGTCACGGGTAAAAGTCCGATGCAGTATAAAAATGCGATTGTGATGGAGAGGGCAAAGTCGCTTTTGAGAAACACATCGCTTTCGGTAGGTGAAATAGCCGAGAGCGTCGGAGTTTCGAATTCGCTTTATCTGAGCAAAAAGTTCGGAAAGGCGTTCGGATGTTCGCCGACCGAATACAGAAACAGACATAAATACAGATAAAGATTATTGCACTCCGAAATATTGGTGAAATAATTTGCGCGATATACGTCGGAATTTGGCTAAAATTTTGCTTGACGTGGGGTGCGGCTTGTGTTATAATTAATTCAATAAGTTCGTAAGCCGCAAAATGTGATGCAAAGCATTGACACGCGGCTATTTTTGAATATTATTTTATACATTAACTATTTATACTTACTGTTTTGATGAAAGGATGTGCTTTGATTAATGAGAAGTGACAAATTTGGAAAAGAAGGTTTGACTTTTGATGATGTCCTGTTGGTTCCCCAAGAATCGGATTTTCATCCGAAAGAGACTGACTTATCGACAAGACTTACCAACAAGATAAGGCTCGGAATTCCCATTATGACGGCGGCAATGGATACCGTTACCGAATCGTCAATGGCGATTGCGATTGCAAGAGAGGGCGGAATCGGTATTATTCATAAGAATATGTCGATTGAGGAACAGGCAAGCGAAGTCGATAAGGTTAAGCGCAGCGAGCACGGCGTTATCGTTGACCCGTTTTTCCTGTCGCCCGACCATACCTTGCAGGACGCAGAGGATTTAATGGCAAAGTTCAAGATTTCGGGCGTTCCCATTACCGAGAATAATAAGCTTGTCGGAATCCTCACGAACCGTGACTTAAAATTTGAGGTTGACTTCTCAAAGAAAATCAAAGAGTGTATGACGCACGAGAATCTTATCACCGCGCCCGAGGGAACAACCCTTGACGAGGCAAAAGATATTCTGCGCCGTCATAAGATAGAAAAGCTTCCCATTGTTGATAAAGACGGCGGTCTTAAAGGCCTTATCACAATAAAGGATATTGAAAAAGCGGTACAATACCCCAACTCGGCGCGTGACGAAAACGGCAGATTGCTTGTCGGTGCGGCTCTCGGTGTTACCGCCGATGTGTTAGAGCGTGCAAAGTGCCTTGTTGCGGCAAAGGTTGACGTTGTGGTTCTTGACTCGGCTCACGGTCATTCGTATAATATTGCGAACTGTTTGCGCAAGATAAAGAACGCTTTCCCCGACCTTCAGGTCATTGCGGGAAATATCGCAACGGCTGACGCGGCGGAATATCTGATTAAGGCCGGTGCGGACGCGGTTAAGGTCGGCATAGGTCCGGGTTCAATCTGTACAACCCGTGTTGTTGCCGGAATCGGCGTTCCCCAGATTACCGCAATTTATGACGTTGCACAGGTGGCGCAAAAGTATAATATCCCTGTTATCGCCGACGGCGGTATCAAGTTTTCGGGCGATATTGTTAAGGCAATCGCGGCGGGTGCGGATGTCATTATGGCAGGCAGCATCCTTGCCGGATGTGAAGAAAGCCCCGGCGACAGCGAAATCTATCAGGGCAGACAGTTCAAAGTATACAGAGGAATGGGTTCTCTCGGCGCGATGAATGACGGAAGCAAAGACAGATACTTCCAAGAGGGCAATAAAAAGCTTGTTCCTGAGGGCGTAGAGGGTCGTGTTCCGTACAAAGGCCCGGTTTCGGATACGGTTTATCAGCTGCTCGGCGGTTTGCGTTCGGGTATGGGATATTGCGGAACGAAAACAATTGAGGACTTAAAAGAAAACGGTAAGTTTGTAAGAATCACCGGTGCAGGTCTTAAAGAGAGCCATCCGCATGATGTGTTCATTACAAAAGAGGCACCTAACTATTCAAATAATAATATTTAAAGATATTTCAAAACCAACCGCCCAAACACTGGGCGGTTGGTTAATTTATATCGTGTTTTTAATTTTTTGGTCTTGCAAAAATTTTGAGAGTGTGCTATAATAAAAATGCCAAATAAAACTATAAATATTTTACCTATGCGGTGTATGTGTTTTTTGTCTTTATGATAAAAATGCATATGCTCTGTTTCTGCATACACGTATAGGTATCGTAGTTTTGTTTGGCGACAAGTCAGAGCCTGCGTTTTTTGTGCGTCGGTTCTCGAATTGGCGCACTTTTTTAATTTGGCTCTTTTCTTTTTACCGTGAAAGTGGTATAATAATAGCGGTGATGAAAATG
>URAN01000061.1 GCA_900545865.1 uncultured Eubacteriales bacterium
CCGCCCCTACAAATATATGTTTTGTTCATAATTTGTTCACTCATTCAAAAACCGTAACCGAATTAATGAAAAAACTTGCAAAATTTTAAAAGTTGTGTTATAATATTTAAGTTGAAAAGAATTCGGCGGAATATTGTGCTTATTTTGAACGATTTTGCCGAATATGCAAGGAGATACCGTGATGCTCAAAAGTATGACAGGGTTCGGTCGCGGCGAGTGCGGCGCGGACGATTATGTGATAAAGGTTCAGATAAAATCGGTAAATCACAGATATGCTGATTTTTTGATAAAGACACCGAGAATTTATAACTTCCTCGAAGATAAGATACGGCGTTTTGCCGCGGACAACATATCAAGAGGAAAGGTTGAAATAAGCGTCGGTATCGAACATATAAACTCGGCGGATAAAGAAATCCGTTTGAACGCGCCTATGGCAAACGAGTATATTTCGGCGATGCGAGAGCTGGCACAGTTCGGCGTTGCCGATGATTTGTCAATGTCGGCGATGCTTGGACTTTCGGATATATTCGATGTTGAGTATAAAGAAATTGACGAGGATGCGATAACCGAGCTTGCAATGTCGGCACTATCGGCAGCTTTCGATGATTTTAATGTGATGCGCATTAACGAGGGCGCGCGTTTGGGCGAGAATCTAAAGTGTCATTTGTCCGATTTGCTCGCTGAGGTTGAGATGATAGAACTTCGTTCGCCTCAATGCGTTGAGGAATACCGCGAACGCTTGCGCAAAAAGCTTGAAGAGGTTCTCGGCGACCGCACGGTTGACGAAACTCGGGTTATTACCGAGGCGGCGATATTTGCCGACAAGATTTCGGTTGACGAAGAAACCGTGCGCCTTCGCAGCCACATCTGTGCATTCAAAGAGAATATGACTGCGGATGTTCCGATAGGGAAAAAGCTTGACTTTATCGTCCAAGAGATGAACCGCGAGGCGAATACCACTGGTTCAAAGTGCAACGATGCCGAAACGGCGGCGCACGTTGTCGAGATGAAGTCTATTATCGAAAAGATTCGCGAACAGATACAGAACATAGAATAAATATACTTAAATTTTATATGCAATACATTTGCGGAAACAGAGGTTGATTTGCATGAAACTTATTAATGTAGGATTCGGCAACATAGTATCGGGTGAGAGAGTCATTGCGATTGTAAGCCCCGATTCTGCGCCGATAAAGCGTATAGTGCAGGAATCAAAAGAAAAAGGTTTGTTGATTGATGCGACCTGCGGCCGCAGAACCCGCGCGGTTATCATCACCGACAGCGACCACGTTATTCTTTCGGCAATCCAAACAGAGACGATTGCCGGCAGAGCCGAACCCAAAGACGATGACGGTGGCAAGGAGGATATACCTGACGATGATGAATAATACACACGGCGATGCGGTGAAAAAAGGCAGACTTATTGTCATTTCCGGACCGTCGGGCGTCGGTAAGGGTACGGTTGTCAGATGCTTGCTCAAAGAAAACAAAAGGCTTTGTCTTTCCGTTTCGGCAACGACCCGAAAGCCGCGAAAAGAGGATACCGAGGGTGTGACCTATTTCTTTAAAGATGTTGACGATTTTAAAAAAATGGTCGATGACGAGCGCTTTTTGGAATGGGCAATCTATAACGGAAACTATTACGGAACACCGATTGACGCGGTGGAAAAAAATCTTTCGGACGGTATGAATGTCATTCTTGAAATAGATGTTCAAGGCGCGGTCAAGGTTATGGACAAATGCCCGAACGGCTTGTTTATTTTCATTGCGCCGCCGTGTACCGAGGAACTTAAAAATCGGCTCATCGGACGCGGAAGCGAGTCGCCCGATGAGATAGAACGGCGCGTTGCCGCCGCCGAGAGCGAGCTAAAGCTCAAAGACAAATACGACCATGTTGTGATAAACAAAGTCCTTGCGGATACGGTCGCCGAAATAAACGACATTATTATGCGCGAGGCATAAAATAAATTTTTGATTTAGAATTTTATAAGTAATTTATCAGAGAGGATTGATGTAAAAATGATGATTTATCCGCCGATAGCAGAATTGGTTAAGAGGGCAGGCAGCCGCTATGCGCTTGTAATCGAAACGGCAAAGCGTGCAAGACAGCTTTCAAAGCCGGGAACGCCAGCGTTCGCAAAGTCGGATTCGAGTAAGGAAGTGGCGATTGCCGCATGCGAAATTTATGAGGGAAAGCTCACGGCTGTTTTGCCGAGCCAGATTAGGCAGCACAGACAGGATGAAAACGCTCAGTCGAGCGATTCCGAACCCGAACAAGACGAAGAAGAAACCTCGGAAGAGGAAGAATAAAAAATGTGGTCTGTGCGCTTTGCGGCACGGCGTTTCTTTAGAATCAGGAATTAAAATCGTAAAGTGTTTTGCTTTTCGCGCAATGCCGCAAACGCATAACGCCTTGCGGTTTTGTTTTTTGCGAAAGCTGCACCGCAGCAGTGCCGAAAAGCGCCGAAAAGCGAAAAAACGGAGCGAAAAGTGAGTTTGAGCGGATACGAACCGTTCGCTAAAGGTAGTGTAAAGTAGCATATGAAAAAAGAAGTATGCAAAAATCTACCATCACCCTTGACAGCTTATGAAAAACAATGCTTAAAATATCGCTAAAAAAGGAGAAATACGGAATGATTGCAAAGGTAATGCTTGTGAATGCAGGATATGCGTTGAGCCGCGAGTTTGACTATACCATACCCAAAGATATGGAAGAAAAAGCCGCGGTCGGTATGCGTGTGATTGTTCCGTTCGGGGTCAGAAACGGCGCAGAAGAGGCAATAATAACAAAAATCGGCGACACAAGCGAGTACAGCCGTCTAAAGCCGATTAAGCGCTTTATGGATGAATCCCCCGTTTTGACCGAAGAACAAATTTCGCTTTGCGTTTGGATGCAAGAGCGTTATCTTTGCACATTTGCACAGGCGTATAAACAGGTTCGTCCGCCGAGGGTTACCGCAAAAGTTCATTTGTGGCTGACTTTGATACGCGATGTCGGGGACGGCGAAAAACTCACGCCGAATCAGACCAGGCTGACGGACATATTGAAAGAGAGCGACGGAGCGGCGGATTATAACGAGCTTGCCGAGATGTCGGGAATAAAGAATCTTAAACGAACGGCGTATGCTCTCTCGGATATGGGAATAATAGAGATATGCGAGGATATAAAGGATTCCGTCCGTGCCAAGTTTTTGCGAAAGGCTCGGCTTATGTGTTCGGCGGACGATGCATACGCGGCGGCGGACGAGTTATATGCGCGCAGGGCAACGGTTCAGGCGAATATGCTTTTGGCTCTGTGCGACAGCGGCGATTTGGCGTGCGCCGAGCTGGTCGATATTTCGGACGGTAATTATACATCGCTAAATGCGCTTTGCGAAAAAGGCTTGATTGAGATTTATAAAGAGAGGATAGAGCGCAAGGCTTTTGATAAAGAAAAATACGGACACACAAAAGATTATATTCCGACAGAAGAACAAAAGCCGATAATCGAATATCTGAATCAAAAAATCGACAGCGGAGAGCATGAAAAAATTTTGCTCAGAGGAGTAACGGGAAGCGGTAAGACCGAGGTCTTTTTGCACGCGATACGGCACTGTATGGATTTGGGAAAACAGGCGATAATGCTTGTCCCTGAGATTTCGCTCACGCCCCAAATGGTCGAAAGGTTCGTCAGCCGTTTCGGCGATTCGGTTGCGGTTATGCACAGCGGTCTTTCGGTTGGCGAGAGGTATGACCAGTGGAACAGGATAAAAAACGGCGAGGTCAGCGTGGTTGTCGGCGCAAGGTCGGCGGTGTTTGTTCCGTTTGACAATATCGGAATAATCATCCTTGATGAACAGCACGAAAACAGTTATAAATCCGATATTTCGCCGCGGTATCATGCGGCGGATGTCGCAATCCACCGGGGCGAAAGGAGCGGCGCGCCCGTTTTGCTTGCATCCGCAACCCCCGATGCGGCAACGTATTATCACGCTTTGAACGGCGAGTATACCCTGTTTGAGATGAACAAGCGATATAACGAAAATGATATGCCGAAAGCGCGGATTGTGGATATGCGAAGCGAGCTTTTTGACTTGCACAACAATTCACCGATAAGCATACGCCTTCAAGAAGAGATACGTCTGAATCTCGAAAGGGGCGAAAAAACGGTTCTTTTCTTAAACCGCAGGGGTTATAACACATTTGTTTCGTGCCGAAAGTGCGGCGAGGTGATTCAGTGTGAGAATTGCAGCATTGCGATGACGTATCATAAAAATACCGATAAACTTGTGTGTCATTATTGCGGACTTACCATAGATAACATAAAGACCTGTCCGTCATGCGGCTCGCCATACATACGCTTTTTCGGTACGGGAACGCAAAGAATAGAGGATGAGCTGTTAAAACTCTTCCCCAATGCTCGGGTTTTGAGAATGGATTTTGACACAACATCAAAAAAGGGCGGACACGAGAGAATTTTGGATAAATTCCGAAACGGCGGAGCGGACATATTGCTCGGAACTCAAATGGTGACAAAAGGGCTTGACTTTCCCGATGTTACACTTGTCGGGGTGCTTGCCGCCGACACTGCGCTCAATGTCGATGACTTTCGCGCGAACGAAAAGTGTTTTTCGCTCATCACCCAGGTGTGCGGACGAGCCGGCAGGGGCGATATTCCCGGCAGGGCAATAATACAGACGTACCAGCCGCAAAACCGAACGATTAATTTCGCAAAGGCGCAAAATTATATCGACTTTTATAAAAATGAGATAATCTATCGTCAGAGAATGAAGTATCCGCCGTTTTGTGATTTGGTGTGTGTGCTGATTACGGGCGAAGATGAAAAGATTGCTAAGACAGAGATACAAAATATAGGCGAGTTTTTAAAAGACGAGGGCGAAAAGTCGGGATGCATAAACAAGATTATCGGCCCTGCCGCCGCACCCGTGAACAGAATAAAAAAACGGTACAGATTCAGGGTTTTGTTAAAGACCCCGAACATTGAAAAGCTTTTGCCGATTTTGAGGTCGGTTTATGCCGCGCACGAGGACGGAGGAACAAAAAATACGCTTTCGATTGACATTAACCCGACAAGTATGATATAATAGATAAAGATACACAAAAGGAGAATGCGCAATGGCTATAAGAAACATATATAAATTGGGACAGGACGGCGCGGACGTTTTATCGAAAAAATGCCGCCCGGTCGGAGAAATGACCGAGAGAATGGAAACTCTTTTGGACGATTTGGCGGATACGCTTTATGAATCGGGCGGTGTTGGTCTTGCCGCGCCCCAGGTCGGTGTGCTCAGACGTATGGCGGTGATTGACATCGGCGAAGGCTTGATTGAGCTTATAGACCCCGAGATAATCTCAACCGAAGGTTCACAGACGGGAACAGAGGGGTGTTTGAGCTATCCCGACCATTGGGGAATCGTCACTCGCCCGAACAAGGTCACGGTTCGCGCTGCAAACGGCGAGGGCGTGGTCAGAGAGATAACGGGCGAGGGTTTGCTTGCGCGTGCGCTCTGTCACGAGATAGAACACCTTGACGGACATATGTTTATGGAAAAGGTCGAACAATGGGTCGATGTAGACCAAGAGGAAGAATGATTAAAAACGCGGCGTATATCATTCGTATGAATGATATACGCCGCATTTTTGGTGCGATTAAATTCAAAATATTATTTTTTCAGTTCCGAAACCTTAAAATTTACTTCGGGAGGATTTTCGAGATAATTCAGTGCGTCCGAAATACTGTCGGTCACATAATAGAGGTGACGGCACGTTTCGGATATAAAATCTTTTGACATAGACGATTCTATATAATCGATTAAGCCGTCATAAAATCCGAAAAGATTGAATATAACAATTGGCTTTTTATGCCGTCCGAGCTGGCGCAGTGTCAAAATTTCGAAAAATTCTTCGAGAGTGCCGATTCCGCCGGGCGCGATGACAAAACCGTCCGATTTTGCTTCCATTCCGGCTTTGCGCTCACGCATATCTTGCGTGAACTTTATTTCAGTGCAATCGAGATAAAGGCGTTCAATCAAATCTTTTTTGAAAAATTCTGGTATAAATCCGTAAATCTTTCCGCCGGCATCGGCAGTGCCGTGTGCCGCCGCGCCCATAACGCCCGTTCCGCCCGCACCGAAAACAAGGGCGTGACCGCGTTTTGCCATTTCACTTCCGAGTTTATAAACTTCATCGGTGTATTTTTTATCTATTCGTGCGGATGCCGCACCATATACGCATATATTCATAAAAATCTCCATTCTGCCGCCCTGCGTCGGCACAAATATTAATTAATTTTCTCTTATCCGCAGGGCAAGGAATGATAAGAGATTTTTACGCCCATGTGCGTTTCCGAGGCAAAGCCGAGGAAAATTTCGCACGGGCAATTAATTCCGCCGGAGGCATAGCGTGAAAGGAACTTTCACGCTATGTTCCATTCTGCCGCACGTGCGGCTGTTTTAATTACTCTGAATTTATTATATCACTATCTATAATATCACGAAATCGTTGGTTTTGCAACCGAAATGTTATTATTTTACATAAAATTAAATATTTGTAAACATTTTATCGTCAAAAACCGTGTTTTGAGGGATAATTTGGTTTGACATTTCAAATGAGTTGTGATATAATATTTATAATGAGAGTTATGAGTGAATAATGATTTCGGAGGTTGTTTCGGATGAATAAAAAAATCAGTACAAAAGATATGGTCGTGTCGGCATTGCTTATTGCCATAGGAATTTTGATTCCGATGATTTTTACGGGGCCGCCTTTTAAAATAGTGGTAGGTCCGTATTCGGCAACGCTTATGGCGCACGTTCCCGTTATTTTGGCGATGTTTATCTCACCTCAGACAGCCGTGTTTACCGCGGTCGGTACAACAATAGGATTTTTGATTACAACACCACTGATTGTTGCCGTTCGTGCGGCTTCGCACATTGTGTTTGCAATTGTCGGTGCGATTCTTATAAAAAGAAAGGTCGGCGTTATTCCGCTTTGCCTGATAACGGGCGTAATACACGCCGCTTTAGAGGGTTTAACCGTTTTGGTGTTTTACGCCGGAGGATTTGCCGAACCTGCCGAGAGCTATTCGGCGAATATGATGGTTATTATAACCGCGGTCGGTACAATGGCACATCACATCGTTGACTTTATTATTGCGTATGCGGTCGGCAAGGGGCTTGCGTCCGCAAAGTTGCTGCCGCCGATGCCGAGGTTATTCGGTTCGAAATAGGGGTACAATTTATGGATGAAAAGATGAAAAAACTTGCACAAAAGCTCGAAATGCGAAATTTTGATGTGTATTGCTGTGAAAGCGGAAGTGAAGCAAAAGAAACAGCACTATCGCTTATAGAGAGCGGAGAGAGCGTTGCGTGGGGCGGCTCGAAAACAATAAATGAAATCGGTCTTATTGACGCACTTAGAAACGGCGGATATAACTTGATTGACAGAGATGCCGCCGAAAACGCCGAGGAAAAGTTTGAGCTTATGCGCTGCGGACTTACGGCGGATGTGTTTTTGATGAGTACAAACGCGGTCAGCGGGGACGGAATTCTGGTTAATATAGACGGACTCGGAAATCGTGTTGCAGCGATGTGTTTCGGACCGAAAAAGGTTATAATTGTAATGGGCAGGAACAAGCTATGTCAAACCGTTGAGGATGCGGAGTATCGCGCAAGAAATACCGCGGCGGTCAAGAATGCCGAAAGATTCGGTCTGACCAAAACGGGCTGTTCGCGCGGAAAGTGTTCGGATTGTCTGTCCGATGAATGTATGTGTACTTATATTGTGAGAACACGCCGAAATAAGGTTGACGGCAGGATAAAAGTCATTTTGGTTGACGAAGAACTCGGATTTTAATAAATTTAATAACAGGCGGCAAGGCGTATGCGGCCTTGCCGAATATGCGGGTATAGTTCAGCGGCAGAACACCGGCTTCCCAAGCCGGATATGAGGGTTCGACCCCCTTTACCCGCTCCACGGATAAACCCTTGAAAATGCTTTGAAAACGGCGTTTTCAAGGGTTTGTATTTTGCATTTCAGAGCATTCGTTTCGGCTCTTTTTGTGATAAAAAGCTTTCAAATTAAAATTTTTCTTGCATTATTTGATAAATTGAGTTATAATTAAGATGATAAGATTCAAAAGGGTTGATAATTTGAGCGAACTTTCATATACTATTAATGACTTGCGAAACGCATGCAAAAACGATAGGGTTGCGTGGAAAGAACACGCTACTCAAAGATTGATACAAAGACACATAATGAAAGCCGAGGCAATAGAGTGTGTGTTGAACGGTGAAATAATAGAAACATATATATCGGATAAACCTTTTGCAAGCTGTTTGGTTTTCGGATATACGGGAAAGAAACGTCCTATTCATGTTGTATGCAGCTTTGACGGCGAATATATTCATTTTATTACAGCGTATGAACCTGATACAATTAAGTTTTATTCGGATTTAAAGACGAGAAGGAGGAATATATAATGAAGTGCATTGAATGCGGTCACGATGTTGTGAGTAAGAAAAAAACGTATGTCGCGAACTTGGAAAACTGTGTTATTATTGTTAAAAATGTTCCGTCAGAGGTCTGTGAGCATTGCGGAGAGGTATATTATACCGATGAGGTGTTCGGAAAGCTTGAAAAGATTATTTATAAACTTGAGAGCATAATCAATGATATTGCGGTCATTGATTATGAGAACACCGCCGCGTAGATTTAAAGATTCGGATTAAAACCGCAGCAGGTTTTAACGACAGCCGCCGAGAGCGGCGAACAATCCCCCGACTGTGCGGTCGGGGGATTGTTATGCTGTAATAAATTATAAAATTTTATATGATTTGCGTTGCCTGTGAAAGGCTTTATTTGTTTTGTGCAAACGCCTGTGACGGTGAAATCTTCATCTCGCGTTTATAAACATTCGAAAAATAGCATTGACTGCTGAAGCCGAGTGTCAGCGCCGTTTCGTTGACGGAAAATCCCTGTTTCAAAAGCTCGGACGCGCGATTGAGCCGCAGAGTCAGAAAGTATTGGTGTATTGGCATCCCTGCGTATCGGTCAAATACACGTTTTAAATTAGAAACACTCGTGCCGCTTCCCTCGGCAATGTCCGAAACGCTGAGCGGCGTGTTTATATTCTTATGCATAAACCGCACAGCGGTGTTAAAGATGTCCGCCGAAGGTGAGTATTGAGTCTTTAACTGAGTACTGTTTTCGACAACAGACAAAAACAGCCGATGCATATATGTCGAAACCGTTTGGATGTATGTCGGTATCCTCTCTGTCGGCTCGATAAACCTGTTGTACATATCCAAAGAGCGTATAGAGTGCTCGTTTGCATATTCAAGCATATCGCTGATTATCCGCTGTTGACGGGGATTCAATTTAAAGACTTTATCTTTAAAAAATCCGCACAGCTCACCATACATCGAAAATGAAAAAATCAGTGCGCTTGCGCCGGGATTCGATGTGTTATAGAATTTATGCAATTCGTTCGGTTTATGAAAGATTATATCACCCGATTCAAGATTATAGATGCGCTCGTCGCCTATTGCGCATATTGTTCCGTCCGTGATATACATACATTCCCAAAAGTTGTGCGACTCGCCCGGGAATGAAAAATCGGTCGGCATATTGCTTCGCAAAAAGAATGAATATATGCGGTCGATATGTATTTTTTCGTCAATTGAATAGTATTTGTATTCCATATAATCCCCCGAAAATTTATTGATGCAAGAGCTAAAATCATATAATTTTGAGCTTTTTTGGTATAGATAATATATTTTTGATGTGATATTATAATACCATAACCGAAAGAAAAAGTAAAGCGCAAAATTATAAAATGATATAAAACGGAGGAGATTATAATGGATGAATTGAGAATAGGTGTTATCGGTCTCGGGTGCAGGGGACGCGATAATCTTGAAACGATACTCGGTTTTGACGGCGTAAAGGTTACGGCTGTGTGCGATGTGTATGAGGATTTTTGCGATAGGGGCGTTGAAAAAGTTGTGACTGAACAGAATATCGTTCCTTTTAAAACGACTGATTATCGAGAGTTGCTGAAACGTGACGATGTTGATATTGTGACCGTTTTCACGAGTTGGGAAACGCATATAAAAATTGCGGTTGACGCGATGAAAGCAGGTAAAATCGTTGGGCTTGAGGTCGGTGGAGCGGCATCTTTGGATGAATGTTGGGAGCTTGTAAATACTCAGCGTGAGACGGGCGTAAAATTTATGCTGCTTGAAAACTGCTGTTACGGCAGAACCGAACTTTTGGTTCGGAATATAGTCAGAGACGGAATTTTTGGCGATATTGTACATTGTCACGGCGCATATGCTCATGACCTGCGGCAAGAGGTTACTTGCGGAAAGGAAAACAGACATTCTCGGCTGAAACACTATCTTTCGAGAAATTGTGAGAACTATCCGACGCACGAACTCGGACCGATTGCAAAAATCCTTGATATTAATCGCGGAAACCGTATGACAAGGCTTGTTTCCGTATCGTCAAAGGCAATGGGGGCGGAAAGATACATAAATGACAGGGCGGATTCGTTTGTCAACCGCGATTTAATAGGCAAAAAGTTTAAACAGGGCGATATTGTGAATACACTTATCACTTGCGAAAACGGCGAAACCATATCGCTTACGCTCGATACAACTCTGCCGAGGTCGTACAGCCGCGAATTTACCGTAAGAGGAACAAAAGGAATGTATGAGGAGAATACAAATTCGATATTTTTGGACGGTGACAAAGAGGGAGACTCTTTTAAGCAGTATAAAGAGATTTTCGGCAATGCTGAAAAGTTTGAGGATAAATACCTTCCCGATTATTGGAAAAACATAACCGAACGGCAAATTAAAATCGGTCACGGCGGTATGGATTATTTTGTGTTTAAGGCGTTCTTTGACGCGGTGAGGGAAAATAAGCCTATGCCGATTGATGTGTATGACGCAGCGGCGTGGATGTGTATTACCGCTCTGTCGGAATATTCGATTGCAAACGGAAATGTACCCGTTGATATTCCCGATTTCACGGACGGCGAATGGAAAGTGCGCAAAAGACTTGACGTATAGTGAGTACGGAGAATTATACGGATAATCACAAATACAGGGAACGATGCCCGCATCGACACGAACACACGAATAAACGGCACAAAATTAGCAGAAAATCATATATGTACAACGGACACCCACACAGGGTGTCCGTTAAATTTTTGCGATATTGTGCGGCTGTTCGCGCTTGGGACAGCATTCCCTTTTCTCGGGGGCTAAAATTAAAGAGTTGTATGCAACAGTGAAAAATACCATACCAAAAAAGAAATTTATCTGATTTACAAATATTAATTTTAAAGATATAATTATATCATCAACAGACAGAGTTATCTGTAAAAATTCTTTGTAAACGATGAAAGGAGAATTATTTATGAAAGTTAAAAAGGTTATGGGAATTTTGCTGGCAACGGCGTTGACGGCATCCGCGTTGTTCGGATGCGGAACAAAAGATACTAAAACGTCTGACAACGGCGATAAAGTGGTTGTGTCAATTTCGTTCTGGGAGGGCAGTACGAAAAAAGCCCTTCAAAACAGTCTTAAAGAAATTTCGGATAAATATACGGAACTTCATCCGAATGTTATGTTTGATTTTCAGCCACAGCCGAACAGCGGTTATCAAGACTGGATAAAGGCGAGAATGGCGGCGGATGACGCGCCCGTTATTGAGGGTAATAATACATCGGTTCTCAAAGACCAGTATAAAAACGGAAGCCTTTACAGTTTTTCCGAAGAGTTCAATAAGCCTAATCCGTATGTAGAGGGCAATAAAGCGTGGAAAGATATGTTTGTTGACGGCAAGCTTGACGCGGCACACGAATATGAAACCGAGCCGACATACGCCGTTCCGACAAGCGGCATGGGTATCGGAATATATTATAACAAAGATATTTATAAAGAACTCGGACTTGAGATTCCCGAAACATGGGATAAATTTATTGAGAATTGCAAAAAGATTAACGATTCCGGAAAGAATCCCGTTGCAATGATGCTTATGAAACCCGATGCGGTCGGTTGGTTTAACTGGTATCTCGCAACAGGTATGTTCTCAAACTATTATCTTGCAAATGATAAACTTAATTTTAACGGCGATAATATTATAAGTACACCCGAACTTTCAAAGGCGGTTCACGAAGGTACTTTTGACCTTACAAAGGGCGAGGACAACAAGTTTGTAAATAAAATTTTGGATTATTCCGAAGAATTCGGAAAGTATTGTCAGGGGGCTGCGGGGCTTGACGAAGCAGGCGCAAAAGCACAGTTCCTTGCGGGAACGGCAGGACATATTATGTCGGGAAGCTGGGATATGGATACATTTCTCAATAATCAAAGCGTAAATATCGGCGTATTTTCTCTTCCCAAATTTACAAAGGAAAACAGTGAATACGCAAGCTCGAATATGATGATAAGCACGGTATCGACTTTCGGTATAATAAAGTCGGATAAGCATACTCAGGCACAGTATGACGCAGCGATAGACTTTCTCAAATTCTTCACCGCGCCCGAGAATTATAAGATTTACATAGAAAAGAGTATGGCGTCGCCGGTAATAAAAGGTCTTGATGTCGACCCGATATTCGAGGTATTTAACGCCGGTAAGAATGAGGTCTTGCACCTTATAAGGTCTACGACAACATCAGAGGTGACGGAAAGTATAGCTCTTTCGACCGCGATGAGCGGAAAGCCGTATAACAGAGATGAATTGATTGCCGGTATGCAAAAGGCTCTTGTGGAATACTGTGATGAAAGCGACAGAAAGGCGGGAAATTCGGCGGCGAATAACTATGGCGTTGACGACTTGCCGAAAAGAGAGGCTTTTGTTCCGACAGAACCGTAATGCAAAATGTTTTGATGTTTCAAAGCCGATTAAGCTCGGCTTTGAAACATCTCGAATGTAAAAAGGCGTTTTTGGTATACGGAATATGTATATAATTTCTTATTGAAAGGTTTTCCGGAAACTGATATAATTACAACAGAGCACAATTGTTGTTTTAAATTTATTTACAGGAGAGATGACCAATGAAGAATTTTGTTAAAAGGTCGTTTGTGGGAAAATCGCTCAACGGAAAAATCGCAGCAAGCATAATAGCCATTGTATGGATTATGATGCTTGTGTTTATGGGGTTGTTTTGTTATACATATTATGGGATGATAATGGAGCGTTTAACAAAGGATATAAGCCAGCGCACATCTCTTGTTGCCGACGCGGCCGATGATTGGGTTATGCAATACATAAAAATAACCGACAATTCGTTTTCAAATGCAACGCTTAACAATGCCATAAAACATAAAAATGATAATACGGTCAGTGAGATTTTATATAACTTTGAAATGCAAAATTTCTTACAGTCAATCTCTGTTGCGGCAAATGATATATCGGATATATATTTCGAGGACGCACAGGGTGATATAATCGGTCTCGGAAATGTGTCGCGCGATTATTTTTGGAGTGAATTGCACGAAGTCAGAAAGGCTGTCGGCGATTCGGATGTTGCTCCGCATTTTCGCGCTTTTTCAAACGAATATATGTCCGGGATAATAATCGCCAGAAGGATTGCGTCTTATGATGATTATTATAAATACACCGTAAACGGAATAATGTATGTTCTTGTAAATACCGAAGGGTTTGGACAAAAGTATATAAAGTATTTTTCAAACGGAAGCGAAAAAACATTTTTAACGGATGCAAACAACAATATTTTAATCAGTGACAATGATAATTATAAATCAAATGAACAGCTTATGCTTCCTGCCGATTTGAACGAAAAGACAATTTCGCTCGGCGGCGAGAAAAGTTATTTTTTTGTAAGCAACCTCGAAAAGAGTAATTTAAAGTTTGTCACAACGGTAAGCTGCAGGGATTTTAACGCACCGATTCAAAGTATGATTTTTAATGTGTTTGTTATATTGTTGATTTTGAGTGTAATAATCAGTTTTGTTGCCAAAAAAGTGGCGGAGAGCATAGCTGAGCCGATACGAAAGATTGCCGTTGTGATGGATAACGCAAGAGCGGATAGGTATATGGGCAAGCTAAGCGAGCCTATGGATGAGGTTCTTATGCCGATTGTAAAGAGTTATAACAGTATGATAGACGAGCTTGATGTGTTGGTTAACAAAGAACTTGCGTATCAGATAAAGGTTAAAGAGGCAACGCTTAAGGCGTTCGAACAACAGATTAATCCTCACTTTTTATATAATACTTTAAATATGATAAGGGTTATGTCGAGCTATGGCGAAACGGATAAAATTGATGTTATACTGACAGAACTCGGCAATATGATGAAATATTGCAATAACCGAAACCACAGCGTAAAGGTAAGTGACGAAATCAATAATATAAAAGCATATCTTAAAATAATAAAGATTCGGTTTGGCGATGATTTTGATTACAAAGTCGATACGGATACAAATGCGGTTGAATGTCAAACCATAAAGTTTATTCTTCAGCCGTTTATCGAAAATGCCGTCAAGCACGGAGTGTCAAAGTCAGAGGATATCGGTATGATAGATATATCCGTCAAAAGTGATAACGGCCGTCTTACATACATAATTTCCGATAACGGAACGGGGATTCCGACCGACAGACTCAGACAGATTAAAAATAACCTGAACAGCTCGGATATGTACAATGCCGATAAAAATCTCGGGATAGGAATATTAAATGTTTATATGCGCGGCAAGTTAAATTACGGCGATGATTTTCGTCTTGAAATTTACAGCACGGTAAATAAAGGGACGCGTGTCGAAATAGGACATCCGATTGTACCTTTTGAGAAAAATGAGAATCGCGGAGGAATATTATGATTTATACAATGGTTATTGTAGATGATGAAAAATACGGACGCGAAAGTCTTATTAACATTGTCGATTGGGAAGAACACGAGATAAATATTGTGGCTCTTGCCGAAAGCGGTGAAGAGGGCGAAAGAATAATATCAGAGCTTAAACCGGATATTGTTTTGACCGATATTTGTATGAAAAAAATGAGCGGTCTTGATATGATAAACAGATTGAAGCAAAAAGGTATCGACAGCAGCTTTATTGTTGTAACGGCATACAGCCAATTTGAATATGTTAAGACAGCCCTTGAGTACAACGTAGTAAGATACCTTTTAAAACCAATTAAACGGGATGAGCTTTTGGTGGCGCTGGAAACGGCAAAAGGTGAAATACGAAAAAAATATAATTACAGTCTTTTAAAAGAAATTTTAAGTGATGAGCATAGGTTCAAGAGCTTCGGCGAAACTTCGGGGGAAATGCCTCCGGAAAGCCGTGGATATTATATTGTGTTGAGCCGGTCACCAATAACAAATGCCGAAAATAAAGCACGGTATTATGAAATTCTCAAAAATCGAACGGAAGAAAACTATATCTTATTTACCGATGAAGGTATTATGATGATAAGCGGCGAAGATACGACCGCGGTTTTATCGCGAATTGATAGGCTCGGCGAGGTTTTCGGAGGGGAGGTTTTTGTCGGGATAAGTAATATTTGTGATACTTATGTTAATTTAAGCATTCAGATGTATCAAGCGGCGAGATTTTCCTTTTATTACGACCCCAAAGTCGGTGATGAAAATAAAATGTTTTTTTCGGATATTCCGACGGATAACAAAAACTCGGCAAAAGAACTTCTGAAAGACGAATTTAAGGCGATAACCGACGCGGTGTGCAAGTGTGACAATGCTTTGCTTAAAGCAGAGGTGAACGCCGCACTTGATAAAATCACGAAAACCCGTCCGATTCCGATAAGAATCGAAAGTTGGTATGAGCGGCTTGTTGTGAGATATAAAGAGATAATGGAAAGTTATGATATAAGTCAAAGTGATATAATACGTGATTTTGATGAGAGAAAGTTTATGAAGGCATCGCCCGAATGTTTTAAAAAAGACACGCTGTTTAAGCTTATATTTAATATAGGAACAAAAATATCCGAGCATATCCTGGGCTATCAGATTAAAGCACAGAACAAAAACATAAACGAAGTTATAAGTTATGTTGATGAACACTTTACCGAGGATATTTCTCTTGTACAGCTGTCGGGAATGTTCTATATAAAAGAAAGCTGGTTGAGTATGCTGTTCAAGCGCAAAACGGGCAAGAACTATCTTCAGTATATTTCCGAGAAAAGAATGGAAGAGGCAAAAAAACTTTTGGTTGATTTAACTTTGCCGATATACGATGTGGCAGACAAAGTAGGTTACACGGACGCAAAATATTTCAGTCAGTTATTTAAAAAAATAACAGGAGAATTGCCAAAAGAATACAGAAACCGAATTATGGGCAAATAAAAATGATACGCAAAATATTTTATGAGAGAGGTTTAGATATGAAAAGGATTTTATGTTCGGCAATGATATGTGCATTGTTGATTTCACAGACAGCCTTTGCACAAGATGCGACAGGTGTGCCATCGGTAAATCAAGACAGGCTGACGCGCAAAGCGGTCGTAGTTGTTGAAACGATGAACGGAGCATATTCGCCTGTAACAATTATGATTTACGGTGACATTGATGCAACCGAGCCTTGTGATATAACAATAACGTCGGCTGATATGGACGGAAGAGCCGAGGCGGAATTTATGCTTTCTGATTCAACCGCACGCTATTTTGTGCGTTCAAACGAAAGTATGGAAATGTCTGAGGTTGACATTTATTCAAGCACCGATATAAATAATGCTCTTTCGGCATTTACAAGCGCATCGGATGAAGAAAAAATGAAAAATTTTTTTGAAGAGGTAATAAACCGAGGGAATTTTGAAAGCTCTCAAAGCGACGCGCTCGGATTTGAAATATCCGAGTCTTTAAAAAACAAAGATGCATTGTATAAAAAGCTTTCAAAAATAAGCGCATCGGTCAAAACGATTGGCGAGGCTCAAATGGCGTATGATGATGCAATAATAACGGAAGTATTCGCACAGTGTGATGCGGATGCATTTGATAATGAGATAAAAAAGTATTGTGAATCTTTGGATTTTGACAATTCAGAGGTTTATAAGTTATATTTGACGCTTGATTCATCGGCAAAGTCAAAAGCTTGCGAACTTATACAAAAAGAAACTTTTTTGAACAGAGATGAGCTTTTGAACATAATCGAAAAAGCGGTGGTAACAGCGGCTGTATTGTGTTCGGATTACGGCGAAACCGTCAGAGATATAACGGAAAAGTATTATAAATACTTGGGTATAACACTCAATGATTATAACGGACTTTCGGAATACAAAAAGACTCGGGTGATGTACGAGCTTGCGGCGAAACCGAAAGACAGCATATCGAGAATCTCAGAATTTAAAAGAATGTTTGAAGAAATAACGGACGCCGCTGTCCGAAGTACCGGTAACGGTTCCGGAACAGGCGGCGGAGGTATCGGCGGGAGGGGGGACGGGGCCGCCGCACC
>URAN01000062.1 GCA_900545865.1 uncultured Eubacteriales bacterium
TAATCAAAGGCATCACCAGCTTTGACCCCTCAAAAGGCACACGTCTCGCCACATACGCCGCACGATGTGTTGATAATCCTATACAAACACAGCGGCTCTGTTCTGCAACAATGGGGAATTTTATGTGCCGTTCGGCAAAAATATAGGAATTTATTTCAATATTCAAAATAACAGTCATTCCTTTCAGCCGTTGTACCACCATTCCTTTGAATTTTTGTGCGCATCAAGCGTTGCGGATATAAAAAAATTCCAGCTTGAATTTAACGGAAAATCGGAATCCGTATCTGCCAAGCTGAAATTTTACAGACTGAAAACCGGTTTGACACAAAACGAAGTCGCAGCTTATCTCGGACTTGACCGAAAGACCTATGCCCGATACGAAAGCAACAGCCGCACATATTATCCGCCTGATGTCATTGATAAGCTTTGCGTGCTGTTTAACATCGGCGCATATGAAATCCTCGACCCGTACAATCGATTTATCTATGATGGACAAGCCCGAAATTTAAAACTGCTCCGTAAAAAGCTCAAAATTACACAGGCACAGCTCGCCGCCGCTCTCGGTGTTCCGACCGCACGCGTCAAAAAATGGGAACAATCCATATGCCGTATACCCAAATCAATATGGGAAAGATTAACGAATATAACATTATAGACGCATAAAAATACAATACGGATAAATCAACGCTTAACTTTCATCTGTTTAACGATGTTCGATAATTTCAACCCCCAAACGGTTATGCATACCGTTTGGGGGTTGTTTGCTGTCTGTCCCTAATTACAATTTTGCGGCATTATGATTTTTCCTCGCCAATATCCTTTATTACCGCACAAATGCTTTTCAGTTTTCCGCCTGTAGATTCAGTATTCTTAAATCCAATATGATACACTCCTCGTAAGTAAGGCGTTCTTTGGGGCAGAACATATTATCATCTCTGCCTCGGATTATGTCATTTACCGACATAACATACACCGCTTCCTTTGCCCAATCTGATATTTCCGAATCATCAGCAAAATTTATGCCGTTTTTGTTTTCAATCACGGCCTTTCCGCCTATGATTCTGTATAGGATTACCGCCGCCTCTTCTCGTGTCAGCATTGCATCCGGCGCAAACTCGTTTTCGGAAACGCCCTGTATTATCCCAAGTTTTTTAGCCTTTAATGCGTTTTTATCCTTTGTATCAACAAACGGATTTTCTTTTTCGGGTACGGCCTCTATATTATACACCTTTTCATATAACGTCACCGCCGCAGCCGCAAAATCCAATCTTGATATTTCCTTTGACATATCCGCGTCTTTGAATTCGCTCGGAATAATCCTGTTTTTGTTTGCCGATTCAATGTCTGCCGCCGCCCATTTGGATACGGTCGAAAAGTTTATCTCGGTTTCAAGCGGTCCGTATGCGTCATATACTTTTCCACCGTTCTCGGTTTCACCGGGTGTTACCTCTATTCCCTTGCCTATTCCGACAACCTGTGACCAATCGGACATAACATACTCCTCCACCCCGTCAGCCGAGAAAAATCTCACGATAAACCTTGAACGAGTATATATTGTGTGCTGATTCAAGTCGAGATAATCGACAATATATCCTCGGTTGTTCGTCTTGGTGTATGTCAAATTCGAAAACCATCTGCTCATTCCGTAATTCTCATCATACCATTGCGGAAGGCTCTCGTTATACAAGAACAGGATCTGTCTTGAATCCGTCTTTTTGTTGTTCAGTTCAACGTCTGTTTTATAGTATTCCCAAACAGGCTCGCCGCTCACGCCCTGCATTTTATCCCATAACGAATTATACTTCCAGTCGCTGTCCGAATTGAGCGACCAGTCTATCTGAATCTGCGCTTCATATGATTCATAACCGTATCTTTCCTTTAACTCCGTTTTCGAAAGATTCATTATTGATAACAAATCATCGCCTTTATCGAACCCGTATCTGAGTCTGAAACGATAGTTATCCGGCTGTTCATAATCCGAATCGTTTGTCAGCTTAATGTTTTGCGGCGGCTCTATCTTAAACTCCTCGGCACATACCGAAACATTCGGCACTGCCAACACTATCATTGCGCACAAGCACAGGGCAACCGTTCGCAGTGTTTTTACAAATCTGTTGCGTTTCATCACTGTTCCCCCTTGTATACAACTGCACATTTCACCTGACCGTGGTTTGTTCTTATGATAACCCTGTCGCCTCTCTCGCCCGATTGCTTATAGCTCTTTATATCCTCATAGCTGCCCGAATATACCTTTTCGTTTTCAAGCTCGGGGTTATATATCATCACCGATACCGAGCGCAAATCTCCCACCGTGTCATAGCTCTCCCACGTTGATGTGCCTATTTTAACTGCGCCACCCAGATTTTCATACGCAAATCCCATCCAATACTGGTCGTTGCTGTTGAAATCCGCCGCAGGCACAACCTTTTCGAAACTCGGCGAACCATAGCGATAAAGAAGCTGTACCTCATTGACATCACCTCTTGAGTTTTTACCAACTCGTATAAGGTCGCCTTGCTTTATATTCTGTGCCGAAAAGCTGAATCCCGTATCGGCATTGAGCGTTGTTTCGGCACCCATAGACAGGCATTTTAAATATTCGACAACAGAGCCTTCGTCATTCAAGCACGTTCCTGTTTCGTCTACCATAATAGTGTCCGATGTCTTGCTTACTCCCTGTGCATTGGATTGACGACATACCAAGACCTGTTCCACGGGTGACTGTTTATTAATCTTAAACGTGCCTATTGTATAACTGTTCCAATCGGTAAAAAACGAATACTTTACTGTTCCGAAATCGTCATCCTCGCTGTTTGGAATATCGGTATCTTTGGGTATCATAAAACACAATGTTTCAGCACCGATTAAGATACGCTGTCCGAACATCTTTGCGCCCGCCGAATACGGCTTTTCTTCATAGTCATTCGTCATAACAAGGTCGCCGTTTTCGTTATCGTCACTCTCAGACTTTGCCGTCTTAATCTCGGATAATGTTCCGTCGCTTTTGAGTTTATATCTGACAAGCTGTGGCACAAAGTCGCTGCCCGTTTTTGATATTGCCGTACCTTTTATGTCTCCGTCCTTTATATTCTTATCGTTTATCGACCACTTATCCGCCGTTTTTACGGTAATAACGTTCCCCGATGATGCAACGATTTTAAAGCTGATTGTGCTGTCGAACACCGAATTTCCGTCGCCTTTTTTGATGAGAAATCCGATTTGCATATCCTCACCGAGCGATGAATTTTCTCCGGCTATACGACCGTATTCGTCTATGATAAATGTCGTGTTTTTGCCAACCGTCAAAGCCGTTGAACTCTCGTCCTGTTTCAAGAACAGCGGACTTACCTTATATTCACTGCCGCTGACAGTCACAACCGTGTCTCCGTCATTTTTATTGAATGCCTGTACAACGCCCGATATTGTGTTATCAAGGATTATTATTTCAAGGCAATCCTTTGACTTATATACGCTGAGCACGGCATCGGCATCTATATTGTCAAAGCCGACAGCCGAACCTGTTGACAGAATCTTGTACGACACCTTTTTATACTCATTTTCCTCACAGCTTATCGCTGTCTTGTCATAGCTGTTATATATCTTATGAAGGTTATTGTCCTTATACGAAACCTTTACGAGCTGAGGAACTTTATATATCGCGACATCATATCTCTTGTCGCCGTCATTATCGATAAATCTCACCGTTCCGACCTTGGGATTTAGGTTTGACAATATATCCGAATTAAGTCTTGTTCCGTTTTGTATAACCGCCGCATCAGACTTTAAATTTATACTCTTGTTCTTGTTATCCTCGTAATACTTTATCGTATAATTACCGTCCGCCGACTGAATATTCTCACAGCTCATCTCTTTTACTTTGTTGTCTTTGGCATAGGCATAGACTATTCTTTTGTCATCGTTATTGCCCTCTTGTCTGTATATTGCCTCAACCGACATACCGATATACCCGTCCATATCAAAATTGTCCGCAAGGTACTTCACGCCGTTTATTACGCATTCGTTTTCATCGGCTTCCGTATCGGCGTACAGACTTGTCCCGAATACCGCATCAACGATTCCCTCGGCATATTTTAAGTTCCAATAAATATCAAACAGGGTCTTATCACCCTTGTTATACGTCATCTTATCGCTGTTGTATGTTTCGGGTTCGTATACGGGTGCGAACATTGCGTTTCTCGCCGCCGTCAGGGCATCACCGAGCGTGATTGAATTTGTATTGTTTGACGGCATAAGTTTAAGCCTGAGTGCAATCTTGCGGTATCCGTTCGGGAATCCGCCGTCAAGCTCGGCTATATTCCCGTAACCGAGCATACGCACAAGAACAGTCAGTGTTTCGTCATATGTGATATTTCTGTCGGGTTCAAAATAGCCGTTTCCCTGTTTGATAACACCCATCTTGCACAGGTTATTCACCGTTCCGTATGCAAAATGGTCGCTCGGAACATCATAGAAATACTGTTGCACATCGGTATCGTTTTCATCGATTTTAAGCATTCGCCCTATGTACTGCATAAAATCCGCACGGGCTATTTCTTTATCGAATATCGAATCGTCTATATAATGCGGAACAATGCCGAGCTGTTCAAAAAGTCCTCTTGCTGCGCTTTTATCATCGGTATCATATGCCGACACCTCTGCGCCGTACACGGTAGGCATTGCCAAAATCAGCGACAGCATCAAAACCGCACAGGCAATTCTCTTTAAAGAAAACATAAATATATTTGTTTTGTTAATCATTCCGTTTCCGTCCTTTCCCTTTGAAATCGTCCTATTCCGTTACCGTTACGGCTTTATATACCATTTTTGCCGTTTCGGCGCGTGTTGCAAAATCGTGTGGCAAGAACATTTTATTCTCATTGCCGCTGACAATTCCGAGCCTTGACATCGTGCTTACCGACTCTCTTGCGTATTCGGATATATCATCAAAATCACCGAATGAATTTGATTCCGAATCTTCGGATACAACATTCGATTTTTGCATTATACGCTGTATCATAACACATATATCCTGTCTTGTTATACAGTCGCCCGTTCCGAATCTGCCGTTGTCATAGCCGCTTACCACTCCGCTTGCGACCGCTTTTGAAAGGTACGGATAAAACCAATCATCTTTTGATACGTCCGAAAAGTCAAGTTCCGTACCGTCACCGGTTATTTCAAACGCCGAAACGAGAATCTTAACAAACTCTTCTCGGGTTATGTTATCGTTCGGAGCAAAAGTTTTATCGGCTTTGCCGCTGACGATTCCTTTTGCCGCAAGATAATTTATCGCCTCTCTCGCCCATTCAACGCCGGCAATATCATCAAACGCAGACGTTATCTCATCTACGGGTTTCGGATTTTCAACGGTCGGTGTATCGGTTGTTGTTTTTCCGATTCCTCCGCCGCCAAAGCCGCCGCTGCCCGAACCGCCTTTCGAACCGCCCGACTCCGATGAGCCGCCCGAGTTCTTTGCGTTCTCTATTGCCGCCTTTAACGCGGACATATCTTTGTAATACACGCCCATTATCTTTTGACATATGCCGAGCGAACAATTTTCAATTCCGAACCTTTCGCCGAATGCATCGAGCACATCTTTTAGGTTTTGCGCCCCGTCCGGCAGGTGTGCCGCGGTCAGCACCAATTGTTCCGTCACCGACTCATCGAATTTCTTTAGGCTTTGCGGCATATCCGACTTAATTTTTCCTGTCATTTCGGTTTTAAACGCCGCATTGTCTTTAATAAAGCTCTTTTCAAAAAACGCCGACACATTCAGCCTATCCGCACCGATTTCGGATGCGTATTCGGTAATATCCGTTATCTCGCCGCGTATTATTCCATCCGAAACAACAGCCTTTTTCCACACTGCATTCAGCTTTTCGCGGTTTCCGTCATCGTTCGGTTTAAGGTTTTGATTGGGCAGTTCTTGATACACATATGAGCATATCCGATTTAAGTCCGATTTTTCAAACAATTCGGATTTAAATCCCAAAAGTTCAAGATTAGACTCTATGACGTTTTGCACCTCTGCTTCGCTCTTTGCCGAAATGATGCTGTTTACCACTCTTTTGTAATCCTCTTTGTTGGCAAAAAAGAACGTTTCGTTTTGGGGCCTGTCCTCTCCGCCGAAAACTATCGTATAGTTTCCGCTCGGGCGATTCATCTTAAAGTTCAACACTATCTCGCCGTTTTCGCCGCTTGTTACCTGGTCGTGATACACAAGCTTATTTAAGTTATTTTCAAAATCTCCCGCCGTCAAATCATCCGCACCAAAACCGTCGGCGTATATATCCACGCTGACGCGGCTTTGCGCCCGTTTTGATTCCGTTTGCGCCGTGGTAATCAATTCATAATCCGACACCTGAACTGTTTTTGCCGTGGTGTTCGGTATACCGATTGCAAAGATGACCGCCGCTGTTGCCGCCGTTCTTTTCAGCCTTATTCCGTATCTCATAATTTTGAACTCTCCTGTATGTAATATTATTTTGTAAGCGGTTTTACAAGCGGAATCATTTTATTGATTCCGCCCCACAAATACGCATTTATGTCACTGTCACGGCTGCTGCCGATTTTGATTTGGGTTGAATATTCGCTGTCGGCCTTTTTAAAATCGGACGAAACATATATATTCGCAAGGCGTTCATCCGCCTCGGTCTGTTTTACTATCAGCATTGCCGAGCCGCCGCAAATATCCGTAAATTGTTTATCGGCGATTTCCGCACGTATCACGCTTTCGTTTTCCGACTTTTTTGTCAAGGTCAGATTCGCGGATTTAACCTCAATATATATCGGGCTTTTGCCGACCGAAACAGTGTTTTCAAATTCAACCGCGTTGCCGAATATGTCATACACGTATACCAAGCCATCGTTTGAAAAATCCGAAACGTTTATACTCACATCGCTTGACGCGTTTTGGCATATATACAGCGTATCGCCGTTATTCTCATACATTGAAACAAGCGTTCCGTTCTCGCGCTCTTCACCTCCGCACGGCGTATAGCCGTAAGTCATTGCGTTATAGTTCGCATAGGCAAGGTATGACGGCTTTGCCGAATTTGCCGCAGGTATATGCGCTTTGTTATTTAAAAGTCCGAAATTGCTCTCGTTATCGGTCTTTAGTGTTCCGTCGTTTTCGAGGTCATACCATATCACCCTGTCGGCAAGCGAATACGCGTCGTTGATCGCAAGCATTCTGACGAGGTACTCCGCCTGGTCTTTTTCGGTGATATTCGTTCGGGTATTTTCAAATGACGGCCAGCCCATTTCCGAAATCCAAAGCGGAACATTTCCCAAGCCTTTTGACGTCAAATACTCTTTAAACGCCGTGATTGTTTCTTTAAACTGTCCGTCCTCGGGGCTTGAATATCTGTACGGATGAATACTCACCGCATCAAAGCACATATTCTCGCCCGTTATTTTCGGCAAGAGTTCGTTCAGCCATTCATAATCTTCGTCAAGAGGGCTGCCGACTCTGCACAGTCCGCCGAGAAAGACAACCGCGTCGGGGTTTGCTCTCTTTACCGCGCGGTAAGCCCGCATCAGGATATTTGCATATGTTTGGGTTGTATACCCCGGCTTTGACTTATTGTCGGTATGGTTGAATTCATTCCACACCTCAAAATATTTGGCATAGCCTTTTGTTTTGAGCGCCGCCCGATAACAATACTCCTCGAATGCATAAAGTGCCGCGTCCTTTGTCGGCGGCGCTGTGTTTTCGTACAGTGTGTTATCGTTGCCCAGTATCAGCATAACATCAATATCGTTTTCTTTTGCATATTCAAGCTCTTTCATTAGCGTTTCCGAAATCTCATACACGCCCTTTTGCTTTTCAAAGGTGCTCCACCGTATATCATCGCGGATAAGTCCGATTCCGGCGCTGCCGACAGATTCAATGGTCTTTTCGGGAACATTGACTCCGTTATAGAAATGCGCGCTTACGCCGCCGCGGCGGTTCTTTTCGCCGTCTGACAGATTCGCAGCGGAAAATTCAATTGTAATGCTCGCCGCGCTTTCCGCACCAATATTTAAACTCAGTTTAAGGCTGTACAGACCGCACGGCAAATCACCTATTTGTATTTGTGTGTTTACCCTGCCGCCGATTATTTCGGTCGGATAGGTTTTCTCGGATATTTTAATGCCGTCCGAGTCATAAACCTCGGCTGTTAAAATTGCCGCACCGCTTCGCGTTCCGTATCTCGTACCGCCGTTTATGTCAAACGCGATATTTTGATTTTTTGAAAAAATATTGCCTGTTGCACCGCCGCTCGCCGTCAGCCACATCGTATCGTTTATTCCGTATGCGCCACAGTTTATATCCTCTAAATTCTTTCCCTTTGATGTTATCTTTGATACGCTTACGTTATCGAGGTACATCCTTTTATCCGACTTGCCGTTTATATGAAACGATATTTTTTTGATGTTTTTTAAGCTGTCGTTTATCGATGTGTTTCCGATATATTCACCGTCATAACACCAGTACGCGCGGCGCATATCCGTATCAAAATATATCTCGGCGCTGTGCTTTTCGTTAAGCGAATACGTTCGGTACGCTTCGGGGTTATATCCCGTCAAGCCGTTCATAATCCCGATTCCCGATTGTTTTATCGCCATAACCTCGGCGCGGCCGCCGTCCGTATCGGTCACGGTGAGGTATGTGCTGTAATCCGTACCCTCGGCGATAAAGTCAAACGACAGCTTATATACTCCGCTTGTTGCCGTAGCCGAAAGGTTTTTCGAAAGCTCGGTATATCCCGTTGTTCCCGACTTGACGGAAAACACGTTTTCGCCGAGCTTTGTATCGCATTTCATCTCTGCGCCCGTCCCCGAAAGGCTGTCCCAGCCGCCGTTTGGTAATGTCTTATCCTCAAAATTTAAACTAAACTCTTTTTCTTCATCGGCTGTCTCGGGGATATTCTCAAAAAAGAATTCACCGTTATACACAGCCGCGCCGCCCAGGCACAGTGTGTATATGCCGCTCTCGCCGCTCATTTTCACCGATTTTTCGAATGTGCCGTCCGCGTCCGCGCCAAACTGGTCATGATATGCCAGAGCCGACAGGTTTTCAAGCGGATTGCCGCTTATTAAGTCATCCGCGTCATACCCCGGTCTGTATATATCAATACTGATTCTTCCGTTGGGTGCGGCAGTGCCGCTTATTTTAAGCTCGGTGTTGTTCGGCTGTTCGATATTTACCGATGCTTGTGCGTTTGTTTGAGGATATGCAAAGGGCAAAGCCGATGCACTCATAAATATCAGCGTTAATATTATACATAACCTTTTTATTTTATACAAGGGCTTGCCCATCGCAAATCACTCTTTTCTTTTTTAATTTTTTATTTTATATTTTGTTATTTCAATTCCGCAAAGTCGCTTTGAGGGGTCATAACTTTCATACTGTCCCAAACAAAGCCTTTTATCGAAAGGTTATTGACATCGGTTATTGTTCCGACATTCAGTTCTTTGGTTGTCTTTACACCTGTCGATTCAAACGTAACGGGTGCAAAGTCAAATCCCGTCAACATCTTATCGTTATATATTCCGTATGAAATAACCGCCGATTTTTCGCCGCCCGTTGTGTTGATTCCCTCAACAACGACTTTGAGCTTGGTATCTTTGGTAACATTCGCCAATGCGATCGCGTTTCCGCTCTCATCAACAATTTTAATGTCGGTAATTTTAAAGCTGCCCTCGCCTGTTGTAAATGATGTGCTGTATGCAGGGATATTTGCATCGGTCATTTCGTCTATCGACAAGGTATATGCCGTTGTCGGAGCCAATATTCCACCAAGGTCTATCGTATATGTATTCGTGTCCGCATTGAACGTGCCCGATTTTACATCGTTATTTAACTTAATCTTGCCTTCAAAACTACTCTGTGTAACGCCCGAACCGTCCGCCGTTATCTCTATCTTTGTTATGTCATTCGGCAATGTCGCATCGGGTGCATATTTCGTTCCGTTTACGTCAACAAAGCGTACTGATTTTATGGCATTTATCGGTTTTAACATTTCGACTTTTAAATCATCGATTAATACCGAATGGTCTTCCCCTTCGGGAATGGCACCGCTCTTGTTAAAGTTTATAAGCCTTACTCCCAAAAACTTGACCGCATCGTCACCTGTCATTTCTTTTAGTGTATTCATAGCCGGAGTATTATACGTTCCCTCATAAAGAACAGCTCCTGTTGCAGTCTCCGTAATTTTGTATGTTACCGATGGAGTTTCGCCGATTGCGCCATACTTCCACATAACATCAACATCATACCATGTTGACGCCTTCCAGTCCATACTCAGTTTTACTTGTTCATTCCAATCTTCCGCAAACTTTGTCTTTGTTCCGAACAATAACGAATATTTATCATTGTCTACATTTCTAAAGAACCACATCGTTCCACAGCCTTGTACCCAACCGTTTCCACCTTTTGGGAAAAACGGCATAAACGACCAATAACTCTTATCACTTTGCAGTTTATTTACTCGCATCGAATAATGATAAGTTGTTCCGACAATGCCGCGATTATCAAACGTATTTTCAGTAACAGCCGGAATATCAAGCGTTTTTTCTCCGTTCGCGTCTGATTTAAGCGGCATTTTTAAAACCTTGTTGTTTGCATTTAACGGATCTTGTACTATCTCAAAATTATCTGAATTTGTTGTTGTCCCTATATTATCATCATCGTAAGTATTATTAATCTGTGTCAAAACCGTTGTCTTTTTATTATAGAATAAACCCTTTGACATATCGTTGCCGAATATATCGTGAATTTCTTTGTTTATTACAACCTGATATTCGCCTGCCGCCGCGGAATTCAAATCCGAAACACTTATCTTTACTCCGCTTTGTCCCATAGGCGTAACAGACGAAACAGCCAATTTATTTGCTCTGTTTTCAACATTTTGTACCTCGACATCGGCTGTTGTCAATCCGCTTATATCTTCCATTGCCGCCGTGTTAAACCAGATATTCAAATCGTTATTCGATATAACCGTTTTCGCAGTCGTAGCTGACGGAATCTGTGCCGCACGAACATTCGTAAAGTACAGATCATATTTCTTATTATCGCCTTCGGGAACGTCGTTTCTCACCGTTAAAACCAAAGCAATAATTTTTTCATCATATATTGATGTGAACCGGCTCGAATCTTCATTTTTTGCACGTGTTTCCACCAATTTACCGTCAACATACAGTGAACGGCTTTGATTATCAAAATCCACAACGACTTCAACACGAACCCACTTATCTGTTCCAACCGGTTGTTCAATCGCTGCCGCGGCCTTATTTCCATCGGGTTTTTTACCGTCATCATACTGACTTCCGAGACCTGCCTCGCCGCCGTCACCTCTTGTAAGCAATGCCTTTTTCCCTGTTCCAACCCACGCAACCATATGTGACTCTTCTTTGCCATCGCTTTTTTTGGTTGTAAAGCGCAGTCCGAATCTCGGCACCGTATCAGCCTCTATCTTTACATCAGCACCGAGAACAACCTTACCTGTGTTTATTCCGCCCGTGCCGATTGCTTTGCCTATTCCGGCAGACGTAGTGGTCGAAGAAGCCGAGTCAACAAAGAACACATTTCCGCGTTCGGCATCATTTGCATTCGTCACAAGCGCACTTGTTTGCGTTTGGTTATACAATGTAAGGTTTGCGTCCGTGTCGAAAAAGTCCGCTTTTGCTGTTTCATCGGCAAAAGCAACACTCGGCACAGAGACAGACATACACGATGTAATAAGCATAGCCATACATAATAACATACATAATCTTTTCATAAATAGTTCCTCCTAAATTTGGGGTTTAACCCTTATTATATTAAATATTAATTATTTTCTTAATTCAAGGTCAAGGTATTGAGCCGTTGACTTACTTCCGCCGATACCTGCGCCGTATTGCAAAAATCCCATACGCCCCGAACCGTCGTTTTCGTTATACAAAAGCGACCAGCGTATAACATCGCCGACCTTTGGCGTGTATCCGTCATAGAAAATTTCCGACCAGGGAATTTTAACCTCATACACGGTATAAATACCGTCACGTTTTGCTTTTGCCTCGCCCGACATAAGCTTTGCAACCTTTGTCGTATCTTGTGTATGCGTATAACAATATATTGCGCAATCATCGGAATTTTGCGGATATATCGAGATTCCTATTTCCGTTCCGGTCGATGCGCTTTTGTCTTCCGCAAACGCCATCTGTATTCCGTCACCCTGCCATGCTGTTGCCGGCGGCTGATCCTGGAAGAAAACATTATCCAAAACCTTTGTCGCGAAATAGAAATTGTTCTCATCCCACATTGAATATGCAACGGCACTCAAATCATCATGTCCTTGATATGTGTTTTGCATAATTCCGACCATCGAGTCACCCGATATATCCATTTGTGCGTCATAATTATATTCATTTTTTGAAAGCTTTCCGTCAACCGTCGGTGCTTTATCGGCGTAAACAGAAAGCGGCAGCTTCATATCTCCGTCAAACGTGACCGTCTCACCCGTATCGGTTATAAATTCGACGCTTAGCATATCAAACACCACATCAAGCGATAGCTCGGGAAAGTTAAACTTAATCGTTTTGCTCTCGCCCGGCGCAATGTCTTTAACCTCAATGCTTCTTCCTATCATACAATCAGGCTTTTTAAAAACAATTTTTCCGCTTGCCGGCGAATCATTTCTTGCGTTTGTAACAACAAGCGAACCGGTTCTTCTTCGCATATTTGTTTCGTTTATCTCCATTTTAAAGTCTGATATTTTTATCGAATCCTCATACTCAATCGGAATCGTTTCGGAATATACAAGATTTTCACCGTCTTTTATATCAAAAGATACCTTAAATCCTTCACCGCTTCCGCTTTTTATAACAGTTTTTGCCGATAACCCGTTAAATTCAGCCTTGCCCTCTGATGTTATTCCGTTCGGAGTGTCAATCGATACAACTGCATCAAGATTTGTTCTCTTGCTTACGGTTATTTCGTTATCGGAGTTATAAGGGGTTATTATTTTCTCTTTATCTATTGAAAACAATGGCTCAACCTCATAAATTCTGTCACAGAAATCGCCCTCAACATATTGAGGATATGCATCGAGCGGAAGTGTTAAAATTCCGTTGACGGTGCTTATCTTTTTGCCGTTTCCATACTTATCGATTACGTTCACGCTGTCACAGCCGACATAAAGCGAAGTCGGACGAACTTTTTCCTCCAATGTTCCGAGGGCAAGTATATCACTTTTTCCTTTTCTCTCATATCGATAAATATAACATTCGTCATTTGCAAGAATTTCTTTCTTGAACTTAGCATTTCCGACAAGCTTATTATAATTCACCACCGTGAGATACGAATATTTAGCCGATGCCGGGACATCCTCGAGTTCGTTTCTTACCAATCCGAAATTCGATTCGCTGTCATTTGCGTTTATTCCGTCATTATGAAAATCATACCAGATATATTTGTCAACATAGTGATTTGCATCGTTTAAAAGCAACATTCTCGGCGCGTAATAGCCTTGCTGTTTTTCGGTAACAAACCCGAGGTTCGGGGTTGATGACCACCCAAGCTCGGTATACCACATCTCTACATTTTGACAGCCGTAAGAATCCAAAAGCTCGCGCAGCTTTTTGGAATTTTCACCTATCGAGCCGCTCTCGGGTGTATGGCGGCTGTCATACGGGTGAAAGCTTACCGCGTCCATATATTGTGACGGGTTATCACCCAGAGCAATAAGCACGCGCTCAATCCAATCCAGCGGCGTAAGCGCCGTACACATTGCCACAAAGAATGCGTTCGAATCCGATTCTTTTATCTGTTTGTGCATATTCTTCATCAAAACCGCATACTGTTCGGGTGTATAATTTGCGTTTAGGTTAAACTCGTTCCAACCCTCAAAATATGTATTGCCGAATCGCTTCCCCATATCCTTAACGGTGAAGTCAATAAAGTTATCAAACGCCTTTTGATAACTTCCCGACAGGGGGACACCTCCGTTTGAATTGTAAAGAGGATTGCTATAGCCCAAAATATTAAGCACATCAATATTATGACTTTGTGCAAAATCAAGCATATCCGTATACCTGTCGGTATAAGCATAAACACCCTCTTGTTTTTCAATATGAGTCCAATACGTTTCATCTCTGATCATTCCGAAACCGCCGATATCTACAAGCGGCAATACAATCTCGGGTTCACCTCTTCCGCTGCCTTTATCAAACCTAAAGTGCATACTTACACCGAGATTTTTGTTTTTTTCGCCCTTGGGCGGAACGTTTGCCTTTGAACACCTGAATTCACGGCTCGATACGTTTTCATTTCCGCTTACCGTAACACGATATGTATACATTCCGTATTCCGCAACATCGGGCAGAACGTTTCGTGTTATCGTTTCGTTTTGGTTTATAAACAAATCTTCGGTTTTATTCCACACCGTATCGCCATAATCATCGATAATCTCATATTTTGCGGTATACTTTCCGCTCTTTCCCATATTTTTAAACGAGGTGTCAAAATTAAAATCCGAATCATCATAAAAAACATTTCCGACGTTTTTTGATGAATTTGTTATGCTTATTTCAGAACTTAAATACTCGGGCGTACTCTCTTTCGGAATAGGGCTTTCGGTTGAATCCGATATGTGCCAAACCTCTATATTATCCATATACATTATTCCCGGATAATTCGCCCCGTCTTGCGATATTTTTATCTTGCTTATATTATTAAAGCCATCGGGCATACCTGTTATATTGAGCTGTTTTCCGTTTACAAAATAAGCTTGCTTTCTTAAATCAAAATCAATCCAAATAACAACATTACCCCACGATTTGTTTATATAATCGAGATTAATGGTATCAACTCGCATTGAAACGCCCGAATTATGAGTGAAACTTGAAATTTTGTCACCTATCGGCGTCCACGAAACTGTATATGAGTTTTTGGGGTCATTCCATGCCGTGCTGTCCGACGGCGTCAGCGATATTGCATTGTATATATGTTTGTTTAACGTATAATAATCGATACTTATTGCATAAATTCCGTTCGACAACGCATAAGGCATCGTAAGCTCTGATATAACCGATGCACCCGATGCCGTATCAAACATAAGGCTCTTGCCGTGTTCAGTATCAACGCGTCCTGTTTTTGCCCCCGAATATATCCCCGTTGTGTTTTTATCAAAATCGTTTTGCCACACAAGCGTATTTGCGCCGTGTTCCTCCGCCGCCGAGCCATTCGGGCTTAACGCATATACCGAAGGGTTAAAACACATTACAAAAATAAGCATAACGCCGAGTGTACGCCCTAAGCTGTTTTTTATGAGAGTATTTTTATTTATTTTCATTGTCCTTCCTCCGAAACACTTTTTTATACTATGGTCACATAGTATAAAAAAGGGGTACCCCCTTTTAATTTATTATATTATTTGTATTAATTTGGTTATTTTTTAATATTTTAGCCCGATATGAAATTAAACTTTAATCTCTTTCGACTTTTTACACAACTCAATTATATCATATTGAAAAATGAGTTAAAACCACTATAAAGACATTTTATTATGTTATAATGACATTTTAAAAAATTTTTCTTGCTTTTTTTATTTATAAATGATATAATACCGATATTAAACATTAACAGATAAGAGGTGCATATAATGAATTACAGAGTACTGAACAAAGATGTTTTCTTTAAAAACGGATTATTATTTTTATACGAAGAAAAAGAGCAATCTCAGGCAAACAATTTGCACAAACATCAGTTTTTCGAAATTTTTCTTACTCTTTCGGACCACTATCGTCATAATGTAAACGGAACAAAGCTGATACTTCCTCTGCATTCATTGGTGTTTGTCAGAGAAAGCGATATTCATGAAAATCTTTTTCCCGATGTATCTCAAAGCTATGTTCAGCTCTTAATTGACAGCAGCGTAATTCATTCACTTTTTTCATATTTGGGTGATAATGTTTACTGCCGTCTTTTGTTAAATGCCGAACTTCCGCCGACAATACAACTTAACACTTATGATTATAACAAAGTGATGAAGTTATTTGACCAAATTAATCTGTTGAATGCCGATGACGCGGATGAGATAAATTTTTATTGCAAGAAATTACTCTTTAAACTTTTTACCGAGTATTTTTCAAACTATTCTTTCTCGGACAATAAAAAAACTCCTTACTGGCTTGAACAAGCTATGGAACTCACAAAACGAAACAAAGTTTTTATAGAAGGAATAGACAGTATGGTGGAGCTTTGCGGAAAGTCTTATAAACACCTTTCGCGCAGTATGAAAAAATACCTTAATATGACTCCGTCAGAGTATATAAACGACCTTAGGCTGAATTACGCCGCCAATTTATGCAGAAACACGCGCCAACCGATAACCGACATCTGTTATAACTGTGGTTTTAACAATATCAGCTATTTTTATTTTCTGTTCAAAAACAAATACGGCTGTACGCCGTTAGAGCTTAGACAACACTATATCATAGAATAAATCGAAACGATTAAAAAATTAAAGACAGCGGTCCGAAGGACGGTTGCGGATTTATGCAACCGTCCTTTGAAAATATTTCCTAAAGTCAAGGGATCGCAATTCGGATATTTGCCGAAAACGGTTGTATAATTTATTTGATTAACTTAACAAACGGAAATTTTAAGCGGCAATTTATATTTATATCAATTGAGCTGTGAATAACATTAGAAATAAAACCATAAAATTTCTCTATAATTACCGTTTATGTCAATCTGGAGTTGTATAATATAAATAGAGTCGACAAACCCCAAAAAATCTGATATAATAAAATAAATCAGAAAGAGGGAAAGAAAATGTCAAAGTACAGCAAAGAATTTAAAGAGGAAGCGTTAAAGCTATCCGATGAAATCGGAGTCAAGAAGGCAGCACTGCAATTAGGATTACAATACTACACGCTTGCGGATTGGAGAAAGGCTCGTAAGTATGCAAAAAAGCATACTGTGGTTCTGACAGAAAACGAAGCTCACGCCAAAATATGCGAGCTTGAACGTGAAAATGCAGAGCTTCGCCTGGCAAATGAAATATTGAAGGACACTCTCGGTTTTTTCGCAAAAGACCGGAAGAGGTAAAAACAGCTGAAAGGCATACATTTGTTTTGAAATACAATAATAGATACACAATAAAATTAATGTGTAAAGTTTTGAAAATTAGCGAATCCGGATATTATAGGTGGTTGAAAAACAAGGACAAGCCTTCCAAGCGACAGCTTCTTCCGGTCAAAATAAAAGAAATCTTATCCGAACATCCCGATAATGCGAATTACGGATATGACCGCATACATAAAGCATT
>URAN01000063.1 GCA_900545865.1 uncultured Eubacteriales bacterium
TTTTTTCATTGCAAATTATCTCGTCTCAACCCGAGGGAAACAAATGCACAGCCTTAATCCTGCCTGTCCGAGAAATCAAAATCATAAAAAAGCCGTGGCATTCGATTTTGTGAAATCGTGTGCCACAGCTTTTCATTTTTACTTATATATTATTTTTTGGGTTTTAAAACAGCATTTGCACCTATGCAAAGCAATATTGTTATCATCATATCGGGAAGGGTGTTTCCGACAGGAATATCCATCTTCATAAACAGGCGGTAAAGAATAAAGCCTATTATCCATATGATGCTGTTTCTCACATCAACGGTAATTTCACGTCTGTCACGGTGTATTATGAAATAATCCGCAATCTGTATCGCAATCATCGGTGCGAAAACCGAACCGATAAGATACAAAAAGTCCGTAATATCGTCCATCGGGAAAATCATTGCGGCAACCGTACCGATTGCCGCAACGACAACCGCAACATACTTGCCCTTAACTTTCGGCGTAATTGATTCCTGCGAAATTCCTGCCGAATACGCGTCAAGGAATGTTGTCGTAACAGTCGAAAAGATTACTATTATCAATCCGAGTACGCCGAGACCGGCTTTAACCATTATAAGTGCAATATCGCTTTCGCCCGTGAACAAGGCCGCACCCATTCCGATTATGTACATCCAACAGCTCACCGCGCCATAGACCGCCGTACTTACCGCCGCCGCTTTTACCGGCTTTTCCGCCTCTCGGGTATAATCGGCAATAAGCGGAAGCCACGACAGCGGCATTGCCACCGCAAGCTCTATCGCCGCACCAAACGACATTCCATCCGATACAGCCGCCGACGAGATACTTCCGTCAATGAATATGACTTTGCATAAAACCAAGGTAAGTATAAACAACGCCGCCATCGCAACGGTATTGAGCTTGCCCAAATCCGCAATACCTATCATAATCCAAAGGATTATCAATGCCCCGATAACAAGGCACCAAACCCAGCTTCCTATCGAAAATATTCCGTTCGCCGCCAGTGCGCCGTCATAAATCATTATCGATGTCCAGCCGACAAGCTGAATCACATTCATTATCGCAAAGAACTGTCCGCCCATTCTGCCGAAACTGTTCTTCGCAGTTTCCATTGCACTCAAACGCTGTTTGCCGCCGATTACCCCTGCCAAAAAGAACATGGCACAACCGATAATATGACCGATTAAAATTGCAAGCAGGGCGCGTTTAAACCCAAGCTCGGCAAAGTATGTTCCCGTTAATATTTCGGCAATCGACACGCCTGCGCCGAACCAAATCAGACCGTTTTCAAAAAGGCTTGTTCCGCCTTTTTTGTCATTTGTGTTTTGAATTGTTTTTTCCATTTAATTATTCCCCTTTTTCTTTCGTAAACTCATTTTCTATCGCAAAACCATGGTCCATCGGACCGCTTCCTTTGCCCAAATCCAACATTGCCGCAAGAGCACCCGAAATATACTCTTTTGCACGTCTGACCGACTCTCTCATATCAAAGCCTTTGGCAAGGTTTGACGCAATCGCCGATGACAGGGTACACCCCGTACCGTGCGTATTCGGATTGTCTATTCTGCGGCCGTTAAACCATTCATAGCCGTTGTCTTTGTACAAAAGGTCATTGGCATCATTCATCTGATGTCCACCCTTGCACAGCACGGCACAGTTATAAGTTGTCGAAATCTTTTCCGCCGCCGCTATCATATCATCGGGTGATGATATTTTCATTCCCGTAAGCTCCTCTGCCTCGGGGATATTCGGCGTCAGAATATCCGCAAGGGGAAACAATTTTTCTTTCAGGGTGTCTATCGCATCACCGCTGATTAACCTTGCTCCGCTTGTTGCAACCATAACAGGGTCAACAACAATGTTTGACGCGCGATACTCTTTTAATTTTTCCGATATTACGCATATAAGCTCTCTGTCGGATACCATACCTATCTTTACCGCATCGGGCGGAATGTCATCAAATACACATTCCAGCTCTTGCGCCAAAAATTCGGGTGTGGCGTTCATAATTGCTGTTACGCCGGTCGTGTTCTGTGCCGTCATTGCCGTAATGGCGCTCATGGCATAAACACCGTTCGCCAACATTGTTTTGATGTCTGCTTGAATACCGGCGCCTCCGCCGGAATCGCTTCCGGCAATCGTTAATGCTGTTCTCATAATCATTCTTCCTTTCTTTATCCAGCATACGTTTTATATTGCGACATAAGGTGGTGCCCCCAATATGCCGCCGATTACGGAAAATCCGTAATTTTCAGATATTTAATTTGTCATGTACGGCAAAATCATATCAAAATCATCGAAATTTTTAAGATATGCCCTGCCGTATGTTCTAACCCCGTCTTTGTCACTCTCGCCGTATCGGTCATAAACCCCAACGGCGCAATAACCTGAGTCCGCCGCGGTTTTGAGAGCATAAAGCGAGTCCTCAAAAACAAAAGTTTTATCGGGCGTTGTGCCGAGATATGCCGCCGCCGTGTTATAAATCAGCGGCGAGTGCTTGCTCTCGCCAATCTCGGATGTTGTAAATATCTTTTCGATAAAAGGCAAAAGCTTTGTTCTCTCAAGGGCTTTCTCAACGTGTCCGCGCGGACTTGATGTGGCGGCGGCAATGCGGATTTCTCTGTCTTTTAAAAATTTAAGCAACCCTGCCGCATTATCTTTAGGTTCAACCTCGTAATAATAGAACTCTTTGAGCATATCTTTTATCTCATCGAGAATATCCTCCGCATCGAAATTATTGCAATATTCATTCTTTAAATATTCCGCACCCTGTTCCATACTCATCGAAAAAAGAATCTTGTCAAGTCCGTCTTTGGGTTGAATATTGTGTCTTTTAAGATAGCGGCTGCCCAAATCGCGCCAAATCGTCATCGAATCGAGCAAAACACCGTCAATATCAAAAATTGCTCCGCAAATCATAGCCGCTCACCCTTTTATCCTTAACATATCTTCCGTTGCGGATTTAAGCCGCCGTGCCGCATCCTCAATATCGGGTTTTGCATATATCGCACTTATCACCGCAATTCCGCAGATTCCGCTGTTGCCGAGCTTACACAAGTTTTCCTCCGTTATTCCGCCAATTGCGATAACGGGGATTTTAACCGCCTTGCATATTGCCGAAAGCGTTTCGAAACTCACCGCGTCCGCATCATCCTTTGATGATGTCGGAAAAACCGCCCCTACACCGAGGTAATCCGCGCCGTGCTTTTCGGCAAGCATCGCCTGTTCGACCGTCTGTGCCGACACGCCTATTATTTTATCATCACCGAGCATCTTCCTTGCGTCCAATGCCTCTGTATCGCTCTGTCCTACATGAACGCCGTCTGCGTTTATCTCTTTCGCAAGCTCAACATCATCATTTATCACAAACGGAACGCCGTATTCTCGGCAAAGTTCTTGTATCTCTTTCGCCTCATTCAAAAACTCGGCGTGTCCCAAATTCTTTTCTCTGAGCTGTATAAACGTTGCTCCGCCGTCAAGGCTTGAACGCACATCGTCAACCAACCTGCGCCCGTTCAGCCAATGCCTGTCCGTCACCGCATAAAGCAATAGGTCTTTTTTATCTAACTTCATACTTTGCTCCTTTTTCAAGCGTTTCGCCGTCCATATTATAAACAGCGTCAATTATACGATTGCGATATGTCGAGTTGCCGTCACCGTCTTGCATACGGCTCTTTCCTATCTCCCCGGCAAGTCCCATAACACAGACCGCTGCTGCCGCTGCCTCAAGCATATTATCGGGGTTTGCAACAGCAAAAGCCGTCATCATTCCCGAAAGCTGACAACCCGTACCCGTTATCCTGCTCATCTCGGCACAGCCGTTTCGAATAACGTATGCGGTCTTGTCATCGCATACTATATCGATTGCACCCGTTATGGCAATTATCGAACCCGTCCGTGCCGCAAAATCCTTTGCGAACTCGACCGCCGATTCCAGATTTTCTTCCGTTACCGCATCGGCAACATCCGCATCAACTCCTTTGGTGCTGCCGCTTCCCGATGCAAGAGTTTTTATCTCTGATATATTACCTCTTATTATATCAAGCTTTAACTTTTTCATCAAATCCAACGCCGTATTTGTGCGCAAAGCCGATGCTCCTGCACCCACCGGGTCAAGCAGAACAGCATGACCGAGTTCATTCGCTCTCTTGCCTGCCGCAAACATCGCCCCAATGCTGCGTTCATTCAGCGTTCCGATATTGATATTCAAGCCGCCGCAAATCGAAGTAATATCAACAACGTCCAAAGGTTCATCGGACATTATCGGACTTCCGCCGCACGCCAACAGGATATTTGCCACATCGTTGACCGTGACATAATTCGTTATGTTATGCACAAGCGGAACGCTTGTTCTTACATTATCGATACAAGTTTTAAACATAGTTAATCATTCCTTTTTTTATAAATTAAAATACGGATACGCCGCGCTCGGCATATCCGCATAATATCTTTTTTATAACAATCTAATGATTATCAATCGAAACGGCGGTTTTAAAAATCCGCGTATTCCAAAAAACATTCTGTGACATATCCTTACGTTGGCATTATCCAAATCAAGTTAAAGGTCAGAGCAATACAGCTCTTTCTCAGCCCGCTTTGCGCAAGCTCCCTTGTCAGTTTATATTATATCACTGTATAAATAAATTTGCAACCCCTATTTTAAAATTTGTCAAATTTATTTATTGTTATATACGCTCATTTCAACAAAGCAGTATCTGTCATTCCACGGCTGCCACGGCTTTTTGCCGCCCGTCCAGACGCATGGCTCTTTATAAAACGCCGGCGGTCCGACGCTTATGCATTCGCCCTCGTCAAGGTGATGCGGCCCCATCATATTTCTGAGGTTATTAACAAGCGTCAAACGGATTATGTTCTTGCCCTCTTTGACATACTCGCTTATATCAATACAATCACCGTTCCAGATACTTGTTATCTCATCGCATCCGTTCACGCTGACATTTATCGCGTTTATTCCCGTGCGGTCAAGTTTTATTTCATATGTACCGCCGTTTGAAACAAACTCTTTTTCGATGTCCATACGTCCCGAAAAAAACAAGAAGCCCTGTCTTTCTATATTGTCAATCGTAATTGTTTTAACAGGTTTATCTATCACAAAATTTCCGTCACATCTAAACGCTTTTCTTTCGAGTTCATCAAACTTACCGGTTGAGAATACCGAAAAATCACCGCACAGATATACAGGCTCTATCTCGGTATCGTATGTAAGTTTATTCTTTTCACTCTCGAACATCTTGCTCTTTTCCATACACTTATAGATATTCTCGGATTGCTTAAACTCACATTCCAAAACAATCTCGTTTTCACCCTCTTTGAGCATACCGCCGATATTCAGCTTGCGGAACGAACGGTCACGCAGGTATCCGTAATCCTTTTTATCCACACTTTTTCCGTTTATGCTTATATTAAATATCTCGGGTGTTTCAACAACAAGATATGCATCATTCGGCGCAGCCTTAACATTCACGCGATACACCTGTTTTATATTAACGTGACGCTTTAAATCACACGCGCGCTCTTGAATATTCAAGACATAACCGTTTTTCTCTTGCAGTTCGCCGTCAAAGTAATAATCGCATTTGTCAAGTGTTAATATATTTTCGTCACAATCTGTTACAACCCACTCGTCCGACAAATCCACTCTGTTATCGGCATTTTTATTTTCAATACTTGTGTCGGGCTTGTCGCCAATGAGCATCACGCTGTCGAATTCTTCAAAATCAACGTGTCCGCAAAACGGCTTAACCTCGCCTGTCAAAATATCAATCATATCTTTGCCGACCGATATTTTTGCGCTCTGTTTCTTGCCCGTCTGATTGACGAAATAATACAGCTTTTGACCGTCAAGCGTCCTTTCGGTGAACTTTATCTCGGGGTTGTCACAAACGGGATTTTCTTTAACTTCATCCTCTGTCACAATCCTTCCGCCGTTCTTTTTATACTCATCGAGCAAGGCTTGGGTTTTTTCCATAAAGAATTGGTCTTTAAGAACCACAATCGTATCATAGGTTTGAGTTCCGATTATAAACTTGTTGCCCTCAACCCTGCCGTGGCGCTCAATCAGCGTTTCATCACCGAGGTGGAACAATACGTGCTTATCCTCTAACGCCTTTATTGTCTGTTTAAATTCTTCGGTCAACTCATTAAATCCCGGGCTGTCGGCATTGTCATAGAGTGACCATGCCATTGTCTGGGGATGCATCAAAAGTGTGTTAAAATGTACCTCGCTCTCTGACATAATCATACCTATTCTCGATACCGCGGTAACAAATTTTGAATATTCCTCCCACCACGGCTGTTGCTCATACATCGCGGGCGGATAGTCACGCTTTCTTATTCCGCGCAGCGAATAACCCTCGAGGTGCGGACAAAGCAATGTCGCGCCATAGCGTGCCTGCCATTCATAAAGACCTCTGAGTTCCGAAAAGCTTACGTTGTGACCGCAAAGCGCAAAACTCTCGGTTATTGTCTGTTTTTTGCCCAACTGCTGAGCGGCGCTTCCGAGCTGTATTCCCGTGAACCAATCATCAATATGGCGGTTGAGCTTATCAACGCCGGGGATATGAAAGTATTCATAATGCGGCATAACCGCACCGTTTGTCGCCAGCTGTGACCCCAAAGATTCCTCGCATACGAGATGCCCCGTAAATTTTAAGCCGTGGCTGTCACACCAATCATAAATCGGTTTCATAAAATTGTTCGAGAACAAGTCCGTTACCATCTTCCAATATCTGATACGGGTCTGTTTATAGTCGCCGACAGGCTTAAACAGCTCAATCAATTTATCCAAAAGATTGTCACCGTACATTTCTTTATACGTTTCGGGCATAACAAAGCTCCACGGCAAGCCGTTTCTTGAAATCTGCGGCTCGTCCGAAAAGAATCCCGTTATCCGATTCTTGAATTTATCATAATACGGCTCGTATATCAATTCAATAAACTTGTGCGTCACCTTTGAATCCAGGGTGTCAACATAGAACGGGTTTATGTCATAATAAAAATGAACGCCGTCTTTGTTTACAATGGTCGTATCGGTCTGTTTTTCACCGTCCTCGAATCTCAGATATTTCTGTTGATAATCTATTCCGAGACCGTTGACTTTTCCGCTGCCGAAGCCGCTGGGCCAGCCGTTTTCGTCATACGCCCACGCCTCTGTGCCGTCCTCTTCGGACTGACAAATTGCCGCCTCAACATTATCAAACCATTCATCACCCATATACTCGGTCTGAAGTCCTCCTCTGGCATGCATAAAAAAGCCGCCCATTCCTATCCGCGCCATCTCTTTTGCCTGACGCTTTGTTTCACTCGGTTCGAGCTTTTCATTCCAAGACCAAAAGGGTATCGGTCTGTATTTTTTAGGTACCTGTTTAAAATCCATTTTCATTTCCTCTCATTATGTATATATTTATTATGTTATGCTTTTGATAAGCCTACAATCTTATATGATGTACCGCTTATATCAACGGTGTATTTATATCTTTCGGTAATATCCTTGACCGTATTGTCCTTATACAGAACGCGGATAACCGAATCTCTGATAACGCTGACTTGTGTTGCCGAAACTCTTGTCACGCTGTGACAATTGAGCGATATGATTTCCTCCGATATAACCTTTTCAGCTATTGACTTTACTGACTTTCTCTCTTCATCTGCCGCACTGCCGCTGTAATATGCCGAAACATATGCATCGCTGTTTGAATTTACTCCGTCAACGAATGCAACCACCGCGTTATGCACGAGCTGTGCCGCCTCTTGTGAATCATACGAATATACCTGCGGCCTTACCGATACGATATATGCCCTTTTGACATAGCCCTCTGTACCGTTATATCTGACTCTTGCAAATTCGTCATTCGTGTATTCCACAACGTATATCTCCTCCGCGAGCGGAATCTGACAAAGCTCCGATGAGCTTGTTGACGGTGCGCTGCGCAAAGTAACGCTTACGTTACAATTGCCGACATACATCGTTGCGCCGACCGGAATAGGTTGCGGCGCGGCGGGCGTTGTCTGTGCAGGCGTCTCGTCCTTGTGAGCCTGTTCCTCTGTTCCTATCGCATCCGTTACCTGTGTTTGTTGAATCGGTGTTTGCTCCTTTCCGCCGAATGATATTACATCCGCCGCAACAAGGATTGCAAAAACAATTCCGATAACCAATACTGCCGAAAGCACCGCAACCGCAACTATAAGCCCGGTGTTCTTGCCGCCGTTGTTTCGGGGCGGCTGATAATAGTTGTTTTGTGTGTCCATTCTTTAACTCCTTATGACCTTTTATATATTATTTTCCCAAATATTTTTTCATTACATCGCGTGCAATCGGCGCAGCATTTGCGCCGCCGCTTCCGCCGTCATATTCAAGCAACACCGCAACGGCAATCTGAGGATTTTCCGCCGGGGCAAATCCTACAAACCACGCATGGTCTTTTGATGTCTCGTTCTCCGCCGTTCCCGTCTTTCCGGCAACGGTAACGCCCGATATTGCTGCTTTTGTTCCCGTGCCTTGTTTTACCGTGCTTACCATAAGCTCTTTGACATACGCCGCACAATCGGGGCTTATCGCCTGATACAGCTGTTCTTGTTTGGCATTGCTGAGCGTTTGTCCCGATGAGGTTGTTACGCTGTTTACAAGATACGGTTTCATCATCTTTCCGCCGTTTGCAATCGTTGAACCGACCATCGCAACGTGCAGGGGCGTCATAAGCAGCTGTCCCTGTCCGATTGATACAAGCGCCGCGTCCTCATTCGTCATCTTTTTATAATCTATTCGGCTTTTTGACACAGGAATATCCGTGTTAATATCCTTGTTCACGCCAAAGCTCTCGGCGGTATTCTTTACGTTCTCGGCACCGAGTTCATAACCGAGCGTACAAAATGCAAAGTTGCTCGATACCTCAAACGCCTTTTTAAGACCAATCTCGCCATAGCTTTTGCCGCCGTAATTCTCAACCTTAATTCCGCCGGCTTTAAATTCACCGGTATCGTTAAATGTCTTCTGAGTATATCCGCCGTTATACGCCGCCGTGGTCGTCACTATCTTATATGTTGACCCCGGCGCATATAAGCCGCCCGTTGCACGGGCAAGCAAAGGCGAATCTTCCTTTTCGACAATATACTGCCAATTCTTTTCGAGAGCGTCCACAGACGGGTCAAAATCCGGCAGGCTTACCATAGCGAGAATTTTACCCGTTGACGGTTCCATCGCGACAACCGCACCGGAACGTCCGTTCAGCTTATCATACGCGTATTTCTGAAGGTCATTGTCTATCGTAAGGTTCAGGTCATAACCCGAACGTATTTCATTAAAGCTCAGGTTTATATCACCGTGTCCCATAAGCTCTTTGTCATAGTTCATTTCAAGCAGGTTCTTACCGTAAACCCTCGAATAATATCCGATTATATGGCTGTATAATCTGCCCTTGGGATACCTTCGCGTGCGGTTGTCACCGTCAACGACCGTTTCCGCAAGCAGCTCGCCGTCACGGTCATAGATGCTTCCGCGTTTAACATATCGCTCGTCCTCCCACTGGCGTTTGTTATACGGGTTGCTCGACACTTTTTCGGCTTGGAACATATTAAAATATAAAAGATAGCTCACAAGCGCGAGAAACATAAACGAGACCAAGACGAGTACCCGAATTATTCTTTTGTTATTTTGCATGGCGCACCCTCCCGTTCGTTTTATTCTTTGACGGTTCAAGGTTCTTGCCTCTCTCCGACTTTGCCGAAATCGCCTGGATTATACCGAGCGATGCAAAGCTGACAACGATTGACGTTCCGCCATAGCTGACGAACGGCAAGGTTATACCCGTCAGAGGAATCATTTTTGTTACGCCGCCGACAATGATAAATGTCTGCATCGCAAACATAACGGTGAGTCCGAACGCCAAAGCCTTGTCAAACACATCCGTTGTCTGAATCGAGATTTTAAAGCATCGGTACGCAATCAAAAAGAACAGTATTATGATTGCCGCTCCGCCGAAAACACCCATTTCTTCGCATACGGCCGAGAAAATAAAGTCCGAATGAACCTCGGGAATATATGACGGCGAGCCGTTGCCTATTCCTCTGCCGAAATATCCGCCCGATGCAATTGCAAAAAGTGATTGCGTTATCTGATAACCCGTATTCGAAATGTCCGCCCACGGGTCAAGCCATGTGCTTACCCTGACTTGAATATGGTGCAAAAACTTATATCCCAAGACCGCAATCACCGATGCCGTACCGATATTTGCAAGCAAAAATGCCGTACTCTTTTCGTACACATAAAGCATAAAAATATAGATGGAAAAGAATACAAGCATCGTTCCCCAGTCACGCTGAAGGACAAGAAAGCCGATGAACATATACGTTCCCAAAAGAGTTATATACTTTGGCTTGAACCCGAGGACGGGCTTTGTCCATTCCCCCGAAAAGTGACACGAGAGGAACATTATAAACAGTATTTTTGTTATCTCGGCTGGCTGAAACGCAAAGCTGCCGAAGCTTATCCAGTTTCTCGAACCCTTTATCGTTGTACCAAGCGTAAGCGTTGCGACAAAGAGCAAAACTCCGCCGATAAAATAAAGATACCACAGCTTGCTCCAATACCTAAAGTTATAGTATATCGCATATGCGGCAAAAAACGCAACCGCGCCCATTGCCACCCACGCAATCTGTTTTATGCCGTACTTTTCTATATTTATTCTGCACAGCAAAATCACACCGATGGTAATCAGCATACACGCCATCGGCACGATAAATTTGTCGCCCATTCGGCACACGGTAAGAACAGTATATATAATCACAAACAAACCGAGCAAGCCCAGACCGACCCATATTATGTTTTTATTATAATCGTTCGCCACATACAAAAGCCCAAACCCCAAAAGGTTCATCAAAACAAGCAGAACAACGGGGCGGTTGCGGCCGGAGGCGCTTATGTTTGCCATAGAAAATTTCACCTCTTTATATAATAACACATTTTGAATTATTTTAACTCCACTATAATGACATTTTATTATAATAAACTGATATTTTTGATTTTTTAAGGATTATAAAATCAAAAAACCTTTTTTCGATAAACATCTAGTTCTATAATTCAAACACGAAATTCAAGCCGCCGAACGATATTACGTCCTCGGGGTCGAGAATAACCACCTCTTGAATCCGCTGGTTATTTACAAAAGTACCGTTTCGGCTTCCCAAATCTTCAAGGTACCATTCGCCGTCCTCGTACCATATCCGCGCGTGCTTTCCCGAAATATAATCCTCTTGAATCTGTATGTCACAACCGGCGGCTCTGCCTATCTCGGCGTATCCGTATATGGCATAACGCCCCTTTATGTTCGACATAACCGGAACCTTTGATTTTACCGCTTTCAGGCTCGCGCAGGGTATATCATTCGCGTTGTTTGTTTCAAACCTGCTCATCTTTCTTACGTCAAGGTAGATAAGCCGTATTACCGAGAATATAAAAAGGTATATTATAACGGTAAAAACATAGCTCAATACCGAGGATAAAAATGTGTAAACAGTCATTTTCGGGTTCACCCTCCAAATAATTATGTTGTTATTATTTCATTTCATTTGCCATTTTATAAAAACGGCTGTATATTCCGTCTTTTTCAATCAATGTATTGTGATTTCCTTCCTCAACGATTCCGTCATTGGTCAGAACAAGAATTCGGTCGGAATTTCTGATACTCGAAAGCCTGTGTGCAATCGTCAAAGTCGTCCTGCCCTTTGAAAGTTCGCCGAGAGACCTCGCCACCGCATATTCGCTCTCATTATCGAGAGCCGATGTTGCCTCGTCGAGGATTATTATTTTGGGGTTCTTTAAAAATATCCGCGCGATACTTATTCTCTGTTTTTGACCGCCCGAAAGCTTAACCCCTCTCTCACCGATATATGTGTCATACCCGTTCGGAAGATTTTGTATAAACTCATCCGCTCCGGCACGGCGCGCCGCCTCTTGCATTTCTTCGTCGGACGCACCCGGCCGACCATAGAGAATGTTATCCCTGACCGTTCCCGAGAAAAGATACACGTCCTGTTGTACCATACCGATATTGCTGCGCAAACTCTTTAGAGTGAACCCCTTAATATCCTTTCCGTCAATCGTGATAACCCCATCCGTAGGGTCATAAAACCTCGGGATAAGATTGCACAGTGTTGTCTTTCCGCCGCCCGACGGACCGACAATCGCAACCTTTTCACCGGCATTGATTTTAAGGTTGAGGTTTTTAAACACCTCATTATGGTCATCGGGATATTCAAAGCTCACATCCTTGAATTCTATTACGCCTTTCGGGTTCTTCATCTCTACGGCGTTCGGCTCATCGAATATATCAATATCCGCGTCCATAATCTGTAAGAATCTCTCTATCCCCGTCATTCCGCGCTGAAACTGTTCGGCGAACTCGATTATCCTGCGGATTGTCGCAATCAATGTCGAAACAAACATAACGTATGCGACCATATCACCCGGCAGAATCTTTTTATAAACCAAAAATATACCGCCTCCGAGTACAACCGTCAGATACATCAATCCGTCAAACACACGCGTTGAGGTCTGAAAAAGTCCCATTATCTTATACGAATACTTTTTTATGCCGAAAAACTTTTGATTTCCTTTTTCAAACTTGGCATTTTCAACGTCTTCGTTGGCGAACGCCTTTACCACCTTTTGACCGAGAAGGCTGTCCTCGATATTGGCGTTGAGTTCACCTATCTGATAGCGCTGGTCGCTGAACGCCGAGCGCATCTTTTTGTTAATTATTCGGCACACAACCGTCATAATCGGCACAAACACAAACACCAAAAGCGTAAGCCAAAGGTTTATGCGCACCAATATGATAAATGATACCGTTATCTTTATCGCCGCAATAAAAAACTCCTCGGGGCAATGATGCGCAAATTCGGTTATATCAAAAAGGTCATTCGTTATCCTGCCCATTATCTGTCCGACCTTTGTATTATTATAATACGAATCGGAAAGCTGTTGAAGGTGTGCATACGCGTTGCGGCGCATATCGGTTTCTATCTTTGCACCCATTATATGCCCCGTACTCGCCATATAAAAATTCGCAAAGCTGTCTATTACCCTCAAAACAAGGTACAGTGCAGACAGACCAAACACCATATTTAACGTCAGTTGTGCAACATCGTTTATCGCCGTATTGGTTATGCTGCGGATTATCATCGGCAAAACAACCTCGCACACGGTGGTAAGCGCCGCACAGAACAGGTCAAAAAACAATGTCTTTTTATACGGTTTAAAATACGGAAATATCCGTCTTATCAGCTCTTTGGACGAGTACTCTCTCTCGCCGCGAAGCGTACTGCTCATCAAAATTACCTCTTTCAAGTCTTAATCTTCGGCAGACGCCGAATTTGTCTTTGCACAGCTTTCGGCAAAATCGGATATAATCCGAATCGAGTTTGCCGCCGCCATAGAGGCAAACTCGGGGAACGATAATTTTGCATCATCGTCACCGCCGTCCGATACGGCACGCAAAACGCCGAACGGCACATTATTTCTTATACAAACGTGTCCTATCGCCGCGCCCTCCATTTCGCACACAACGGCGTTGAAAGTATCAACAAGCCATTTCTTTTTGTCGTCCGAGCTGATAAACTGGTCACCCGATGCCACAACCCCTTTTATATACGAAAGACCTCTGTTTGACACGCACCGGCAAAGTTTTTTCGAAATCTCGGAATCACATTCCATATAAATGCAGTCCGTTCCGCAGACATATCCGCGCTCATACCCGAGCGGTGACATATCCATATCGTGTTCAACCACCGAGGTTGCAACAACTATATCTCCGATATGCAGACATTCGGCAAGACCGCCGCCGACCCCCGTGTTTACGATAAAATCGGGGTGATATTCCATAATCATCGCCTGAGCACACATTGCGGCATTGACCTTTCCCTCGCCGCACACGGCGGCAACAATACGACAGCCGCAAAATGTTCCGCAGATAAATTCCATTCCGCCGGTTTTCTTAACGGATACATCGGTCATTGCCGATTTTATCCCATCAATCTCCATTGTCATTGCTCCGATTATTCCTATCATAAACTACGGCCCCTCTTGCTTTAAAATCAGTTAATGTAATTATAAACCAAATTTTCCAAAAAGTCAATCAAATTTTATTTGACAATTCCATAAAATATTGATAGTTGCAAATTGTATCGGTTTGTGTTATAATAAATAAAAATTATGATAATAACAGACACTTTTCCAAATGAGATAGGAGAGCATATGAATATTATGAGAGATACAATAAATATTCTCGGTGTAAACATAGACCGAATAACCGCCAAGTCGGCAGCGGAGAGAGCGGTTGAAATGGTCAAATCGGACGGAACAAAGGTTATATATACCCCAAACCCCGAAATTGTTATGGCGGCATATGAAGATTCCGCATTTGCCGAGGTTTTAAATCGTGCGGATATGTGTGTACCCGACGGAATCGGTGTGGTCTATGGCGCAAAAATTCAGGGAACGCCTCTGCCCGAACGCGTTGCGGGATTTGATTTATCCTGTACGCTTATGTCAGAGATGGCAAAATTCGGCGGCAGCGTTTTTTTGTTCGGGTCAAAACCCGGAGTTGCCGAAACGGCGGCGGAAAAGCTAACCGCAAAATATGACGGACTTAAAATTGCCGGGACCTGTGACGGATATTTTTCCGACAGCAATGTTCCCGAAATAATAGAAAAGATAAACGCATCGGGCGCGGATTTATTGCTTGTATGTCTCGGCGCACCCAAACAGGAAAAGTGGATTGACGCACACCGCGATGAGCTGAACGTAAAGCTTTGCATTGGTGCAGGGGGGTCTCTCGATGTTATTGCCGGAACGGTCAAACGTGCACCCGATATATTTATAAAGCTGAATCTCGAATGGTTTTATCGCCTTTGTAAACAACCGAGCCGAATCGGCAGGTTTGCGGCTTTGCCCAAATTTATCATTAAAGTAAACAAAGAGAAAAAGAATATCGAAAAGAGGTAATACAGTTATGGTATATGTACTTTTGGCAGAGGGTTTTGAAGAAATCGAGGCATTAACGCCCGTTGATGTTTTGCGGCGCGCAAACATCGATGTTATGACCGCCGGTGTCGGCGGCGAAGTTGTGTGCGGCGCACACGGAATCCCCGTTGTGTGTGACACAACCGTTGAACAGATTCCGTATGACAGCATAAACGGCATCGTCCTTCCCGGAGGAATGCCGGGAACAACCAACCTTCAGGAAGATGAAAAGGTTGGAGAGATGATTGATTTTTGTATGGATAATGACCGAATGATTGCGGCGATATGCGCCGCTCCGATGATTCTGGGCGAGCTTGGTCTGTTATCGGGACGCGCGGCGGTATGCTTTCCCGGGTTTGAGTCAAATCTGCACGGTGCGGACATTTCGGATGCCGCCGTTGCGGCAAGCGATAATATCATAACATCGCGCGGCGCAGGCACGGCACTGGAATTTGCGGCGGCAATCGTTGACTATCTGACGGGCGAATACGGCGCAGGTGAGGACATTGTTCTCAATATGCAGTATCCGTATGAGTTTGAATAAGCTTTTGACTATGGATATAAGATTGGTCGATGCGGAAAAGAACAGCCTCCGTACAGAATTTCTGAAAATTCGCAGAGAGATTCCCGAAAATCAAAAAAAGGAACAAAGCCGCAGAATTGCCGCACGGCTTTTTGAAACTGTGGAATATCAAAACGCCGAGTCGGTATTTGTGTTTATCTCGGTCAAGGATGAAACGGACACATCAGAGATAATAAAACAATGTTTTAAAGACAAAAAAAGAGTTGCCGTTCCGCTCTGTAACACAAAAGAGCATACCATGACGGCAATCGAAATATCCGATTCGGGTCAGGTTGAGCGCGGCGCATACGGGATTTTTGAGCCAAAACACAGTCTGATAAACAGCGGCGAGCTGTTACCGCTTTTAAACCCGTCAATAGTTCTTGTCCCCGGTGCTGCGTTTGACGAAAGGGGTATGAGAATCGGAATGGGCGGCGGATATTATGACCGTTACCTTGCGGATTTCGGCGGCGTATCAATAGGTCTTTGTTACAGCCAATGTCTCGCCGAAATCCTTGTCGGCGGCATATACGACCGTTGTGTCGATATGGTAATTTGTCCCGATGTGACGCTTGATATGCGCCGCAACGGTCAGAATAAAAATTTCAGTTAGGAAGTTAGCTCTATGGCATCCGTATATGTAAAAGAAAAAAAGAAACTTCGCGGCATTCGCGGAATGCTGCTTGCCGTCACAGCGATAAACGTTGTTCTGACAACCCTGCTCGGACTTTTGCTGAGTTTTAAAGAGGTTGAGATTCCGCAATACATAAGGGCGCTGATTATCGGATTGGGTGCATACCTGATACCGATTATGATTTATGCGTTCAGAAACGGAATAACCGCCAAAGCGGCAGAGGAAAAATTTTGTTTTAAAGGCTGTGGCTTTGGCGGAATCGCGGCAGCGATTGTGTTCGGAATAGGCTGTCAGTTCGTGCAGATTGCAATAAATCTGCCGCTGAGCGCATTGATTGACAGTTCTGACGTGTATATTCCGACATCGGCGGTTGAGCTTTTTGCCGCCGTTGCCGTTGCGGCGCTTTTGCCTGCAATATTCGAGGAATTTTTGTTCAGGGGAATCGTGTATTGCTCTATGGCAGAGCTGAACACAACCGCGGCAGCGGTGTTTTCATCGGTTATGTTTGCGATAATGCACGCCGATATAAGCTGTGCGCCGGGATATTTACTTATGGGATTTTCTCTTGCGTATCTGATGCGCAAGTCAGCGTCTTTGTACGCAACAATGGTATTTCACTTTGCCAATAATACGGTCGCTCTGCTTTTGGCGTATTATAACGATGCGCTTTGGTATTCGCCCGAAACAATGATTGCGCTTTTTGCCTGTGGAATCATTGCATTTGCGGCAGGAGTGATTTCCGTAAACGCGATATACAAAAAGGACGGAATTGAAAAGAACAAGAAAATCAGCACGGCAACTCTTTTGGGGCAAAGCTTTATCAGTGTTCCCGTGATTCTCTGCATTGCTCTGACAATTGCGGCAGGGGTGCTCATAAAAATAATGTAAAATACGGGGCGGTTTTGTTTTGCACAAGCATGGCACGAGGTGACTAACTATTAAAAGTCAAGAGTTTTTTGAAAATTTTTTCAAAAAATTT
>URAN01000064.1 GCA_900545865.1 uncultured Eubacteriales bacterium
GAAGGGAGAAATAATAAAAATCAGCCCCTTTCTGACTGATTTTTATTATACGTGTGAAATGAAAAAAGTATCGGTTATATTATTGACGGCTTTTATTCTCAACATTGCGCTATGTTTTGATTTTTCAAGTGCGTACAAAGCCGAAATGATAAACGGGAATGATGGTTCGTACAGCGACGGCGTTCTGTATGAACAGGATTTTGAAAAAGAAGATATACGTCCGTACGGGTTTTCGGCGATAAACGGAAGCGCCGCCGTTAAATCGGTGGACGCCGACCACGGAAAGTCGCTTTATATCCAAAATACGCCGAGTACATCGGCACAGGCGACTTTGAATTTGGAACACACGTACACGGATGGGGTATACTATGTCGGATATGAGGTCAATCACGGTTCGCAAAAGGCTTTTAGCTATGTTTCGTTTTTGGGATGTGAAAAACCTCTGTCCGAGAGCGATTACTTAAAGCCTTTTCAGTTCAGAAATACAGGCGTGTACAATCTTTTTAAAAGCCTTTACAAAGAAAGCATAATGGGAGATTTGACGATTGACCCGTACTATGCCAATTATAAAGGTCAAAAAAACTATGTCGCCGATAAATGGTACAGGGTCGATAATTACATCGACTTAAACAACAGACAGTTTATGATATACATAGACGGCGAGCTTTTTGTGCAAGGACCTCTGCCAAGTTATTACAAGGCGTTTTGCGGTCTCAGGATAACCCAATACAAAAGCGGTGATTCGGGAAGCTTTTATGATAATATAAAAATTTATCGGCTGAACGGCGAGATTGCTTTTGATTTAAAGAATAAAGGTATATCCATACCCGATGAGTATGTGAATTATGCCGATATAAGCTTTAAATGCGATACGATAGGAAATATCTTTTTCGATGACGAGGGTGTAAAGTTCGAAACCGAAATAAAAAACCCTTTGAATAAGACACAGAATCTGTCGGCAAAGTTTTATGCAAGGGATAAGTTTAACCGCGTGATATGGAGCAGGACGAGCGAAATCGCGCTTGCGCCGAATGAAACAAAAACCGAGATTCTCAATGTTGATACATCGAATAAATACGGGCATTTTGATTTGACGGCGGAACTGACAGCGGACGAATATGATAGTGTAGGAAAGACCGAAACGAGGTTTTCGTATTTGGTAAAGCCGAAAAAACACAATCCGCGCAGCGGTGTTGCTAATCACTTTGACAGAAACGGCGGCAGGTCGGGCGAGATGATGCAGGTTTTGTCAAAGGCGGGCGTTGACCTTGTGCGTTTGGGTTCAACAGCAATGCAATGGGCGGATTTTGAAAAGGAAAAAGGTAAGTTCAAAAACACTGAAACAACCGAAAAGGCTCTTGACGAGTGTAAAGAAAACGGTATTACCGTTATGCAGCTTATGTACGGCGGAAACACTCTGTATTGTAACTCGCATCCGCCTTATTCCGAAAGCGAGATTGCGGCTTTTGCAAATGCATGTCACGAATGGGTAAAGGCGTCAGACGGAAGAACCGTTTATTTTGAGGTGTGGAACGAGTATGACCTTCCGACATTCAATCCGCTAAGACGGCCGGTTGAGGATTATGTAAAGATGCTGAAGGCGGTATATCCTGCGGTTAAAGCGGCAAACCCGAACGCCGTTGTTGTCGGACTTTCTCCGTCGGGTCAGGCGTGGGAATGGGCGAGGTCAGCCGTTGACGCAGGCGCGCTTGACTATATGGACGCGGTATCTTTGCACCCTTATGCAAGCGTGATGAGTCCCGAAACATATGATATGGTCGAAAAGGTCAAGTCATTTAAAAAGTATTGCGAGAGCAAGGGTTATACCGATTTAAAATGGCTCACATCCGAAACGGGTTGGTCAAGCGGCGACTTAAAAAGTGATGAGCTTCAGGCGATATACGAACAAAGGTGGATGACTCTTAACACATATTATGACCTTTTTGATGTTCTTTGTAAGTATACGGCTATGGATCACGATATTTCGAATGTCAGAGAACAGAACTTCGGATATTTTAAGTTTTGGAAGTATAACGACTTAAATTATGAGGGCAAGGATAACCTTATCACGTTGAGTGCATTTAACTCGATAATGACGAATGCAAAGCCGATTGATGATATTCAAACACCCGAGTTTAACGCATTCAGGTTTAAACTCGAGGACGGCAGACAGGCAATTGTGTCATATGCGTTGAATGAAAATGTTGACGTTGCGCTGAGCACGAATGTTGATGAGGCGGAGTATGTCGATATGTACGGGAACCGCGAAAGAATAGCGGCACAGGACGGAAAGATAAATTTGCATCTGACAAAAGCGCCGATATATCTTATTGCCGATAATTTCGGCAGTATGAAAAAGTCGGACAGCGCTTTTGCGCCGACAACCGATGTATTATACGGTTCTGTCGGAGGTAAGACGCTTTTGGGGATTTCCGTGCCGAAAGACGGTGTTTATTCCGCGGAATATACTCTGATTGACGGAATGAAGATTGAATGTGAGTATGAGAAAAACGGCATTCATTATGCCGAGATAAGAATGGCTGATGAAATAAATTCGGATGACGCAATCGAGGTTCGTCTTAAAAACGGTGGAAAGACAGTTTATATAAGCGAGTATAAATTAGAGGAAACGAACGGCGTAAGTGCCAAGATGGAGATAAAGCCGTATATGGATTCCGAAGCGGACAGGTGGGAGGCACAGGTTACCGTTGAAAACACCAACTATGACGGGTCCGTGAGCGGAACGTTTAAAATAACATATCCCGAAAGCCTTGCAAAAAAGGTCGGCGAATTAAAGATACCCCCGATTTCGGGCGGCGAGTCACGAAAGATAAGTTTCTTTTTGCCCGAGATAAATTATCGGTATAAGATTGAGGGCATATGCGAATTTTCAAACGGAGCAAAGGTCACGGTTGGCGGTGATTATCGTCTGACAACGGCGGCGTATGCAACCCAAAAGCCAAAGATTGACGGTATAATTTCGCCGGGTGAATATGATGAGGATACAAAGCTCACCCAAGCACAATTCGAGGTTGTTGTTCCGTCTTACGGCGGCAGCGATGACTTAAACGTGAACACGCTCTATACGTCCTATGACGAGGATAATATTTATATAAGCGCCGAAATATATGATGATAAACAAGGGTATGAAATAGGCAGAGAACGTATCTGGGCAGGCGATTCGATTCAGTTTGCCATTGCTTTTGAAAAAGATATTGTGGCGGCGAGAACCGAGGTCGGATTCGGGCTTGATAAAAACCTTAAACCAAGCGTTGGACGAACACTCTTTATGGGGTCTGAGGACGCGGTATCGTTTGAGGGTTACGAGCTTGAAATAAAACGCGATGAGGATAAAAAACTCACTGTTTATGAGGCAAAATTCCCGTGGGATGTTCTCATACCGAGCAATGTGAAAATTTCACAGGGCGAAACGATGTATATTTCGTTCCTTGTCAACGAGAATGACGAGGGAACCCGGCGCGGCTGGGTTAAATGCGGTGACGGTATCGACACGGTAAAAGACCCGTCAAAGTATAATGAATTGCATTTGTTAAAGCCGAGATATTGATTTTAAGCGAAAATATAACCGACTTTTGAAAGGAAGATGTCTATATGAAAATACGCAAACGACTTGCATATATATTATGTTTGGCACTGTGTGCGGCATACGCCGCACCGGGTGCTCTCGGCGTATATGCCGAGGATGAACAAATATCGGAAGATGTTATTTTGTATTCAAACGATTTTGAAAACGGATTGAATGAATCGTATAACAGATTGGGTAAGGACGGAGTATCCAAAGTTGATACATATGACCTTGGCGGCGAATACGGAAAGGTTATGAGGTTTTACGGCTCTGCATCCAACACAGTCACCGATTATCGACAGGTGCGATTTGATTTTAATAAGTCAATGAATTCGGGGGACGTGTTTGTCATAAGCTATGACCTTATATGCGGTCAGACGGGGAACTATCCGTTTACGTTATATACGTCAAAATCCGATTCAAAAAATATTGTTTCGACTGACCAATACGTAACCGTTGTCAACAGCAACGTTGCGGCGGCATACGGAACATACGGGTATTATAAAACGGCGGATAAAAATACACCGCCGGCATGGACACCGGTTAAGCTTGTCGATGTTTCGGCGAATGTACCGATGCATATTGATGTAATGACGGAAATGACGGACGGCGGAAGAAATTATACATTTTTGGTTGACGGAGAAATAAAAGGAAGGTGGAGCAACACATATAATTGTGCTGTTCCTGCCGTGTTTATGTCAAACACGGTGTATGCCGATAAAGAGTCGGTATACTATGTTGACAATCTTGTTATAAAACAGCTTGCAAAACCAAAGGCAGAGGCGGCTGTCAGCGGCACAATGGGCGGAGATACGGTTGAGATTACTCTGTCGGACAGCTTTGGTGAGAATGTTTTGGCGAACGTAAAAAAGAATAATGTTGCGATAAAGAACAGATTCGGCGAATCGGTTGAGATAAAGAGTGTAACTGCGTCGGGCAACAGACTCATCATAAAGCCTCAAAACCCGTTTGAATATGACGAGAATTACACGGTTGACTTGTCGGCTGTGACCGATATATACGGACGGACGGCACCGAATACCGAATTTTCTTCTCAATCCGAGGTTGACGATGAAGGCAATATTGTTTTGCGCATAAAAGATGCCAAAGCGATATTATATGACGGAACAGAGGTGAATTTAAACGGTGAAATTTCGCCCGAGGTATGCGGATTTGAGTTTGAACTGAATGCGAGAATAAGCGAGTGGAGCGGCGGTATAACATTAAACGGCGAACCGCTTGATTTGAGCTATGACGACAGCCGAAAAACACTTGTGTCAAAATCGGACGGAGTGTTAATCGGTGATGGCAAATACATCATTAAAACAAATGATAAAATAAAAAATGCGGACGGAGTGAGCATCAGGCAGTATGAAAATTCTTTTGTTACGAGCCGCGGCGGTATAAGGGTCGCCGATTTGAATTGGTATAACCGAGACGGGGCTAAAATCGAACCGAATACATTGGGTGCAAACGAGAACGCAAAACTTGTAATGACGGCATTGAACACATCGGGGCAAGACGGCAAAACAGTTTTTGGATATAACTCTGTCGGCGGAGAGAGACTGAACGGATTCGGATTTGATGAGATTAATATTTCATCGGGCGAGATTTTGAATAAAGAGGTCGAGTATACACCGACGGATTCGGACGAAAGAGTTATCGGTTTTGCGGCGGATGACACCGAAAAACTGAACCTGATTACATCGGCAATATTGGTTGACAAAGACATAACGAAAGCGGACTCGGATGAGCGATGTTCGGTTGAAATCGGCGGATATAAGAATGTGAGTTCGGTTATTGTCAGGGTGTTGAATAAAGACGGCAATGCGGTTTTTCAGGATATATTTATGCCGAACGAAAACGGAAATGTAAATATCGGATTTTCAACGGGTAAGGTCAGCGGATTGTATAATATTTATGTTTCGGGCGCGGACGGTAAGGGTTCGGTGTGTATTCCGTATACATACACCAATCCGAGCCGAAACGCTGAGGCGATTCAATGGCTGAACGGGCTGTTGACTGTGCCGACCGCAGCGGAATTCGAATCAAGAGCGAATGATTTGGGATTTCACAACGACCTTTACGGCGAATGCAGTGAAAAGTTTATCAATTATGTGTATTCGATGAGCAAAATGGGCGAATTTAAAAATGCGGATTCAAAAACCGCAGCGGAAAAGCTGAACAAAGCGGCGATAATCGCGGCGGTCGAGAGCGGCACAGCGGTTGATATATTTGATTATTCGGATGAACTCTTGCTCGGCGAATCCGCGGCAGGCGAGTTTTTAAACCGAAATTTTGTGAATGCAACGTTTAAAGCGGAAGTAAACAAAAGAATGAATAAGTCGGGGTTTGATGACAAAACTTCGGCGAACAAATACTTTGATGAGAGGTTTGCGGACGCATTCGTTTTGGCAACGGTCAAATATTCCGACGGAACGGGAAACATATTTGATGTAATCAAAAAGCTTGCCGACAAGGCGGTTATTGACCCCGATAAACTTTCTCAAAAGGTTTTGAACGCAATAGACGGAAGGAATTTTGATACTTTAACCGAACTGAAAGCGGCGATTGATTCGGCGTATACGGGCGGTTCAAACAGCGGCGGCTCGAGCGGTTCAAGCGGCAGCGGCGGAGGCGGAGGCAGCGGAAGCGGATTAAAAGGAAGTGTTACGATTGATACATCGGTTATCGATGATATAACACCGCCGCCGACACCCAATGAGCGGATTGAATATACGGATATTGATAATGTACCGTGGGCGGTCGACGCAATAATGTCGCTTACCGAAAAAGGAGTTGTGAGCGGCACGGGTGACGGAAAATTTAATCCTAATGCCAATGTTTTGAGAGAGGAATTCACAAAAATGGCGGTTTTGGCGTTTGCGGATAAAACGAATGCGGCGGCGAGCGGATTTTCGGATGTTGATAAAAATATGTGGTATGCCGAGTACATAGACATTGCGGCAGAAACGGGAATAATCAACGGTATCGGTAACAATATGTTTGGTATCGGCGAGGATATAAAACGTATGGATATGGCGGTGGTTATCTATAATGCCGCACTCATCGGCGGAGTGGAATTCAACACCGACAGCGAAAAGTTTGTTGATGATTCGGATATAGCAGATTATGCAAAAACGTCTGTGTACGCGCTGAAATCAATAGGTGTTATAAACGGAAAAGACGGCGGAAAATTTGAGCCGAACGCGAGTGCAACAAGAGCAGAGGCGGCAAAAATTATTGAAGCTTTATTAAAAATCAAAGGATAACGGAGGTTTGCATATATGAAAAAATTTTTAAGTATGATATTAATATTTGTGATTTTGGGTGCATATATATGTGCGCCGACATACGCAACCGCCGATTTCGGGCCTGCGAGTATGGAATCTCAAATACGCCTTTTAAAGAAAACGGAAGTATTATCAACAGAACCCGAAGAACCCGATTCCGAAATATCGAGGGGCGTCTTTGCGATATACACGGCAAGGCTGTTGGACGAGAGCGAGATTGGGATGACGGACAGAAAGATTTTTTCCGATGTTCCGACCGAAAGCCGAGAGGCGTATGCATTGGCTAAACTTGTCGAAAAAGGTATAATTTCGGGAAACCCCGACGGAACTTTCAGACCGAACGAGACGATTACGGCGGCAGAGGCATCAAAAATGCTTTTGAATATCCTCGATTATAAGTATTATGCCGAGGTAAAGGGCGGTTATCCGACAGGATATATGTTTCTGTCGAAAAAGCTCGGGCTTATAAGCACAGGCTCGGCGGATGAAAAAATGACGTATCGCTCGGCGATTTCGGCGATTTATAATGCGCTGCATACGGCAATGCACGATATAAAAAACATTGACGGTTCGGATATAGAATATGAACCGAACGACGATGTAACATTGTTGTCGGTTTATCATGCCACGGAATTTGAATACGGAACGGTTCGGTCGGTCGGCGGAATGTCGATTGACGAAAATATCGATACTGAACAAAACGAAGTTGTAATAGGCGAAAACAGGTATACATATGACGGTGACGCGCTGGATTTGTTGGGGAAAAGCGTAACGGTTTACTATGATAAATCGGGCGATTTGGGAATAAAATCAGCGTCCTTAATCATCGAAAATGACGGAGAAAATATCGTTACTATAACGGATGCTGAGGATTTTGACGGGCTTGACACTTACGGAAAGAGTCTGAAATACAAAACGGACAGCGGAAAAGAAAAACGCATAAATCTTTCACAGGATGTTATGTACGTAATAAACGGCACGCCGATTTCGCGGGATATTGAATCGACGGCGAACGGTGTCAAAACGGGATATTTCGAGGCGATAGACAATAACCGTGACGGCGCGGCGGATGTTATTCTTATGAACAGCGGCAGAAATGTTTTTGTGAACGCGATTGATGATAAAAACAATAAGATTTACGGAAAGTATAATTCCGAAAATCCGATTGATTATGATGACACGGATAAAAGCGTAATTGTGAAAAAGGGGAATGAGCGCGCAAGCGTTTCGGATATAACAAGCGGAATGTTGGTTACCGCATTTGAGTCCGAAAGGTGTGTAAAGCTTGTTGTTTCGACCGTTGTAATAAGCGGCACGGCAAATAATATCACCGATGATGAGGTTGAAATCGACTCAAAGACGTACAAGATACAAAAAGATTTTCTTGAAAAATCGGGGTATAAAATAAAAGCAGGCTCGTCAGTGAAATGCTTCATCGATGCGTTCGGCAAGATAGGATATATCGAAAACGTTGCTGCGGCTGACGGATGGAGCTATGGCTATGTGATTGACGCGGTAAAATGCGATGATGTTTTTTCGGACAGTATAAAGATAAAGCTTTTTGAGCCGAGTATGGGTGTATGCACTTTTGAAACATCCGACAGAGTAAAGACGGACGGAAAGGTTTTAAAGGATAACGCGAATTTGTTGGATGCCGTGTCATACAACGGCGAACTCAGCGGAACGGTTATTCGGTTTAAGACAAAAGAGGATAACGGTGTCGTGAAAATATCCGAGATAGACACGGCAAACCTTAAAACCGAGAACGGTGAGGATTCAAAAAACAGCCTTCAGGTTGCACAGCCGTATACGAACACGAGATACAGACGTAACAGATTCGGCGAGAAGATAGCGGTAAACGCCGATTCGCTTATTCTTGCCGTTCCGTCAAACCCAAAGACGGCAGAGGAGTATAAATTTTCGGTTGCCGATACGGAAAGCATAAGCATCGATACCGATTATGATTTTATGAGTTATAAACTTGACAAAACATCGGGGTATGATGATGTGGTTGTATGCAAGGGCGTGTTTGCCGATTACGGCGAAAAGCCCGAACTTGCCCTGATAGACGAAATAACAACGGTATTTTATGACGGCGAAGCGAGAGAAAACCTTGTGTGTTTAAACAACGGATTTGAAAAAGAATATGTGGTATCAGATAATATTTCGCTTTTGGGTTCGGGATATAAATCGGGCGACCTTGTTCGTCTCGGATTTAACGAAAAAGGCGAGATAGCAAAGGTTTATAAACATTATTCGTACAACAGCTCAAAACAGGCGAGTGATATAGCCGCGTATACAAACGGCGGAACATTGTTCAACGCCAATCACAGGATTGTTGCCGGATATGCGATAAGCACAAATGACGGTGTGTTAAAGCTCGGATCATCACCGACCGATGAGAACAGCGTCTTTGAGATTTTCCCGCTTAAAACTTCGGCATCGATTCAGGCGGCAATCTCGGTTTTTGATGACACAAACGAGCATAAGGGGGCGCAGGTGTACAGAGGCGGCGAATCGGATATTGGCACATATGATAAAATAAAGGTTGGTGATTTGGTTGTTGTCAGAACACAGCAAGCGGCAGCCTATGAGGTAATAGTGTATAAATAAGCTTTTGGATGATTGACTCGGCGATGGGGTGATATATGATATGAAAAGAGCGACAGCGATAATAACGATAGGCTCGATATTGTTTATGAGCTGTTTCGGTTTATTAAAGACCGAAATATACGGCGTTGAAAATAACAAGCTGTGTGATTTGGTTGAGCTGTATGAAAACGACATTAAATTTAACAATCAAAGCGAGCTTTCGTTCGGTGATGCGTTTGAGAGCGACTTTAACGATTCTTCATCGCTCGGCACGATTTTTTCGCAGGTCAAAAATGCTGAATCGGTTGAATCGGGGCGCACGGACGGCGATAATTGCATCGCCGTGTCCGCCGAGGCCGATTCCTCGGGAATATTAACGAAAAAATTCAGCGAACCGATATTGGACGGTGTTTATCATTTTGAATTTGATGTGAAAGTCACGAACCCGAAAGCGTGCTATACCTATATCGATTTTTCGGCGAAAAGCGGCGGAGGATATAACACGTTTTGCATAATGCCTCAAAATGAGAGAAATGCGGCATTGGGTTTTTTCCATTCAAAAAGATTATGGAGTCAATCGGCATACAATGTTCCGATATATGCGGATAAATGGATGCATATTGATATGATGATGGATTTGGATACGGGCGAGATTACATATTATGCCGATAACAAAAAACTTAAACTGTGCAGGTATACCGATTTGGACGAGGCGGAACTCACGGGGTTTACGATAAGGCGCGAAATCCGCGGAAGTGACAGCGGAGACGCGGTTCGGTTTGATAATATGAAACTCGAAAAAGTATACGGCGACACCGCGGTAAGGCTTGATTTGTGCGGCATTTCGGTTGATAACAGGCTTATGCTTAACAAAATCCGTGTGGATATTGTGTCGGACAGCCCGGGTAATATATTGTTTAACGATTCGAGTTTCGGGGCGGTTTTGTATAATCGCTCTGAAACATCGGTTTATGCGGCGGCGCGGATTTTCATATGTGATTCAAACGGAAAAACCGTTTATGATAATTCAGAGGAGTTGCGAATAGGCGCAAGAGAAAAAACGGCAATCGATATTCCGTTTACGAACCTTAAATACGGAATATATACGGCGGTCATTGAGATGCGATATGACAGCGAAACTGTAACCGAAAAATCGGAGTTTTCTTATTGCGTAAACGCTGAGAATGTCCGAAACACAAAACTTGGTATTAATACTCATATGAGCCGAACAGCCGATTTCGGCATAAAAAACGGTGATGTTGAAAATATCGGCGAATTAATGTCAAGGGCGGGATTCGGTATAACGCGCGAGTCTCTCGGCGGACAGAATTTTTATGTTGATTCGAACGGAATGTACAGCTCTTTCGATGAGGACAGCATAAGAGAAAAGGCGTATGAGGACGCGTCAATCAATCGCGGTATCGGAACGGTTCAGATTTTGTGCGGTGACGGAAGCGTTCCGTTTAGGGCGTATCCGCCGATAACTGATGCCGAAGTCGAAAATTATGCAAAATATGTGTCGGATATGGTTCGCCGATATAAAGACAAAGTTAAATGCTGGGAAATATGGAATGAGTATAATTTGACGGCGTTTAATAACAGCCTGCCGCCGAATGCAACGGCAGAGCAAAAGACGGCTGCGGCGTGTAATTATGCAAAGCTTTTGAGAGCGGCATATAATGCGATAAAAGCTGAGGATTCCGAAAGTACGGTGATAGGATTTGCGGCGGCAATCGGTCTTGCGGATTCATCGTGGAGCGGATTGGGCTTCATAGACTTGGTTTTGAAACAAGACCCGAGTATTTCGGATTGTTTTGACGCGGTATCGTATCATTACTATGCGGCGGCAAACACTTGCGGCGAAACTTCGGGACTTGTCGGCACGCTTGAAAAGCTCCGCGAAATATTGGATTTGAACGGCTGTGAAAATAAGCCTGTATGGATAACCGAAACGGGGTTTACAACAGGGAATTATATAAATGAAACATCGTCAATCGGTGTGAGCGAGACTAATCAAGCGAATTATCTGATAAAAACTTTATTGTCGGTTGATGCGCATAATCTTGCGGATAAAGTGATGCTTTACGGCTTGGCTGACAAGGGGCGTTCGGGAGTGTACGAAAACGGTTTCGGAATTGTGCGCGGCACAAAAACGGAAGAAATTCCCTTTGCGGCAAAGCCTGCTTATTTGGCTGTTTCAAATTGGAATCGCCTGTTTGCCGATTCGGAATTTTTGAATCTTGCATATGACGAATCGAAAAGATGTTTGGCTTATACTTATAAAAACAGTGACGGAACAAAAACAGCGGCATTTTATGACCGTGACGTAAAGACCGCCCGTTCAAAGATTTATCTCGGTTGTGATACGGTGACGAAAATTGACCTGTTCGGCAACGAACAAGTCATAAAAGGCAACGGGGGATATTTTGAAATTGATTTGTCGGACGGCGTGGCATACTTAAAAGGTGATTTTTCGGCGCTTGAATTTTGCGACAGATATACAGGCGGATACAAAACCGTTTTCAGTGATGATTTTGAGGATTATACGGGCGGAAACCGCGAATTTTACCGCGGTATAAATACTGCGTCCGCCGTAAATACCGAAAGCGGAACGGCTCTTTGTACAAATAACAAAGTCGAATCCGAATCAGCGGTAATAAGAAAGATATACATAAAAGATTGTAAATTCGGCGACACGGACAAAGCAAAGGTAAGCTTTGATTTGTCCATGCCTCAAAATCCCGATGAATATTTATCTCAAACATATATACGTTTCAGAAACGATTCTGCGGCGTCGGACGCGGTTACCGCGGAACAAAAAAAGAAAACGTGGCTGATGTTTGCGGATATTAATAACGGATATGCGAACACATTTAAGGTGGGCGGCGCATATCTTGACGGAAATTATAACGAAAGGCTTTTGATTCAAAAAGATACGGTATACAGATTTAATATCGATATTGATTTCGAGTCAAAAAAATACGACATAAGCATAAGTGACGGTACAAATTTAATCTCATCGGCGGTTGAAAATATTGAACTTTCGGCGTTTGATTCAATAGAGATAATAACCGTAAAATCGGATGTTGAATATGATATGTCGGTGTGTATTGATAATATAACGGTTCAAAAATATTTTGAACAAGGCAAGAAATTATGGGAGATTGAATATATCGATGCAAGCGGAAAAAACGTTGAATATATCAATGACGCGGTCGGTGATACGATAACGGTTAAAAGCCGAGTGAACTCGGCGGAGCTTTTAAAAAATAACGATTCGGACATAATCGCGGCAGTATATGATAATGGTGTTCTTGTTGAAATTAGGGTGGTGAAAAATTCCGAATCCGATTCAATCGTCCTGAATCTGCCCGAGGACAAGACGAATGCCGAAATTAAGGTCTTTATGTGGAATTGCCTATCCCCGATTGGCTTATACGGATTTTTGAGCAGATATATAACATAAAAAGTATGAAGGCGTGTACAAAAAAATATGTGCTTTGCCATCATACTTTTTATCTTATGCTTTTGCGGATGACTTGTATTCGGTCGGCGATTGACCGAATACCCGAGCAAAAACCTTTGAAAAATAGTTTTGGTTATCAAAGCCGAGCATATCCGATACCTCTTTGATTGACAATTCAGGTTGGTTAAAAATCAGGTCTTTGGCTCTCAAAAGCTTGAATTCGGTTACATATTTCATCGGCGTCATCTGAAGGTTTGTCTTGAACTGGCGTGTCAGCTGTTGCTTTGAAATGTTACAGTACGCCGCAAGCTCATCGAGAGTTATTTTTTCGTTATAGTGTTTGCTGATATAATTAACCGCTTTTTGAAGCTTGTACGGGGTGTCGAGAATACTGTGTCTGTCATCGAGAGAAATAATTTTGTTTAGGGTATAAGCGGACAGAGAACATAGAATTCCGCAAAAGTTAATCGATGTTTTCAGATTAAAAGTGAACGGATTTTTGCGCCCGTCATCGAATTGATTACCCGAAAAGTATTCCAATGCCGACATATCATCGAGATGCATTTGTTCGGTGAGATATATTTTATTGTCATAATAGCGGTTGAGCGAACCACTCATAAGCTCAATATCCAAGGCGTTTTTATGTGCCAAAAGGCGCTTTTGCAAGACCTCGGCGCGTTCGCGCGAAAAATCGGACGCAAAGCTGAAATGTATATATGCCATTGTGCAAGCCTTACCGTTCGCCGAATATCTTTTATAAGACGTTCCGACAGGCAAAAAGAACACATCACCGGTGTACAGATGATAGTTTGAGCTTTCGGTCAGAATATTGCATTCGCCGTTTAATATAAAAATTAAAATATTACATTCATCAACGCTTTGCCAGCTTGTCAGGCGAGTTATAAGATAATACTTGCTGACCTTAGGCAAGTCGGATATTTCATAATGGTATATCATAATTAAGCCCTCCGAATACTTATAAAAATCAAGTCTTTGTCAATATATCAAAATCGTTTTTAATTATCCGTATATGATATTTTTATTTTATCATATTTACAGCGCAATTGCAAGATATTATCACAAACAAATTCTGTAGTCGTCAAACATATGTTACATCAGCGCCCCAAAATATAGTTTTCCTTAACTTCCATACAACCGCTTGTTTGAAAATTTGATAAAACGGCTGATGTGAAGATTTTATCTTATTTAGTGTGATTTACTTTGTTGGGTTTGCGGAAAAAGATAAACGCAAGAGGCTTAATGAATCAACTTGACAGTATATCAATATTATGATATACTTGGCATATAATAAAAGAAATAGGTTTTCAGAGGTGCGATATATGCCGACAATCAGACCAAGTGCGGATTTAAGAAATAAATACAATGAGATTTCAGAATTTTGCCATGAGTATTCTGAACCAATATTTATAACAAGGAACGGTAAAGGTGACCTTGCGGTTATGAGTATTGAAGATTAAATTTAACCTCAGAATTATTTGGCTAAAGAGATGTAAAACAGATGGTAATAATAGGCGGTGATATTATGAAAACAAGAAAAGATGTGATAGATTATTGCTTGACCCTTAAAAATGTTTATGAGGATTATCCGTTTCACGATTTCAACTGGACGGTAATGCGCCATATGGATAATAAAAAGATGTTTGCCGCAATTTATGAGCATATGGGCTGTATTTGGATAAATGTTAAGTGTGATCCAAACCTTACATATATGTGGAGAGACGCTTTTAGGTCGGTTGTTCCGGCATATCATATGAACAAGTACCATTGGAATTCGATTATGCTTGACGGAACGGTGCCGGATGCTGACATAAAAAATATGATTGAAGACAGCTTTGATTTGACAAAACCGAAAGAAAGAGCTAAACGACAATAACAGAATTGATGTCGATTGAGGGTTTGTTTTATTAAGGAATTGGGTATATTGAATTTTAATTTCTTGACAAAACCGTATAGTGTATTATAATTGTAATATATCTAAATATACTATACGGAGGCGAGCGTATGTTTATAGGAAGAGAGAACGAGCTTTCCAAATTGAATCGAATGTATAAAAGTGATAAATTTGAAATGGCTATTATATACGGACGCAGACGTGTCGGCAAAACCACCTTAATTAACGAATTCTGCAAAGATAAAGATACGGTATTCTTTCCTGCGATAGAGAGTAATGCTGAGCAAAATCTTGAAATATTGTCAGGTGCAATTTCGTACCTTCAAAATGGTGAATCAAATGCAGAATTCAAATATAAAAGCTTTGCCGATGCGTTTTCAAGACTTGAAGAGTTATCACAAAATAAAAGAATAATTTTTGTTATTGACGAATATCCGTATCTTGCAAAAGCGGATAAAAGTATATCATCTGTCTTGCAGGGATATATAGACCATAATTTTAAGAAAACAAAATTATTTGTGATTTTGTGCGGCTCATCAATGAGCTTTATGGAAAAGCAGGTACTTGGTTATCAAAGTCCGCTTTACGGAAGAAGAACGGCACAATTTAAGATTGAACCGTTCGACTATTATGATACAGGCAAGTGGTTTCCGAATTACACAAATGAAGAAAAAGCAATTATGTACGGAATAACCGGCGGTGTTCCTTTATATCTTGAAGAGTTTTCGCCGAACCTGACAATTAAGGAAAATTTGCTTGATAATTTATTTGATAAGAATGCAATGCTGTATGAAGAACCGTCAAATCTTTTGAAACAGGAACTTAGAGAACCTGCAACGTATAATGCGATTATTTCAGCTATTGCATCGGGAAAAAGCAAGCTTTCCGAGATAGCGTCAACAGTCGGTGTTGAAAATGGTCTTTGCACAAAATATATTGCAAATCTAAACTCACTGGGTATTGTAAAAAAAGAAATTCCCGTAACCGAACCGAAATCGAAAAGGTCGATTTATCAGCTTGAAGATAATTTTTTCAGGTTTTGGTTTACATTTGTTGCCAAAAACACAGCGGCAATTGTTTCGGGAAGAATCGAGCAATCTTATGATGAGGTTGTTGCCAAACGATTGTCTGATTATATGGGAATCATATTTGAAGAAATGTGCAGAGATTACATTTTGTATTATGACAACTTGCTGCCGTTTAATATGTCGGAAATCGGGCAATGGTGGGGCGGCAATCCAAAAACCAAGAAACAGGCGCAGATAGATGTTGTCGTAACTTCGGCAGACGGAAATGAAGGCATTATAGGCTCGTGTAAATTCAAAAATGATAAAATCGGTTCGGATGAACTTTTGCTTATGCAGGAGTATGCCGAGGCTATGGGGTACTTTGATGAAAAATACTTTTATTTTTTCTCAAAGTCAGGATTTACCGACGATATGCTTAAAAACAAAAACAATCATACACGTTTTATTACTTTAAAAGATATGTATTGCATAGGTGAATAAAGTAATGGCTCTTTGCGAAAATCCGGGAATTTTAAATCTCCTGCGGCAAAATAAAAATTGCCGCATGGATATATAAGGATAATAAACAGTAAAACGCAGCAGGTGCAAGCATAGGAATTTAGTTTATTCCTATGCTATCATACGAAATGCCTACGATTTTATTTACGAAAAAGTTTCGTAAATAAAGCTATTGACATAAAATATATGCGATGCTATAATATGCCATATAAAATTTTCCGATAAAAGGAGCGGTTAATATTATGGAGAATATTAAAGTTGATTTCTCGGCTGATACGGGAAAAGTCAAACCTATGCATGCGGTAAATAACGGACCTGTATACAAATTCACGGTTGACCAGAGGATAACGAACATTGACGCTTTTAAAGAGGCGGAAATCCCATATGCAAGAACGCACGATGCTGCATTCTGTTCGGCTTATGGCGGTGAGCATATAGTCGATATTCTTGCGATCTTTCCCGATTTTGATAAAGATGCGACAGCCCCCGAATCTTATGATTTTACATTAACGGACGAATATCTTAAAGTGATGATATATGCAGGTGTAAAGCCGTTTTATCGTCTCGGCTCAAAGATTGAGCATTGGCCGAAAAAATACGGCACTTTGCCGCCTAAAGACTTTC
>URAN01000065.1 GCA_900545865.1 uncultured Eubacteriales bacterium
AATTTTTTAAAAAAATTTTCAAAAAACTCTTGACTTTTAATAGTTAGTCACCTCTCTTATCTGTTATCAATCAAATTCATTCGTCCGAACTTGGTACCGTCTTTTTCTATACCTATTCCCGACGAATATTCAACCCATCCCCATCGGTCAACATTATCGTTGTCGTTGACAATCATATTAAACCTTACCGCGTCACCGGCTTTGAGATTCATGCCGTCCATAATGATTTCACGCCACGGCATACTTGCCTCATAATATGTTTTTGTTCCCTCGCGTCTGCCCTCAAACTTCATATTCTTTGTAACGCCGCTCGCGCCGCTTTCGTTTGAATATCGTTGAATTGACGGAACGCCCGAACACAGCGCAAGACCGATTTCGGTAAAAAGCGAAACACTCGGGTCGAGGATTCCGCCATAGTGAATGCCGAGCTGAATCGAATCGCCCTTCCACATATTTGACGGCGTATAATCCTGTTTCATCACATCGTCCGTCACAACGGCAAACATATATAGGTTTTCTTCATCCCACATAAATTTTACGGTTGCCGAAAGGTCGTTGTCACCGTTATATTTTTCTGTTGTCCCCGGGACATAATCCTCTCTGCCCTCGCCGATTTTAAGGGCTTTTGCGCCGCTCCACTCGCCGTCCGACTCATAGCCGTCAATGGTGGGCTTGTTCTCGGCATAGACTGCCGCAAGGCAATCGGCATAAAGGTTGAATTTTTGTGTATATCCGTCATCGAGTATGACATCAAGGTCTATAAAATACGAGCTGTAAAACTTGACCTCGGGCATATTGAACATTATCTTTACCTCTGTATCCGCAGGGATTTCGGATAAAGTCACCGATTTTATGCTTTCGGAAAGCTCGCTCGGCGCATTGAACACCGCCCTGCCCGAAATGGCTTTTGTGTGATTATGGTTTTTGATTGTCATTATGCCAATCCACCTGTTCAGATTCTTTTGATTAAAAAGCTTTGTTTCAAAATTTACCGTTATCATATCGGTATGCTTTAAAACTATTTTTTCATCAAGAAAAATCTTTCCGCCGCCGTCTTTTATTATAAGCCGCGCGTTCTCGCTAACGCCGCTTTTGCCCGTTGCACGCAGCTTTATTTTGGCTTTGTTGCCGACAAAGCCGTTATTCTCGATTATTTCAAAATTCGTATCCGAATCGAGAATAAACTCAACCTCTGCGTAATCGTCAATCTCTTTTTCTATATCAATATCCGACACATCGTTATAAGGAAGTTCAAACGAGGTTCCGCTTATGTCAAAAACCGCCTTGCCCGTCTCATAAGAATCGATGCTGCCGACAATATATATCGGGCTGTTGCCGACGCACATGGAATACCGTCCGTCTTTTCTGTATATGTCTTTTTCGTTTCCGAGCATATCATACACTTTGGCGTTATTGTCGCCTATCGATACGGTCAGGTAATCGTTTTCGTTCCTGCTCCATATCATCAAAACGTCCTTGCCGTCCTCGGCTTTAAATTTATACATACTGTACGGTTCGATTTGTTTTTTGTCGGTAAGTTTTGCATTTGTCAGCAGCCTGTTGATATTGCTGAGCGCAAGGTATGACGGTTTGGCGATAAACGGCGTATCAACCGTGTCCCACGTTCTTATAACGCCGAAGTTATTTTCCTGGTCCTCGGGTTTAAAACCGTCATCCTGAAAATCATAATACATTATGTTTTCAACCCCGAGTTCGGGGCTTGACAGCATTGCGTAAATCTGAGCGAGAAACGCCGCCTGGTGTTCATAATCAACCCAGCCCGTTGACCATCCCATCTCGGAAATATAAAGCTTTGCATCACTTGCGCCGCAATCGTCAAGAATCTCTCTTACCGACATAACCGCGCTGTAACGGTCGGATTCAACGGGCGATACTTTCATTCCGTAAGGATGTATCGAAAATCCGTCAAAAAAGCCCACCGCGCCCGATGCAACGCTTCGTATCCATTCGAGCGGCGTACCCGATGTAGTACCTATGACAAGGATGTTATCTTTGTCGATTTCTTTCAGGATTTTATACACACCTTTTGTCATTCTCACATACCAGTCCGTGTCCATTCCTTCCTGAACCTTTGCGTTTACCTCGTTGAAAAGCTCCCAGTTTGTAACTTTTCCTTTGAACCGCGTTGCTATATCGCGCACATATTCGAGAAATGCCGTCTCATAAACCTCTCCGACAGGGTAACCGCCGCCGTACAAAGGCGGTCTCAAACAGTCAAGAATCATATATTGGTTTATTCCGTGTTTCTCAAACAAATCAAACGAGTGCTGTGCTCTGTCGGGAAGGGCATAAACGCCCTTTGTCGTCTCGTAATAATCCCACCAGATACCCTCTCTGTTCCACGCCAAACCGATTCGGTCAAGCAGGGGAATGATTTTGTCGGGGTCTCTCGTCATAAGACGATATATATGGTTGTTTGTGCCCATAAACATATTGTCTTTTTCGTTTTCGATAACATATGAATATTCTATCTTGCTTTGTGAAAAAATTCCGTCACCCGAAACGGTCAAATACATAGTGTATACCGAATATTTTTCGGGCTTGAACTCTATTGTGCGGCTTGTCATTCCGTTTGCCTCTGTCGTAATCTCAAACGAATCCGTCCGCGCCGGCTCGCCGTAAAAATCATAGCTCAGCGCGGTCGCCGTAAGGGTTCGCGTCTCGCCCGACTTGTCATATATATCCATATTGATAACAACATTTTCCGTTGAGAAAAAGTTGTTGCCTATCGCGTCGGTCGAAAGGTTGACCCTTACCGACCCCTTTGTTTCGATTGGTCTGATTCTGACGGCACCGAAGGTCACGTCATCGAGAGATATTCCCATTGCGTCCTCGTACAGAGTTATCGCAAAATCCGAATGGTTATAACCGTCTTTAAAACGCGCATTGTCTATTGTGAATTTATGTGTTTTCCATTCTTTTTTGTTCGAAATCTCAACAATGTCCGTTTTGCGAACCGATACGGATTGTTTGTTTGAATCCGTGTCCCACGGCTCTTTTGCGCCGTCATACATTATGCGGAACTTACCCTTTCCCTCATCGAAATAATCCACCTCTATCTCGAACGAGGAATTATCCTTTATGTTATACGCAAAGCTCTTGTCGAGATTCACATAAACCGCCGAATTCTCACCTCTTTGCGGCGTAATCGTCCAGCCGTCTCTGCCGTCCTTTTGTTCGGAAGTATATGAATATGTTCCTTCCGTTCCCACTCTGATTTTCATTCCCGATACACTCGCGCCGTCTTTTTTTAACACCGCCTCTGCCGTGCGAACGCCGCCCGAATCGGCAGACGCGCCGACTCCGCATACCAGCATTGCCGCCGCAAGTATCGCCGCAGCCGTCCTTTTAAGGTACTTCATTCAATATCACCTCTGTTGCAATATATTTGCGGATAAAACGTTTCGAGCCGAAACGCCTTAGTCCGTCTTATGATTTAATTCCGTCAATTCCATTCTATTGTATCGGTGAACGGAACAAGTCTTGTCATATCCTTCCACAGATAAACTTTTATCTTATCGAATCCGTTCGGTGTCGCCGATATTTCCGCGCTTATTCGTTGTTCGGAATCATCCGCCGAGATTCTGCCCGTTTTTGTGACAATATCCACAAGAACATCGCCTTTGTATTCGGCGCATACCAACACATATTCGCTGTCCGCTCCATAGCTGTTGTCTATGACCGCATTCACCGTCACGGGTCGGGATTTATCGAGCTTTGAAAAATCGTTTATGGTCTCGCCACCTTGTCCAAAGCTTACATTCAGCCCGACAGGCTTGTAATACGCCGCTCCGAGTTTGATAATTTCGCCGCCCGTGTTTGCGTATATCGTATAAACACCCTCTTCGTCCGCCGTGAAAGTAAAATCAAATACGCCTGCCGAATCATCAGGCTGTGCCATATACGCCAAAGCGCCGAGCTTTTCGTTCTCAATATCCGAAATATCTTTTTGGGGCTTTGTCACAAGAACGCCGAATTTCTTTCCGCTTTCAAAACCGCTTATCCTCACCGAAATATCGCCCGTTGCATAATTGATACAGGTAACCCCCGTATTGGGCAGGCTGTCGGATGCCGATATGTATATCGGCACGGACGAAACCGCGGCTGTACACGTTCCGTCGGCTTTTATATGCACCGATTCATCGTTTCCGAAAACGTCATATACCTTCCACGGTTTTGACGGATCGAGACTTACATCGGCATTCGTTTTCTTATCCTTGTTCCATAAAACATAGGTTTTTTCTCCGTCTTTGTTTTCAAAACAATAAAGTTCCGTTCCGTTTGCATCGGTGGTGTGACTTATAATCTCTGAATTTCCGAGTTTGTCATTCATATTTGCAAAAGCAATATAAGACGTTCTCGCGGAATACGGAATATGTTCCCTGTCGGTATGGAACCAAATCGTACCGAAATTATCCTGATAATCACGGCTGTTTACGCCATCGCTTTTTAAGTCATACCAAAAATATTTTTTTATTCCGAACTCTTTATACAAAACATACTGTCTGATGCCAAAGCTGTATTTTGTCTCTTCGTCTTGTGATATGTTCCAAGACGTGGACCAGCCCGTCTCTGTGACCCATATCGGAATATCCGTACAGTTATACTTCTTTATATGTTCGTTCACGTTTTCGAGCCAGCCGATCATCCTCTCCTCGGGTGCGCCGTACTCGTCATATTCGTGCAGGCTCATTACATCCATATAATCTCCCGCTCCTGCCGCAAGGACTTTTTCGACCCACTTATCCCATACACCGGGCAATCCGCCCAGACCGACAATCGTACAATCGGGGTTTGCCTCTTTCGCGCGCGTATACGCCGTTTTAAGCAATTTAACATACGCCGCGGCAACCTCGGACGGCGGATTGCTTCGGTTTGTGTCGTCCGTCATACCTTGCTTGTACGCGGTGTGGTGGAACTCGTTCCATACCTCAAATGTATCTGCCTTGCCTTTTAAGGCGCTTACCGTATTATACACATAATCGCCGAAAGCCTTAACTGCCGCATCGCTTTGAGGAAATCCGCCGTTATCATATGACGGGTGTTCCAACCCCAAAAGAATACACACATCAAGGTTATTCGCCCGTGCCTCGTCAATATAATTCATATAATAATCGGGCATAGAAAATTCGCCGCTTGAATTAACGCACGCGGCCCACCTTATTCCGTCACGAATCATAGACGAACCCGAGTTTTTGGCAAAAGGCATACTCAAAGCGGGTGTCCTCGATGATATGCGATAATGCGTGTTTGTTGCATAATCCGAATTTTGTTCGGCAACAACCGATATACCGAAATTCGTCTTAAATTCGCCGTACAAATTCGAATCATCATTGAACACAATCTTGACATCATACGCATCGCACAGCGTTATACCCGTGTCGATATTCAGGGTGTTTTTGCCCGATTCAAACGTGACCGTATCGCATATTTCCGCCTTTACATCCCCTTTTGAATCCGTGATTGTGCATTTATAATCCGCCGCCACCGCATCGGCAAGTATATTCGCGGCGTCAAGCGAAATAATCGGGGTTTCGCCCTTTTCATAGAGATTTCCCGTTCTTGTTATGTTTTCGGTTAAGTTAATGGGAAAAATCTTGCCGCTTTTTTTAACCGTTACCGATTTGAATACCAAATCCGATGTTGAATAATCAATCGAATTATCCCAAAGTGTCAGCAAAAAATCTTTGCTTTCACAGCGGTTTCCGAAATACGCGTCATACAAATGAAAGGTATGTGTTTTCCACGTATTTGTTCCGTTCAAAAGAACTTTTTCACTCGGTTTTTTGCGCTCGGCTCTTGCGTCATAGACAATACAAAATGTACCGTCGCCCTCGTCGAAATATTCTATCGTTATGTCCACGCCCGAGCCGTCTTTCATTCTCGTCATTGACGATGCGGTAATATCAAAGATAAGCCACGAGCCGTTTACCGCGCTTCCGTCCAAATCCTTTGTGTGCATCCGAACGCACGGCACGCCGTCAATGTTTTCGTTCGTGATAAGCCTTTCTATGTTCCTGCCGCCGAGGACGCTTCCCATATTGACGGTTTCGGGATTCACGCTTTCGAATACCGCGGAGGCGTAATCTTCAGCCGCTGTGACCGATAACGGGTGAATACCGATGCACATAAAAGTCAGTATAAGTACAAACAACCTTTTCATAATAATCTCCATTCCGCTGGCGGCATAACGCGAAAGAAATTTTCACGTTATGCCGTTTTTTATCTTATAAATTATCCTTTGTAACCGAATTTGTTACGGGTGTAATTTTTTCAAAGCTCTTCCAGACATACGAATTTATCTTGTCACAGTCTTTGAGTTCGGCATCCGTAAAGCTGAATATCTTTATGTAATCCGTAAAATCACTATCGAGATTCCATATTGCATAATCCATTGTTACAAGCCTGTTGCCCTTATATCCTGTATATATAACATAATACGATTCCGCATCCTCGCCCGTGTTTACTCCTTTTACCGTGACATCTACTCCGTTTGACGTTCTTATAATATCTTCGTTTGATACGAGTTTTACCGCCGCGCCTGTTTTAAAGCCGCCGCCCACCGATGTATACACCGCTCCGTCGGAATCCGTTATTCCGCTCAATTCAACGGTATAATCTTTTTCCGCGCCCAAAAGCTTGTCAAATGTCAGCGTATAAGTCTTTTCGTCCGCATTGTACTCACCGATGCTTTGTACAACATTTGAACTTGAATCTCTTACCACAGCCGTTCCGCCGAGTTCGTTATTCAAAAGTCCGTTCGGGAACTCGATTATCATCGCGTTAGTTGCCGAAGAAACATTTGTTACACCGTTCACGGCTCCGGTTACATCTCTGAACATAATGTCGCCCGTAACGCTCGGTTTAACCGTTTTTGTCACCTTTATATTTTTAATATTCAGGTTCACGCCGTAACCCGGGCGTGTTATGAACGAAAGCGTCGGAATTGTTTCTATTGAATTCGCGTAATTCGAACCCGAAACATTCAGGGGGTATTTAGCCGACACAAGTGTTTTGTCGCCGCAATATGTGCTTATTTGCTTTGTTCCCATATTGATAACGGTTCTGATTTTGGTATCCGTTCCGAACGCAAATGCGGTATCTTTATTTGTATATACGGATTTTGAATCCGCCGATTCGGACGCCGCCGCCATAAAGCCGTTGATATGCACCTCACCCAAGTTAAACTCGGTTCCGTTTCCGTCCGCAATTCTGTAATACGCAAGGGCTTTTGAGCCTGTTTCCGACGAGCTGTGCGTCACGTTCAGCACTGTCTCAATCTCAACGATACCCTCGCTTAAATTGAGAGAACTCAAATCATATTTCAAAAGCTTTTCGTTTGTGTCGTCTCCGACAAGCGTTACCGTACCGTCCGCCGCCGTAACCGATGATGCGGCATTGTTATTTTTGCCCTCTGCCGATGTGCTCCAGCGCGAATCCGTCCACACGTTTTCCGTTGTGTACGATGACATATCATCATTGATTGACGATACCGTCTCGTTTACATTTATATATGAAATCTCGGCCTTTTTGGGGCTGTTCCCAAGGAAAGAATTTACATCGTTGAGCTTTACCGTATATTTCGTACCCGCCGCAACGCTTTCGTTCAGTCTGAGAACCGCCCTTGTTCCGTTTTGATACACAAGCTCAAATCCAACGTTTTCGGCATTTTGCGAAAGCGAATTCGCCGATTTTGTTACCGCAAAATTGTCCTTTGTCAGCCCGGTGGTTGTCTCATTAAAATCAACATATACCAAGTTACCGTCCGCCGATACCGACACACCGTATTTATCGCTTATATTCCTTGTTCGAATATTGTCAAAATACTCTGTTCCGTTCGTGCCGTTATATGACATCATCGAACCCCAAAAACTTCCGTCGTATGCCCCCGAGCCGTCGGACGGAGTGGTAAGCAAAAATGTTCCTTTTTCGCTTCCGTCGAGATAAGCCGTGGCTTTGGCGTTGTCCATATCCAAAACAATGTCTATTCTGTGCCATTCGTCCGTACCGATGACCGAATCGCCGAACGCAACGAGTTTATCGCTGAAATTCGAACCCATTCCCTTGCCCTCTATCGCAAAGGCGTTATACCATTTATATTGTTGGTCCGAATAAAACCTCAAACGCATCTTTCCCCACGAACCGCTGTTTTTGGTATCGTATGAGAATATGTACTTGCCGCCGTCAAGCCCTTTCGACAGCTTATAATACCAATCGATGTTTCCGTTAATCTTTAAGACCTTGCCGCGGTATTGTTCATCCTCTATCAATACTTTATCCGCTGTCGCCGTACCAAAGCTTCCCGTTACTCCGTCCTCAAAATTATGTTCGTTATCTATCACCGTTTGTTTGATTATTTTCGTATCGGACGTTTCGGGTATATTATTGTTAAGCGCGGTCGTGCCGCCTTTATATGTTATCGTGTATGTATATCCGTTTTCAAGAGATTCTGGAATAACCCTGCCTTTTGTCGGCGTGAGCTTGTTATACTCAAATCCGACATTTTCAGCCGCCGTTCCGCCGACAGGCGTTTTTGCCAAGGTAAAGTCCGCAGCCGTGACGCTTCCTTGTATTTCCGAAAAATAAACATCAAACGCTTTATCATTTAATTTAAAGTTTACGCTTGCCGTATTCGAAAACGGTCTGTAGACAACATTATCCATAGAAAGATTCATTGCCGCCGTTGACGGGTCGTTTGAACCAACAAAGAAAATCTTGTTGAATCCGTTCATTACATAGTCGGCGTTTGAATCAAGCGCCATTTCGCTTTTATACTCGCCGTCTATATAAATATCGGCATAGCTGTCGTCAAAGTGAAAGATTATGTCATAGTGCGCCCACACATCATTTGTATACGCCGCCCCAACAACGCTTGACCACTTTGCACCGTTATCCGATGACGCCATAAAGTTGTTTTTTCTCAGAGCGGTATATGCGCGCTGGGTTTCAAATGAATTTGTATTGGGATTATAATCACAATAATACATATACAAAACATTGTTTTCCGCAAGCCTTGCGTCAAAGCTCAAAATATGCGAACCTTTGCAAAGCACATCGCTTGAACTTCCCGATGAAAAATCAAGGATAAAATTCTTTGCTCTTGTGTTCCAATTGATAACATTGTCATATGCACCGTCATTTATTATTGAAACACCGCTCTCGAGTCCCGACACCGAAACGGTATCAAAATCAATAACCGTTCCGGGCGTATAGCTTGCCGCATAAGCGCAAATACCCCCGAACATTACAACTACCATTGCCAAAACCAGTACAAAAGATAAACTCCTTTTCATAGTAAACCTCCGTTTTACATATAATTTATATTTTTTAATTTTATCTTCTTCAAACTTTAAAATTCGTTTGTGCAACTTACAACAATACTTTGTCATATCCGCTATTTGAATTATACAATAAAACTGATATTGTGTCGTTATAAAATATCAATCAAAAGGTGTGAATTATTACGAAATATAAACGGAACAATATATTTATCCGCCATATCCCCCGATTTATAAATCATTTTTCAAAAAAAGTTGCAAATTATCACTGTGTTTTTTTGAATTAGCACCCGATTGTATAATTGGGATTGGCAATACACATTTATTCTGTTATAATCAAAATATATTTCTAAAACAAACGGGGTGAGCAATAATGGCTGACTACAGAAAAAACCTCAAAGGTCAAATAAATAATAAAAAACATCTTATTCTGGATAACAGCAGGTATTTTAACACAAAAGCTGGATACCCTCTGTCAATAGTCGGGTGCGGCTATACCGAATGCGGACCGTTATATTATGTGGCAAACCCGAATATACAAAACTATGCGATTGAATACATTGTCAAGGGTAAGGGTTCAATCCGAGAGGATAACACGACTTATTTTCCCGAGACGGGCGACAGCTATGTTTTTCACCCCGGCTCGTTTCAGGAAATGGAAGCCGAGCCGTCCGACCCATGGATAAAATTTTGGGTGATATTCACGGGCGATATTGCCGAAAAGCTGTTTGACGCGTATGAGCTTAACGAACGCATCTATTATAAAGGTCTGGACTTAAAAAGTCCTCTCGAACGGATATATAAAATAAGCAACACCGACCGAACGGAAGCGGAAATCGTGAGTTCTCTCACTGTTATTATAATGGAGCTTATTCAAAAGCTTTATATGTATAACCGCTCAAATCTTGACAATTCGGCAAGGCTCGATGCCGCCGATACCTTAAAGATGCTGATAGACAAAACGTGGCAGGCAAATGTTTCTCTGCAAACGCTTGCAAGCAAAATATACTGTTCGCGCAACCACGCCATCCATATATTTAAGGAAAAGTTCGGAATCACTCCTTATAAGTATGTCCAAAAGGTCAGACTTAAAAACGCAAAGATTATGCTTGAAAGCTCAAAGCTGAGTATCGGCGAAATCTCACAATCGCTCAGGTTTTGCGACTCAAAATATTTTGCGAACTGGTTCAAGGCGGCAACGGGTTTGTCACCGCGCGAATATCGGAATTCTTTTGAAGAAAATAAAAAAACAGAGGTTTAAATTTTATGCAAAGTTTTATTTTAATTTGTACGCTGTGTGCGATTTTTACGGTTAAGTCAATCATCCTCTCGCATCTCGGCAAAAACAAATTCGGTTCGATAACCGACGGCATCCTTATAAACGGATTAATATTTTTGTTTGCGTTCGGCTTTTTTTCGCCGAATATAACCGGGGCGTCATTGCCGACCGTTCTCTACGGAATTACGCTCGGCGGTTTAAGCGTTTTATACCAGCTCGCGTATTTAAACGCCCTGTCCGCCGGGCCGCTTTCTCTGACGGGGCTTGTGAACAACCTCGCAATGGTTGTTCCGATTGCGGTATCGGCAATATTTTTCAACGAAAGTATGTCCGTGTTCCGAATGCTCGGAATCGCACTTACAATCGCTGCCCTTATTATAAACGCCAAAGCCGATGATGTTGCGGATATTACAAAAAAGTGGTTTATTGCAATATCGCTTTCTTTTACGGCGAACGGACTTGTTGCTTCGACAACAAAAGTATATTCGCATAACTTCGGCGGCAGTGAAAGTCTTTCCTTCGTTGCGTGTTCATATTTAACCGCCGCGGTTCTTTCGGCGATTGTGTATCTCGTTCTTTCTTTGAGAAACAAAAAGCGAACCGTTCGGCTTTCGCCGTCCGTGTTTGTGTTCACCGCATTGGTCGGCTTGCTTCTCGGCAGCTTTCAATCGCTTTATACATATTCGTCGTCGGTCATCGACGGCACTCTGCTTTTCCCTGCCTATAACGGCGGTTCGACTTTGCTTGTAACCCTTTCGGGAATACTGATATACAAGGAAAAATTAACCAAGCGTCAGTGGTTCGGCGTCTTAGTCGGCGCGATTGCGATTCTTCTGATGTGTTTATAAAAAAGGAGCATAATTAATGGACAAAAAAATCAAGTACAAGGCATTGGGCAACCCCGACAGGAGCTATAGGCAAAGCGAATTTATCGTTTCGACCTTTAACATAAGCGGCAATTCGGGCGTGGAAATGTCCCGAGAGGCAGTCGGCAAAGCGATAGAAAAGATGAAAGACCTCGGTCTTACTCAAATAGAATTGGGCTGGGCGCATCACAAAACAGGAGCAATCGCTCTTGAAATATGCGAAAAAATCGGAATGAATGTGATTTGGCAGGACACCTCTCTGTTTGGGGGATTTCAAGGCAAGATTCACAAAAAAACGACCTCGGATGAAATAAAAAAGATTATCAAAGATACAGAGCATTATACGCATCTTGTCGGCTATTACATATGGGATGAACCGTGGGAGGACGGCGACCTTAACACGGCGGCGGAACAGACGGAACTGTTCGACAGATACGCCCCCGGCAGGCACGCTTTTTCGGTTATGGTTCCGAATTACAATCCCGATTATACATGGGAAAACGGAAAATATCCGACATATGTTACGCAATACCTCGATACGGTGAACCCATCCGTTGCATCGGTGGATTTTTATCCTTTCGGCGAAGGAACGGTCACTCATCACGGCGAGCCGCAGCTCGATAACTCTAACGTATGGAAGGATATGGGCATTGTCCGCAGTGAGGCCCAAAAAAGAAATATGCCGTTTTGGTTTTATTTTCAGGCCCTGCGTATGAGCCAATGCCCAAAATACCACTTTTCTATGACACGGTTGCAAATGAACTATGCTCTTTTGTACGGTGCAAAGTGTCTGCAATGCTATGGGCTTGCCGCTTCTCTGATTTGCCCCGATAAGCTTGACGAAAAACGCAGAGTTCTCGAGAACGATTATTCCGAGGGCTGTTTTTATGATGACCTCAAATCAATGATTGCCATTGTAAAACAGCTCGGCAAGACCTTTATCGCTCTTGAATCAAAGCATATTTATCACGGAAAAGAGGTTCTGACAAACGACGCATATTTTAACGAAAATTTCAGAGAAGATATAAAAAACGATGACATCATTATGCTTGACGAACTCCCGTTCCGCTGTACAATTGGAATTCTTTCGGATTCGTGCGACAATCAATACATCGCAATCCTCAACCGAGATTATCTTTCCGCGAGGACATTTTGTATTCCCCTAAAAGATAATTTCAGGATTTACGAGGTTTCAAAGGCAGACAGCAAGCACTATTGCATAAACGATTCAACGGATATTTTGAACATTACTCTCGAACCGAGCGATATGGCGTTTTTTAGGATTCAAAAACCGTCCGATGAGGTCTGCGGCATTGAATACATCCCGGAATAAAAGTAACGAAAAAAACACTTGCGATTATAGGGATTCCGAAAGAGAAATCATATCTTTGATTACAAGAAAATCGGGCGGTTGTATAAATTTACAGCCACCCTAAAAATTTCATTATTATTTTGACCTCAACTATTGACAAAGAGCCTTTTTATAAAGATATTCCTTGGAAGCATTACAGCAGGGACAAACCGTATCATCAGTCGCAGGGTTTACGGCGGTTAACCGGCTTAATATCGCCACCGTATCTTGCTTTGATGTAAGGTATGTAATCGGAGTAATGCCATACTTCGTGCTTTATGATACGCGGTGGTTTATCGATTTTGAATTTTGATATTCGGGCGAATGCGAATCATCAAAAGCAAATTACCTGAGAGGCATAAATTTGCAGATAAATTTAAAAAGAAATAAAATTATTTGCAAAAGGTATTGATTTTGTACAAGTAAATAGTGTATAATAGAGTTCATAGCAATAGTCTCCTTTTGGACTGTTACAGATGATCTTTTTAAGGAAATGTTTGACTTATACAAGGAGAAAGATATGCTCTTGTTTTATTCAAAGTTTCTGTACTTCTTATCTATTCTGTGCAGCAATTCTGGTATTGTTCCGAGCAGCGCAATATCCCAAAACAGCAATATTTCAAGAGCGCTTGATTATATAAAGAACAATCTTCAAACCGTAAATCTGGACGAGCTGAGCAAATATCTGCATCTGAACAAGAACTATCTCTGCCGACAGTTTAAGCTTGAAACAGGACTCACAGTAATGGAACATGTAAAATTACAGAGAATAACATTGGCAAAAGAAAAGCTCATTCAAACAGATATGTCAATCGCAGACATCGTTGACTCTATAGGGTTCAGCAACATTTCGTATTTTTGTAATTTGTTCAAAAAACACGAGGGAATACCCCCATCCCTCTACCGAAAAAAGCGCCAATTAAAATAATTCACAGTAGTTGTTAATCAAAACCACCGGTAAATTGATGGTTTGCGCTGCCCCTCCAAAAGTTAGTATTTGAATCAATATAATAAACGCTCTATAACTTGCTTTACAAAGTTATAGCATAATTTTTTTAATTCTTTTTAATTACAAAATATCACACAAAAACGTTGATTTTCCAACAAAAGTGTGGTATAATAACGATGGTGATAAATTATGATTATAATTTCGGTTATAAAAAATGAAGCATCAAGAAACAGCGAAATGATATCACAATACGAGAAATTGATTGCAGAGCTACCGAAAGGGTCTCTAATTTGTCGGAAAAATGAATATTATTATTTGAAGTATCGCAAAAATGGGAAAGTGTGTGATGACTATGTTGGAAAAGATAGAGAAAAAATTACTCATATAAAAGAACAATTGGAGCAACGAAAACACTATGAGAAGATGCTTTCTGCGTTAAAACAAGAACAAAAAGTAATAAATAAGATATTGGAGGGACTTGTATGATTTTATATCATGGAAGCACAGACCTTGTTGACAAACCGGAAATTAGGGAAAGCGATGTTTATTTGGATTTTGGTGTTGGATTCTATACTACAACATCGTTTGAGCAAGCCGAACGTTGGGCAAAGATAAAAATGCGAAGAAAAAATGTTATTTTGGGATATGTGACCATATATGAATTCGATATAGCAAAAGCAGAAAAAGAACTTACTGTCAAACGTTTTGAGAAATCAGATGAAGAATGGTTATCGTTTGTTGTTAATAATCGCAAGGGAAATTTTATCTATAGTAAAACGGATTTGCACATTGGTCCTGTTGCAGATGATAATATATACCAATCTATTCGTTTGTTTGAAACGGGAGCCTACGATGCAGAATATACTGTAAAGAAATTAAAAACAGAAGTATTGCACGACCAATGGACTTTGCACAGCAAAGAAATTTTGAAATATTTGAAATTTATTGAAGCAAAAGAAGTGAGATAGGAGGATATTATGGGACAGGAACAATTTATTGCATTGATGCCTTATATAAGCACTGATTTGGTGTCGTTGATAGCAGAAAAACAAAACATTACTGAAGAAAATGCGATAAAAAAGCTATATTCTTCAAAGCTATATGCAACACTTGAAAAAGAAGAAACAAAAGTTTGGCAATATAGTACACAAATGTTATACAGTCTGTTCGAGCAGGAAGAAAAAAATGGAGACATTCAGTTTCCTGATGTATAGGAGGTTTTACAATGAGCAAGGAAATGACTTTTGCTGTGTTTTGTTTGGAAAACTACAAAATTCATCGAAATTTAAACGGGCAGGAAGTTTTTTCACTTTTTGAACGATACGGAGTGTTTGACTATCTTCGAGAGTTTTATGATGTTCTTCACACTACAGGGCATCATTATATTAATAATGATATTGACATTTACCTTAATTCAAGATGATATATACCAAATCCATAAAGAGCAATATAAGGAAAGTTTGATATAATTAGAGTCAACCCTGAATTTTGTGTAAACTCTTTACGGGTCCTCCAAAATGATGTATAATATTTTAACTAAAATATCAATAGTTTTAAATAAAATGACGTGCATTTAATTTTTCGTATTTTGTCATCTTCATTCAACTGTTGTGTCAATGTGCCGGTGTCATATAATATACTTTTTTATACACTGTACTCTATAATATAAATCAAATAAAAAGTTATACTATCGGCACCGACACACCGACACATATTCGCAAATCCGCTCATTTTCAATCATATATTATACCTTTGAAACCGCGCAGAAATGTGCGGTTAATTTATTTTTCGGAGGATATACAAAATGAGAGAAAACGAAGAACAAACCTATACCTGTTCCGAATGCGGAGCGGTGGTTAACGAGGAAAACCTACACACATTCGATGAACACGTGTTATGTGATGAGTGCTTGGAGCGGCTGACGGTGACTTGCGATAACTGCGGTCGGCGGATTTGGCGAACAGATGCCGAATGCGACAGCTATACAGCACTGTGTTCGCATTGCTATGAGTATCACTACACAAGCTGTGAACATTGCGGAAGGCTGATTGAGTGCGACAGCGCAAACTATGATGAAGATGATGATTTTCCGTACTGTGACGAGTGTTACCGTGAAATACAAGAATCTGCTATTAAGCCATATAACTATAAACCCGAACCGATATTTTACGGCTCGGGTGATTTGTTTTATGGGGTAGAGCTTGAAATTGACAAAGGCGGCGAACGGAGCGACTATGCCGAAACGATTTTGAATGTTGCGAACAAGGATAACAATTATCTTTATGCAAAGCACGACGGGTCAATCGATGACGGTTTTGAAATCGTTTCACATCCTATGACACTTGAATATCATACCAACTCTATAAATTGGTCGGATGTTATGGAAATGGCATTGTCGCTCGGCTATCGTTCGCATCAAACCTATACTTGCGGATTACACGTTCACGTCAACAGAAATGCGTTCGGAAAAGATTATGACACACAAGAGGACGCTATTTCCCGAATCGTTCACTTTGTGGAAATGCATTGGAATGAACTGCTTAAATTTTCACGCCGAACCGAGGCAAATATGAATCGTTGGGCGAGTCGTTACGGAATATCGAACACCGCAAAAGATACCTACAAAAATGCAAAGGCAAAACATTGCGGCAGATATGTTGCCGTCAATCTCGAAAACTATGCAACGATTGAATTTAGATTATTCCGCGGCACGCTTAAATACAAAACATTTCTTGCAACACTGCAACTTGTGGACGAGATTTGCAATCTTGCGTTAAATCTTTCCGATAAGGAATTGGAAAGTATGTCTTGGTCTGATTTTGTTGGGCAGATTAATTCCGACAAATCCGAATTAATCGAATATTTAAAGGCAAAACGTTTGTACATCAACGAACCTGTTGATATTTCATTAGAAACGGAGGTTGAATGATATGTGCGGATTATTCGGATTTTTACACTATGGCAGGAACAAGATAAAGAATTTAAGCTACATAACAAACGTACTCGCCGAGGAAGCGGCTGTTCGAGGGACGGATGCAACGGGAATTGCATACAACCTAAAAGGAAAACTGTGCATTGACAAAAACTCAAAATCTG
>URAN01000066.1 GCA_900545865.1 uncultured Eubacteriales bacterium
CAATCGTGACCGCCGTTATTGCTTGGTGGAAGAACAATAGTTTTACCCAATCGGCGCTTAAAGCCGATGAGGTAATGAGAGAGGGGAAAGAAAATGGCGGCAGTAGATAAGGTTATAGAAATTGCAATCGCCGAAATAGGTTATCTCGAAAAGCGAACAAATAATCACCTTGACAGCAAAACAGCAAACGCAGGACAAAATAACTATACAAAGTACTGGCGTGACATAAAACCTGATTATCAAGGACAACCGTGGTGTGCTTGCTTTGTAACGTGGTGCTTTGAGAAAGCATTTGGCAGAGAAAACACAAAAAAGTTGCTCAAACATTATCCGTATGTATATTGCCCAACAATGGCAAGTTTGTTTGAGCTGTATGCGAACCCGAAATGCGGCGATATTGTAATATTCAAACACGGCGGCGTATTCACACATACAGGAATTGTAATTTCGGTAAGCGGCGATTATTTTACCACTGTCGAGGGTAATACCTCCGGCGGAAGTGCGATAATAGCCAATGGCGGCGGAGTATGCAAAAAAGGATATTATAATTCAAAATTGCCCGGTACGAAATTTTGTCGTCCAAACTATGATTTGATAAAGGAGGATTTAACAATGGCACAATATGAAGAATTAAAAAACGAAATATCACAGCTGACCGAAACGGTAAAGGTTTTGGCAACGGAGCTTAGCAATTTAAAACACCCGATGATATATAACTATATCGACAAGAATATGCCCGAATGGGCGCGCTCGGCGGTATCGTGGGCAGTCGAGAACGGCATATTAAACGGTGACGAAAACGGTTTGAACCTTGACGATAAGGATTTGCGATTCATCACGATGATGTACAGGATGAGGAAACAATAATAATCGGGGGTGACGGCAATGTCTTATACGATGCAGGATAAGATAAATCAAATTTTGGGCGTGAACCAAAAGACGGATGAAGAACGTCAAGCCGAGAATTATCAAAAGTCGGTGAACAATGTTTTAAGCAATGCAAATCAAAACAGCATTGACAACAGAAATACGGGCTTATACAACGCTCAATCGGACGGCAAACAAAGCGGTTCGATAACACAGCAAAGAAATAAATCTTTAGGCTCAGGATTGTATCAAAGTCCGTATACCGCACAACAGGCACAGACAAGCCAAACGGAACAGACAGAACAATCAGACGAGGAAATGCCGAAAAAGAAAGGATATAACCCGTTTTTGAAAAAGGACGGAAGTCTTGTCAATAAATACATAGATTATGAATCACTTTATAACAGCGACAAGACGAACGCCTATGTCAAACAGTGGATAACGGAAGCAACGGGAATCGGTGCGGAAGATACCGAGGAATCCTCGGAGGCTGACACTGTGGACGAACAGCCGTCAGCAGATACATCGGGCGGCAAGCTCGGTTTTGTATCGGCAAAGTATGAAACGGGAGGATATGACGGCGGTCTTGTATCGAGCGGAAGCGGTGACTATGGCGGCATATCTTACGGAATACCTCAATTCTCGACAACAACGGGGTCGGCGAACAATTTTGTCAAGTGGCTTAAATCGGCGTACCCCGATATGGGAAGCTATTTCGGTTCTGCAACGGCGGGTTCGGCGGAATTCGGTAATGCGTGGAAAACGGTATATCAAAAGTTCGGTGATAAATTTTCGAACGCACAGACGAGTTATGCTTATTCGCAATTTGTTCAGCCGCTTGTTAATCTCGCCAAACAAAAAACGGGAGTTGACTATACACGGTCGAGTGCTCTTAAAGAACTTATATTCTCGACCGCGATACAGTTTGGCGGCGGAAGTTTGGGACTTAGAGCGTTGGGTAACGTGAATTCGGGGATGTCGGACACGGATATAATCAACGCGTCATATGACACGAAAATTGCGAATTACAAAAGCTTTTTTAAATCATCGAGCGGAAGCGTTCAAGAGAGCGTCCGCAACAGGTTTGTCAATGAGCGCAATGACGTTTTGGCTCTTGTCGGCAAGGGTGGCGGGATATCAAAGGTATCGGCGAGCCGCGGACGGCGGAACAGCAGGCAGAGAGGCAGGAGGAAAAGCGCGAGTTCGGGCGGAAGCTCGAAAGGGCAGAGCCTTGTCAACACGGCAAAGAAGTTTTTGGGAACACAATATGTTTGGGGCGGAACGTCACCGTCGGGGTTTGATTGCAGCGGTCTTATGCAATACGCGGCGGCGCAGAACGGTATATCCGTACCGAGAACGACATACGACCAGATAAAGGGCGGCAAGGCGGTTGACAAAAACAACCTGCAACCGGGGGATTTTGTATTTTTCGGAACGGCGAGCGACCCTCATCACGTTGGGATGTATATAGGGAACGGACAATATATTCATTCGCCGAAAACGGGAGATGTTGTTAAGATAAGCAACCTGAACGGACGGAGTGATTTTGTCGGTGCGAGAAGATACGCTTAAATCAATTCGGAATTCGGAATGCGGAATTGTGGGCGGTCGGGGACGCCCGCCCCTACAATCAAACGGAATGTATGTCAACAATTGTAGGGGACGGCTCTCGTCTGCCGACTCGGTCAAATCGCAAAGCGATTGCCACAGGCAATCTGCGACCTCGACGTCCCGAACATACCAACAAACGGCACAATATTATGCAGAAATTAATCAAAAATAGGGTTCTCGAAAAATGAGGGTTGTACCCGAAATTTTTTGGGAAGAGGAAACGCCGCGAAGCAGGCGATGGATTTTATCGTGATAAAATTCGAGCAAGCAAAGCGCGCGGTGACGACAGAAAGGAATGATTTAATTATGGCAAACGGAAGTTATAAAGCTATACGTCCGTATTATTACGGACTCGGAAAAGAATACGGCTTAGATAAAAATGCGATAGACAATTTGGTTAAATATGATGAAAAAAGCGGTCGGGTATCTTTTGGCGGCAAAAATCTGGGGCGACCTGTTGTAGAAGCAAACGGCGTATCGTATTGGGATGAAAACAAGCTGAAAAACGAATGGAACAATTATATAACAAACAACGGACTCAATAAAATCGGGGCAAAGTCACAGAACAATTCAACGGTGACGGAGGGGTTCAGACCATACGACGATGTAAACAATATTTATAAGCAAAAACAGAATTGGGCGAGTGCGGCGGCAAAGGGCGATACGACAGGTCAGAATGCGGCGGCGAATGCGGCTCTTAAACATTATAACAGTCTTAGAGAAAACGGTTATGGCTCGGTTGCGGACGAGCTGGAGGCGGCAGACGGAAGCGATGATTTTGCAAAGAAGTATTACGGTATGATAGGACTTGTACCGTTTCGCGATTATCTTTATCAAAAGGGTGCGGCGGACGGACTTTCAAAGTCGGATATTGACAAGCGTATATCATACAATGATGTGACGGGCGAAGTATCATTCAACGGTCAGAATTTAGGCAAACCGTTATCGGAAATAAACGGTACATCGTATTGGCAGTCGGGTGACCTTGATAACTTATACACAAACTTTATGAAAAACGGCGGCGAAAATTATATGTCGGACGAAGCGCGGTCAAATCGCCTTAAAACAGCGGTAATGAATAACTCGACAGAGTTGTATGACCGTCTTAAAGGAAAACAAGACGAACGCGACGCGGCGGTATATAAGCTCGCCAAAGACGCAGAAAATATCCCGTCATACGAAAGCATCGTAAAATCAATAATGGGTAAATATGACCTTTCGGCTATGCAGGGCAGAGATAACGCGGCGGCATCGGCGGCGGCATCGAACGGCGGCAACATAGACAGCTATGCGGCGGCGAATGCAATGCGTCAACAGGCGGCTTTGACACAAGAGGGGATGCAGACGGCGCATAAGCTCGGCTTAGAAGCATATAACGCTCGAATCGGAAACGTCAGAACCATACTCGAAAACTTAGGTGTTCAGCAAAATAACGATGGAACGCTTTTGAGAGAAGCGAACAACGATATTATGAGTTATGCAAAAGACTTTAATTCGATGTCCGAGGAAAAGAAAAACAGTGAGTTCCAAAGGCAGAAAGATATTGCGGAAGTCACGGGCTATGTACCGACAGAATGGCAGCTTAAAAACAACAGATACTTAAACGAGGACGGAACGATTAAAGATGAGTATAAAGACACCGATTTTAAGGCTATTGCGAATGCGGCGAGAGCGGCAGGAAATACAGCGGCGGCGGATGAGGCGTTGTTGGCAAGGTATTATAAGATAACGGGTGACTATAACCGATACGGACAGTTTGACGACGGCGATTATTTGACGCCAAAGAGCCAGCGCACATTGACAGGTCGTGACGCGGATACACAGAATAAGATTAGCATTGCGAATGTTACGGGATATGTGCCGAGAGAATGGGCAGAGAGTGACAACCCCTTCCTCAAAGAGGACGGAACAGTCAAAGACGAATATATGACAAAAGAGTTTGACGATAACGGCGGTTTTGCGGCTATGATTGCCAATACAAGCGATGAGGTGACAAAGCAATATCTCAGAGAAGCGCGGACGAAGAAAATGCTCGGCAATATGGGCAAATACGGACAGTATATGTCGGACGGTGACATTGTTATTCGACCGAGAGAGGAAACGGCAGACGTCAACCAAGCGAACAAAGACCGCCAGAGCGCACAGGATATTGCGTTTAATCAAACGGACACGGACAGATATATAACGGACAGAGAGGTTGAGGCGGATAAATACGCGACGGATGCGGCGGCGGATGCGGCGAAGAGCGGCGGCGGTAAGACAGGAAGCGGTTCAAAGAGCGGCGGAAGTTCGGGAAGTTCAAAACCGAGTTTGACGGCGGCACAGGCAAAGACGGAAATTGAAGAAGGCAACATAACGGACGCAACGGTCGAAGCGTATAACTATTATTATAAAACAAATTATACGACGGACAGCTTTAACACAAACCCGAGCGGAAATATGGAGGCGTGGATAAACTGGGCGAACGGGCGAAAGGTAAACTTTGAATACGACCCCGTGACGGGATACCCGAGATATGTTGGTGACGGAAACACGGATACGCAGATTGTTCTTGTACAGGCGGCGTTGAATGACGGAAAACTCACCGAAAATGAAAAACGGTACATAGCGAATATGTTCAGCGCATCGGTGTTCAATGAGGCATCGGACAGAATACGCCGCGGACAGGGAAATTAAATTAATTCGGAATTCGGAATGCGGAATGCGGAATTATGCGGAAACCGCATAAATCGATGACCATCTCACGGGACGTCGAGGACGCCGTCCCCTACGACCAAATGGAACGTGTACGAAAATCTGTAGGGGCGGGCTCTCGTCTGCCGACTCGGTCAAATCGCAAAGCGATTGCCACAGGCAATCTGCGACCTCGACCGCCCGGTCAAATCGCAAAACGATTGCCACAGGCAATCTGCGACCCCGACCGCCCGAACACACGACAGAAAGGAAGATGAATTATGCCGGTTGGAAAATCAAGACAATTAACCGATTTTGAAAAGAACCTCAAAGAAGAAATATACAAACGTGACAACCACATAGAAAATTCGGTGAAGTATGCGATTGACACGGGTCAAGATTACGGCGTATCGAAAGATACGCCGCAATGGCGGCGTGACGCAATAAACAAATATCGAGACAGTCACAAGGTAGAAATATATGACGACAACGGAAATATTGTCGGTACGGTCGGATATGAAGCGCACAAGGCGATTAACAAAAATAAAGTATTCGATTATAAGGGCAAGAACGATGAGGAAAGAAAAGTTTTTTCGTACCTCAGACAGCGACAGAACCGAGAGGCAAGGAAAAAGGAGCAGAGGGAGTATGTTAAAAATCATATGTCAAACCCCGAACTTGAAAAGTTAAAGTTTGACTATAACCCCAAGACAAGTATGTCGAGAGATGAATATAACGCGGAACGTCAGAGAAGAAAGGACAACAAGGATGCGGCGAGCAATACGGGCAAAGTCGAGTTTGTCAATTTCAGAGATACCAAGACGGCGAGGGAGCGGCTTAACAGCCAAAGCCTGCCCGAGTTTGTTAATTTCAGAGATGTAAAATCGGCGACCGAGAAACTGAAAAAGCAGAACACGGAACAGCTGCCTGAATTCGGGTCATATAAGTATTATGAAAATCAAGCGGACGAAAAAGCGAAAGAGCTTGAAGAAATAGATAAATATATCAATGACAATTATTCGCTCGATGATATAAATATATGGCAGAACGCGAAAGAGGGCGTAAGAGACGCAGGGGAAAACGCCGTAAAATACAACAGTGACGAAAAGCTAAAGGGAATTGACAACCTTATGAGCCGCAAGGCTGATATTTTGGACGATTATGTCGGTGCGGTGGCGTGCCTTGAAGCATATGAGGGCAGAGCGTTAAAATTCAAAGAGGACGGAAGTGTTGACACGGATAACGTGCGCTTTGTATCGGGAAATCAAAAGAAACGATATGAAGTTATGGAGAAGTACGGTGGAAGCCCTGCGCCCGAATATATGAAAAACGCAAGACCCGCGGATGAAAACTTGCAAAAGGAATACGAAAGCGCGGAAAACGAGAAACAAAGGATAGAAATTCTTACGAAAATGCAAGAGCGACAGCTTGAAACATCGGACGAGGTTATGAAGCCGCTGAATAAAGATATTTTAACAGGGCGACAGAAAACGGCGATTTTGGAAGATAATATCAACGCGGCGAATTATTATGACAAAAATAAAGACAACAAATACGGTGACGGCGTATTCGGAAGATTCACAGGGAATTATCGTGTAGGGGACATCGGCGAGGAACGTGGAAAAGCCGCAGGAACATCATATATTTATAATGATACAGAGTTGACCGCAACACAGATTTATGACGATTTGAGCCGCAGGATACAAGAGGGAAACAAAGATACATTCACAAATACCAAAGCGTGGCAACAAAACCTTGCGACAATAGCACAGTATGTTCCGCAGGGAATAAATCAGGCGGTTGCGAGAATTGCGGGGTCGGCGGTCGGAGCGTTCATCCCTATGGTTGGCGCGAAAAAAGGCGGCGATGTTGCGGCGGCAATGTATATGTTTAAACAGACGGCAGGCAATATGTACGCCGACTTGATTTTGGAAGAGGGGTTATCACCCGAAGATGCCAAAAAGCTGTCGGCAAACAATGCGCTTTGGTCGAGTGTAGTGGAATACGGTCTTGAATCGGTACTCGGCGGCGTTTTGAAAGGTATCGGAAAGGGCGTTAAAAAGATTGCCCCGACAGAAAAGGTCATAAAGGTTCTGGAAAAGACTGGATTATCGGAAGAAGCCGCAAAAAAGGCGGTATCGGCGGCAAAGGCAGCAGGAAATTATGCGGTCGGTATATTCGGCGAGGGTGCAGAGGAATGGATTCAGCAGGGCGGCGAAATTGTTACAAAACGATACGCGGCAAAGGGCGAAAGCGCATCGGCTCTTAAAATTGCGGCAGAGACCTTTGATTTTTCAAAATATACAGACGAAGATTTTGACGAGATGAACGAGGCGTTCAAGGGCGGTGCGGTTATCGGGTTTGCGTCAACGGTCGGGTCGCGTGCGGCTGTTAATCTTGCACAGAGCGGAATGGACAAGCTTGCCGCACATTCCGATAACAAGGCGGTCGGAAAGGCAGCACTTACGGTATCACAGCCCGATGTGCTTATTAACCGTGCGATTGACGCAGGACTTGAATCGAGTGATGAAAAGACGGTCGGTCGAATCCAAAAACTCGCGGATAAATACAAGAACGGAAACGCAAGCGCGGCAGAGGTCGGCGAAATTATCAAAACGGGATTGCGCACGGGATATGAACAGGAGCAAAATCTCAAAGTGACCGAAGATACACAGACAAACGATGATGTCGCATTGCCGACACAGGACACCGCAAGGCAGAGCGTTTTGGCGGCGGCAAATTCGGGAAATTCGGAAAGCTCGGTTATATCACCGTCGGTGACAGCGGCGGCGAATGTTTCGGAGCGGCAAATGCACGATGTTAAGGAAAATTTATCCGAGGGCGGAGCGGCGCAGAGCGTGGAACAGGTTCAAAACGCCGTTAAAAAGGTCACAAACACGATGATAAACGAGTTTAAAAACTCAAACATCAAGAATATTCCGAACTATCAGGCGGCGTATGATGAAAACTTGCGGCTTTCGACCACAAAGGGCGCAACGATAGACAAGGATTTTATCAAAACATACGCAAGTCAATACGCAGAGGGCTTAAAACGCAACAATTCAAAGGCGTACAAGGAACTTGCGAGCGTGTCGGACGATGTTGGGTCAATGCTGACCGACTATCTCATAAGCAATCGTATTCCGCAGGGGATAGGCGATATATCCGCTTTGGCACAGGCAGGCGGCGAGCTTAGGTCTATTGTCGGCAAGGCGGCGCAGACTACCCTTGCGATGAACGGCAAGATATACAACGACACGGACAGGGTATCGGCAATATCGAACGAGATTGCAAACGGTAATTTCGCCGTGGTTGACGGTGCAAATGACGGAAATATTGCGCTCGCAAAGGTCGGCGAATACTATGAGGCATACGGAGCGGACGCGGTTGCTTTGGCGAAAGCGTTTGGCGTATCGACCCATTATATTCAAAAAAACGGTCGGAAAACGCTTGTTGCCGCCGTGCCGTCAAAGTATATAGGCGAATACGCGGCAAAATCGGGGTACAGCGGCACGCAATACAGCGCAGGCGGCAACGAGTATATCTATCTCACGAAGGACGCGAAACGCGGAAATTTAGGCGCGGACGCGGTACGTTCGGATATAACCGCAGAGAGCGACAGTGATTTTATCGCGGAGATTGAAAAGAACGGAATGATTGAGCTTGACGAACGACCGTCAGAGAGTAAGATTGAAACGATTGCGGCACAGGTCGAGAGGGATAACACGATACCCGTATATCTTGACGGCGTTGATAAGTTGGGCGAAGTCTTGCTTGTTTATGCGAATGAGGAAGATGTAACCCGAAATATGGTAAAGACGGACATAAATTCGTACTATGACGGAGTTATGCCCGAGCGAGGCATACCCTTATCCGAAAACACGGACAGGCATTATGACGAGGACACAATAGAAATCAGCGAACGTCCGTCGGAGTATGATGCGGATTCGTACGCATTGGTAGTCGAACTTGACAGAACGATACCGATTTTGTTAAACGGTGTTGACGAATTGGGCGAGGTTGAGCTTAACTACTCAAATGAGGAAAATGTTACGCGCGATATGGTTAAGTCGGATATTGACGCGTACTATAGCGGAACTATGCCCGAACACGGCGTATCCCTGTCGAATAATTATGACCCTGATATAAAATTTTCGGTAGACGGGGACGGATATTCCAAACAGTTGGTAACGGACTTTGAAACAGCGGCAAAAGACATAATGACAATAAGCGATTATTCCGCAAGAGTTAAAGCGGAAGCAAGAACGGCTGTCAGAATTTTGGAAAATACACCGAATGTTATTCTTGATAATATAGAGGGAAGTGCAGATTTACCGATTGTGATCAATTTTACAAAAATGTACCTTGCCGCAAGGAAAAGCGGCGTTATAAAAGGAAACTATCATAATCTCGGTTCTGATATTTTGATGAAGTTACCTCAGATGATAAGTGACCCCGATATGATACTTCAACTTGGAAACGGCAGATTGAATCTGCTTTCCGAGACCAAAACCGAAAACGGGAACAATGCGGTTGTATCAATAGAGTTGAACAGTACCAAAGATATAGAGGGTAAAAATAAGAATTATAATGTTGTGGTAACACTTTTTTCCGCAAACGATAATTACGTTAGAAATCTTATTAATAAAGACGGTACGGAGATTAAATATACAAAAGAGGATTTATCGCAAGTGAATCCCCGGCTGTATAATCGTCCGGCAACTTTTAACGATAAATCCTCTATAGACAATATATCACAAAATGATGATATTGTCAACAGTAATATACGCGAAAATTCGGAAAATGATACGGAAAATGTTAAATTCTCGCAAGATAATTCTCTTGACGGGGGCGGCATAATAAGGTATAATGACGATATTGACATACCGTATCGGGAATCGAAACAGCTCAGAGAATACATAATGTCGGAAAACAACCGAAACGGCGGCGAATTAAAGTCGTTCGATAAAAAAGAAATCGGCGATAATTTTTATGTATGGAAAAACAACAGCAAGACGGATTATGATGTTGTTATGCAAATAGAGATAGACGGAAACGAAGATGTGATTGATTTAATCAGAAAGGGACTTGACAATGGCGAAACGTACGGAATTGACAATGGAACAAAAAGACTTGATGAAATTGTTGCAGGCATTCGGGATAGACGAAGAGGGAATAATAGTGATAATGCTCGCAACACAGCGGAGCTATCAAACGGAAATGATGATAGATTATATTCTCGACAATCATCAGACGATGACGGAATCAAGTTTGATAGAGAAAGCAATAGAAATCAGCAAGATTCGGAGGTAGGAAATTATGGACGAGATGATATTCTTAATGGAAACGATAGACGGACACTTGGTGAGAGTGAAAGAGAGCGAAATACAAGCGTTCAAGAAATCGCAGGAAATGCAGAGGGAAATGCGAGCGAAGAACAAAGCAGTGCAAGTACCCGAGGAATTTATGCGCGAGATGTCAAAGAGGCTGGCGGCGTTGAACGACGAAACGACAGAGGAGTAGAGGCGGATTTTGTCAAGAGCGAGTATTACAATGACGAAATGCGCAGGATTGCCGCAGAGAATGACGAGCGCGGAGTTGTCACACACTTTATTTTAGGCAACGGGCGTGCGATAGAATACGGTACGAATTTCAGAGGTGCGGTGCGCGGTGATGAGGTGTATATACAAGCCGACCACGGAAAATATTCACCCACGCAGATAAACCGCCACGAGATAATACACCGCAACTATTCATCAGATACCGTTCAGGAACTCAAAAACCGCATTAAAAGCCGTTTGACAAACGAGCAGATACGAGACATAGTCGAGAGGTTATATCGCGATTACGCGCAGAAACGGCGGTCGTTTGATGAGATATTCGAGGAGTTTGTCTGTGACGTTATGGCGGATATGAATGAATATACCGAAATGTTTGATTCGGAGGTTCGAAATTATTGGACGACGGAAGAGACCGAACGAAAAGGATATTCGCCGTCGACATATACCGAGAGCATTGACGCAGGGGGGAAAAACACCGAGGTAAAAAGATTTATTGATGAATTATCTAATAATGCGGATAAATTCAACCAAGAAGAAAAAGTATTCGATGTAGAATATAAAACAATTCCCAAAAAAGGCAAAACATCCGAAGCTATTGCAAATTATTTTAAAAGTATCGGGGGAATAGCTGTAAATCCTCATTTAGGAGTAGTCGAATTGAATAAAAAGGGTGCAAAGACCACCGTTTTTCATGGTATCTCCGGAGATAAGTTTTCGGCTGTGGCTGCTATAAAAGATGTTATTGAAAACGGCAAAATTATAGCACATGACTTTAATTGGAAAAATAGAGGGTACGATACCTATTTAATTGCCGGCAGAGGATATATAAACGGGCAGGACGCTGTTGTTGGGGTTATCGTAAAGAATTATCCCAAAAGTAATCAGAATAATAAGTTCTATCTGCATGAAATAATAAAAATAGGAGCTTCTCACACGGCGGTTGATAACAACACGATACGTGTAAACGAGCAAACTCCTATTAACAACACCAATATATCACAAAATGATAACGATGTCAATAGTATTGTACGCAAAAGTTCGAAAAATGATACCCAAAACCCCGATGTTCGTTTTTCGAGTGATGATGTTGACGTATCGACCGATGAGGATATGAGTTATTTGTCCGAACCCGTCAGGAATATCAGAAATGATATAAACGAGGTTATAAATCGTGCCGACCTAAAAAAAGGCGGCAAAGTATATGACCGTGCGGCGGCGGTTCGGGTGAGGGACAGTATAATTGCGAACCTTGATGTTGGGGTTGACAGGGGCGAATACCTGCACCTTAGCGAAAAGGACAAAAACGCAATGCTTGTTCTTGTCAATCGTACATTGAATGCGAGCGCGCCAAAACGAATAAACTCGGAAGCGAAAATCCTTGCAAGGTTTATTGCACAAAAGGCAAAGGTTTATACGGCGGCGGACTATGATTATTCGGGTGTAAAGAGCTTTATCCTTGATTATACACGACACGCGGTATCGATAACGCCCGATGTGAAACAAGCCCTTATAACAGTTTTCGGCGAGGACAGTGCAAAGGGGTACTCGGCTTTATTCGGTAAAAGCGAAAGGACAGGCAGTGCGCAGACGATAGACGCGATTTATGACGAGATGAGCGATGTTCGTCCCGATCTCTTTCCGACAGATGTTTTGGGCGAGGGCGAGAAAATGCGCAGGATTGCCGAAATATACGCGTGGGCAAAAGACGGCGAGGCAGAAACGAACGGAAGTGCGCGGCTTATTGATGTTATGTCAACGGAAGATAAACAGAAGTTCGCAAACGGTGTATATGAACAGCTTATATCCGCGCTGGATTCGGATTATCGCCCGAGTAAAACCCGTTCGGCAATGAATGAGATACGCAATGAATACGAAACTGAAATTGCTAAAATCAAAGGCGAGATGAAAAAACGCGCGGAAGACAGAGCAAAGAGGGCGGATATTCGCAGAAGCCCCGAACAGTGGCAGACAGAGCGTATGAAAAATGCGCCCGAACCGAAAAAACGCGGCAAAATCGCACAGGCGATAAATGACAGCGAACGCGTTCAATCGGCAAAACAGAGGTTGGGTATCGGAAACGGAATTAGTAACATCGGTGATATTGTCGATTTTATATCGAATAAATTTGGTGTTGTTATATCGACGGGCAAGGTCAGCGGAAAAACAACGGGTATATATAAAGAACAATCGGGCAATATGCGCGTGCGTAATTCAAACGATATACCGACCGTGGCTTTTGAACTCGGCAAACATCTGAATAAAACGTATAAATTCACCGAAATGGATTCAATCGGTACGCTTATGAAACAGATATACTATACGAACAGCGATATTTTTAATGATTTTAATGCCGGTTCACTCGGAATATCAAAATTAATCAGCGGTGCAGATGAACAAGCGTTAAAAGCGAAAAATGCGGCGGTATCGGAGTTTATGCGCGAATATCTTTTGAACAAGGATGTTGCGAAAGAAAAATATCCGCAGTTTTATGCTGATTTTGTTATGCGTATGAGTGATGAAAAGGTCGGCAAAAAGACGGATGTTAAAAACCTTGACGCGGCGGCGGATATGATAAACAAATATATGTCAAGCCCGACATCGGAACGTATAGACGCAATGACGGTCACGAATAAACAAGCGAAGATAGCCCAGACCCCGACAATGACCGAATCGGCACGTAAATTCTATTTGGATTGGGTCGATTCATTCAACCCGATAAAGAATGTTATGTCATATGTCAAAAAGGTTTCGGGCGGTGACATAACGGGCAAAGGGGACGCGTACACAATCGCGATGAACTCTTTGAACGCGACAACCATAGCAAATTATATCAACACAAAAGGTATGACGGATTTGGACGGAAACATAAATCTCGGAAAGTCGTTTATAGAGTGTGTGGGCAATGTTAAGAAAAAAGACCTTAACACTTTTGACCGATACCTTATCATAAAGCACGCGCTTGAATGGATTGAACCGTTGGACGAAAACACACCGAAAAAGAGGGTGTTTGCGGATGAAACGATTGAAAACCCGACGGAACTCAGACGTGAGCTTGCGGAGATAGAGAAAAAACACCCCGAAATGAAACAGGCGGCGGAAAATCTTTATGAGTTCCAACGCAATGTAATTGAGAATTTTGTTATACCGGCAGGCGGAATATCACAGGCGGAATATCAAAAGCTGATTGCAAAATATCCGAGTTATGTTCCGTTCTTTAGGGCGACGAACAAGAGGGGAAAGCTAAATCAATTCATAAAGGGAACGCTTGCAAATCAGTCAAGCCCGATAAAGACGGCGAACGGCGGCGGTGAGCTTTTAATCAGTCCGTTAGAGAGCATTATCCGTAACACCGAAAAAATGGTTAAGTTCGGCACAAGACAGAGAACAATGCAGATTTTGGCGGAGTATGCGGACAGCGTTGACGGAATGGGTAAGTTTATGGAAAAGGTATCACCCGATATGATGATGACACGAGAAGGGAAAAAGTCGTTTGAGATGATAAAAGATGTTTTGGCGGATAAGGTCAATGCGGAAGATTATCTTGATTTGACAGGAGCGATAGCAGACATACTCGGCGATACAGACGGCGGTTTTTCGCCAATTGCGGACGAAAAGAATATGATTGTTACCGTTATGAATGACGGAAAGAAATCATATTATCAGATACACGACAGACTTTTGTATGAGGTGATCGCCGATATGACGCCGCAAGAGGCGAATATGGCGGTTAGAATTTCGGGAGCGATAATGAACCCGATGAAAATTCTTATCACGCAGAACAACCCGATATTTGCGCTAACGAATGCGATACGTGATATACAGACAGCGTACAAAAATTCTAATATAAATAATCCGATAATGTTTGCCGCAAAGTACGCAAATGCTGCTTATGGGATGCTGAAAAAATCAGACGATTATAAAAGGTATCAAGCAATGGGCGGCGGACATTCATCGGAGCTGTCGGCGAATATGGAGAGTATAAAGGAATCGATAAGAGCGCTTAACAATAAAGACAAAGTTGCGGCGGTCAGATTCCTCGGTTCGATTATCCGTCACCCGATACAGAGCATAGCGGCGGTCAATGACTTTGTTGAAAGCACGCCGAGATTTATGGAGTTTAAAAACAAGCTCAATCAAACGGGCGATACGCAAAGCGCAATATATGCGGCGGACGATTTGACAACGAACTTTAAGCGCGTCGGAAAGAAAGGACGAAGCCTTAACAAAGTTATTATGTATAACAATGCAGGCGTGCAAGGACTTGACAAGCTTCGCAGGAGCTTTACCGATGTACCGAAAAACGAACGAAACGCAAGAATTGTAAAATATGCGGTCTGTGCATTGATAACGACGGCGTTAGCGGAATTTTGGAACAGACGTGACGATGAATCGGAGGAAGCGTGGGAGAACCTTTCGGCGTATAAGAAGAATAATTTTTATAATTTTTATATCGGCGACGGTAACTTTCTGTCGATACCGAAAGCAAGAGAGTTATCCGCCCTAAGCAGCTTTTTTGAGAGGTGTGCCGACAAATACTTTTATGATAACGATGAGGCTTTTTATGATTTCGGCGGATATTTATGGCAACAATTTACACCACCGGTATTACCCGAACCGGGGAATCCGGCGGATATGGCACATTCGCTTTTCGGCAGTACGGTTTTATCATCTTTAACCGACATCGGATTTAACAAGGATTTTAAAGGTTCGCCGATCGAGAGTGACTATGACAAAAACCTTTATCCGTTCCAACGGTACAGCGAGAACACAACTAAGCTTGCGGTATGGCTCGGACAGACGGATATTGCACGCAAGCTTGACATTTCGCCGAAACAGCTTGACCATATTCTTTCGAGCAATCTCGGCATTATAGGACAGATTAACAAGGCATTGTTCCCGAGCAACGAGAGTCGCAAGGATTTGTCTTTCGGACTTAGAAACAAATTTATCGCAGACAGCAATTATTCGACCGATGTGTTGAACAAAATGTATGATAACACAGAGGTGTCGGGGCGCGAGTTTGCATACAGCCCGTCGGCGGATAATGCGATAAAATATGAGAATGACGCGATTTTATCAAGCTTTGTATCGAGAATGAATGCGGCGGTTCGGAGCTTGCCCGATGACCAACAGAGAATGGGCAGGGCATATCTTTTAAAGTGTCTTAAAAATTGGGACAGCGGACTTGACGGAAACCAAAAGGATATGTCAGAAAAGCTTAACGGCAAAGAGGTCAACGAGGACACGATTTTAAAGGATCTTCCGACAAACAAGCTTAAATGGACGGTCAATAAGCAAGATTTTGAATACGAGATGAATCCGAATGAATATGCGGAATACACAAAGGACTTGCTAAGCGAGATTGCACGCGCACGTTCGGAAGTCAGCGGTGACGGTGACGATTATCAGACGGCAGTCAAAGAGGCGATAAGCAATGCGAAATCGGCAGCTTTGGAAAGAGCGAAAGAAAAGTATGCACCGCTCGAAGTGAAAGCGGAACAGGCGAAGAAAAAGTCAAAGAAAAAAACCTCGAAAAAGAAGAAGAAGTAAATCAATGCGGAATTCGGAATGCGGAATGCGTAATTAAAAAAGGACGGGTCAGCCGTCCTTTTTTATATGCCGATATGCGATTTTTCTGACGGAATCGGCGGTGTTTGAGCCGCCGACTCTATATGCGGTTGCCTGCCACGACAGGCAATCGATATATCTGTGTTTTATTATCATACGAGTGAGGCTGTCATCAATATTATTTACATATGCAAGGATTTTCAGCTTTTCGAGTTCGGCTTTTTGGCGTGTTTTTAATATAGCTTTTTTTTGTTCGGCAATAACCGCAGTAATGTCAGGTGCAGCGGCGGTGTGTTTGAGGTTGGCAAGTTCACGCTCGGCTTGTGCGATTTCACGGCGCAGATAATAATATTGCGACAGTTTATGTTTTGTCAATTAATACACTTCCTTTTTGAATGCACAGTTTATACAGCGCATATGTGTTAATATTTCACAGCGTGCGCCCTTTTTATGGA
>URAN01000067.1 GCA_900545865.1 uncultured Eubacteriales bacterium
GTCAATGCAGGCGATAAGTATATCTTCAACTCCGCGAGCTCTTATGCTGTTTAACGCCGAACTTGCCGAACGCGTAAGAATTGACGGTGTTGCGTACAAAGATGACGGGAAGAAGATGTTTTGGGCTATGTTTGCCTCGAACAACGGAACAGAGCGCGAAATGCCGATTCGCTATCAAAAGAATGAAGGCGGAAAAATTAAAGAGATTGACACTCCTTATATGAATGCACCGTATGAATCCGATAAAAACTCACTTGCATCGGTTTATGACGAGGATTTTTCAAATTTGAGAACCGATGCATCATAACCGTCAACTGTTTCGTATTTTCCGTATATTACCTTATTGAGATGATATGAGTCATTGATGGTCAACTGTAATTTTTCGACAGTATCTGTATGATTTATAATTATACAGTATAAATATTTATCATCATTGTGCAACGTCACGGCAAGATTAGGATTATCACAATTGATTGCATGAGTGGAAATTACGTCCTTAAATATCTTGGAATAAATTTCGTGCCTGTTTTTATTAAATGCACTATCCTCGTTCAAGAGCATTTGTTCTAACGGAAAATTAACAAAATATACTGTACCTTTTCCGTATTCAGTCTTTGTTATTGCAGGATTGTCTTGCTCGTCACATGCCAATACCTCGGCACGAGTGGGAGTTATGTGATACGCCGCATTTCGCATAAACGGGATTTTTTTGCCATTTAGAGTAATACTGTTGCTGTCATTGCGGCGTGTTGCCATACGGATTGTGCATCCGAACAACTGTTCAAATTCCCTTATGAAACATTCGTTAACAGATACATAAAGCGTGGCACCGTCTTTGACTCTGTTCCGGATTACCTCGAATTGTTCAAAAGGCAACGCTCTGTCGCTGTTTACGGACGGTAGCATATATACATCCGCTTTAGGAATTTCATCTCTGATGTAAGCATAGCGCAAGTTCATTCCCGATTGTTTTGCTAAAATGTGACTCATATACGCAACGCCCCATTGATCATGGTTTTGAGATACGATACAAACAGCGTCCTCGTTTGCCTTAGGGAGTGTGAAATCAAGATCTTTGATAAAATCAGAGAATTTTTTAAACTCTTTTAAAACGGGTTTTGGCTTTCTGTCGGAAGTAATAAGCCCCAATTCGGTTTCGCACATACACCGGGTGTAAGGAATGGTTTTAAGTTCTGTTTGATCGTTTGCACACCACCACATCATTCCTTTTGAATCGTTCGCCCAACCTGAAAAAAAGTTCAATCTTGCAAACTTGCCGGCAGTTTCGTCATTGCAAAGCATAGGCCCGAGCGTTCCGATTTCTTCCATTAGGCACGGCTTGCCGCCGAGGTCGGAATAGTATTTGGTTTCACAGCTTGCGTGCATTGTCGTTCTGAGAGATATATAATCATCACGAAAAACGTGGTTTACAAAATACGGATATGGATGAGTTGTCAACATATCACAATATTCAGCTTGATCCTGTATCGTCCATGCATTTAATCTTGAATCTGCCGTGATTGAATGCATTCCCGAAAACAGGGGACGGATGTTGTCTTGTGCTTTTATTGCATTAGAAATAAAAGCCGTCCAACTTGCTGCTGCAAACCTGTTTTCGCAACTTGACAGACAATTACACTCGTTTCCGAGATCCCATGCATATATTGCCGCTTTATCTTTTAATGCATTGATAAACCCTTTTATAAAGTAACCTTCAAGCATCAGCGCCTCAGGATCTGTATAAGGATTTTTGCCATATAAAACCTGTGGAAGAAACAGCCTTCCGCTCATCCATCCGGTAAGAAGTCCTACGATAAGTTTTATTTCGTATTCCTCGCATATATCACAAAAGAGTCCAAATTTTGCAAGCATTTGTTCATCGAGATAATATTGATTTGTCGGGGCAACGTCACCATCGAGTATGTATTCCGAGAATGACGGGGTATAAACGGGTATAATTGGTTGAAAGTCACGCCAATTCGGAAAGACACGCATATATTCTATCCCGTTTTCTGTGAGAATTTTTAAGTCGTTTCTGATTACGCTTTCATCAAAATTTCGCCACATTTCCGTTCCTGCATTGGATGCCCAATAGTTGCATCCGATTAAAAATTCATTTTTCATTTTCTCAAAATCTCCTGTCATAATTTTGACCTGTTGTAATGTATTATATATTTTTGTGTTGTTGGATTCAACTTGTTTTTTTATATATATCGACAATATTTTTTGACTTTATCTTGTTTTTGTTCTGATTTTAATAAAAAATCTAAAAATTAAACATATTTGTGGGTTGATTATTTTTGAATATATGTTATAATAGTGTCATCACGATAAGGAGATGTGTAATATGATTCAAGGTGCTAAACCTTTTCCTGTTGCATCTTTTAGAGATGAGAGTAATCAACAAATGTTTTTCTTCTGCAGAAATCATAAGCTAAATGAAAACTATCCGCCGCACATACATGATTATTTTGAGATTGAAATAGTTGTTTCCGGTAAAGGAAAACAATTTTTAAATGGAATACCGTTTAATTTGGAGAGAGGAAGCGCGCATATACTGTCAACCACAGATGTGCATGATTTGACGGTGCTTGAACCACTTGATATATGCAAAATTATGGTTCACCCCGAACAAGGTGACGAAAAGATAACAAGAGAGATTCTTAATAATCTCGGCATTGTCAAATTTAATGAAAAAGAGCTTTCAGAGGTAATATTACTTACCGAAATGCTTATTGATGAGGAAAGCGCATCCGAAAAAGACAGCATGTCAATGATTCATCAGCTTTTGAGATGCATTATCATAAAGTTTTCGAGACAAGAGAGCTTATGTACACGGATAAATCCAAATCCTCAAAACAAATATATAAAGGATGCAATTAATTATATTATGCTGAATTATATAAATGATATTTCATCTGCAGATATCGCCGAATATCTGAATATAAATGCGGCGTATTTTTCAACTATGTTTCGCAAGTTTATGAATTTTACGGTAACAGAATATATAACGAATTTAAGGCTCAGGCGTGCCGAAACAATGCTGTCGATGGGGATATATTCGGTATCCGAGGTGTGTTATGCCTGTGGGTTTAATTCTGTATCAAATTTTTACAGAGTCATTAAGTTAAAATACGGAATCGCACCGAGCGAACTGAAAAGAAAGCGATAGGTGCATAATTGTTTTCAACTCAAGCATAGCGAGAAAAGTATGAGCATATTTGTTGTGTTAATCAGATGTTTTGCATTTTCTATCCTATAGTTTTGAAGATAATTATTGAAAGAAACACCCTCTTCTGTATGAAACTTATTTGAAAGATATGCAGCCGAATAGCTCAAATCTTTTGCCGCCTTGTTAAGCAGAGTTGGTACATTTGTTACAGGAAGCGGCAAAAATGCATTCAAGGGATTAGGATTTTTGCACCATGGCGGCAATACAAAGTATGGATATTATGATAATATAATGATAACAAATTATAATAACGAAGAAACTGTTAAAATGGTTGCTGAAAATGTCGGTATAGAGAGTGAGAGTGTTAAAGTTGATGTTGCTTTTTCAGAGAACTTAACCGGTATTCCTCAAAACGACGACTTTGTTATTACTGATAGCTTTATCGGAAAAAGAATTAATTATACAGTAGAGAATTCAAATGAACGCCATGCGGTTTTGGACGTACAGACTTCCGAGGCCTCTAAGTTGAATATTGCATTTAGTCCAAGCAGTGGTTTGAGCGGTACAATATCGTCTCAATTATCAAATAAAACAACAAATATTTACACAAAACATCAACAAAACGGTGCTGTTATTCCTGTTTTGAATGAAGTAAAAGTTTATGATTACAATGGAAACAGTGTAAATATTGATGGAAGCGAGGTTGTACCTATCGGTACAACTACTGCAAATATTTCATTCTCAGAGCCAATGAGTTTTGATGATATTGAAGATAAGATATACATTCAAAATGTCGATGCAGGCGAAAGAATTGCTGTTAACTATACGCCATCGGCAGACGCAAAATCGGTGAGTATTAATTTTGCTGAACTAATGTCACCGAACAGTGATTATGAATTTGTGATATCTGATACATTATCACTTAGTGAAAACGAAAGCGTTTCATTGCCGCGCGAGTACAAGTGGTCATATAAGACGGCTGATGATGGCGGATTCGGAATATTTGGTGATGCGATAGTTATTGACAGTGAAACAAATACAGCAAAATTCAAAGCCAATATTATAAAATCGGATAATGCCGAATATAAGGGTACGATAATTATTTGCGGATATGCGGATAAAGAGGTTGATGGCAAGGTTTATACCAAACTGGAAAAAGTTGACGTAAAGAAATATGATATCGATACAAAAAGCATAACATCATATGAAACAATACCTATAAATTTAACCGGAATAAATAGAATTAAATGTTTTATAAGGGATACCGATGCAAATAAAAATATATTAATATCCGAAAAACGTTATAACATTAATGCGTACAAATCAATTTCGGATTTTGTGTAAAGTTTTATAAAATTTCCGAGGTTTATATAAAAGTGACCACTAAGCATAAAGCGCAAAAAATATTACAATTGATATTACAATAGGGATGAAAAAAGATAAAAATAAGTGAAAAGAGGAGGGGTATTTTACAATAACTGTAAAATACCCCTCCTCTGGAATTTAAAACAAAAACCCTGCAAACGAGCTTACATCAAGCGTTTGCAGGGTTTTAACTTTGGCAGGGGTAGTAAGACTTGAACTCACGGCACGCGGTTTTGGAGACCGCTGCTCTACCAACTGAGCTATACCCCTATTTATCGAAAGCTTTAATAGTATATCACATTTCATTACGTTTGTCAAGCATTTTTTTGAAAAAACATCTTTTTCTCAAAAAAATTACTATTTTCTCCAAAATCAATGCTTTTTTCACTAATGCTTATCGATAAATATAATAAAACTATTCGTTGAATAAAACTTTTGCGACATTCATATCATCCTCTGACAAAACAACGATTCCGTTTTTTAAGAGCAGGTCGGCGCATACGCCGCTCCCGTCAATCTTTTTACCGCTGAATGTTCCGTCATAGATATGCTTGCATCCGCAAGAGGGACTGTTATCTTTCATTATTGCAAACAATACGTTATTTTCTTTTGCTGTTTCAAGAACCTTTTCCGCTCCGTTTTCAAATTGTTCGGTTACGTCTTCATCGGCATTATTTATGACTCTGCCGCTCCTTATTTCGGAAGGCTTCCTCGGCGTTTTAAGTCCGCCGAGTTGTTCGGGACATACAGGAATTAAAATTCCTCGGTTTTTCCAATCCAAAAACGTTTTATCTTTAAGCATATTCGTCTTTCCGTCATATCTGCAGCAATATCCGTACAGACAGGCGGAAACAAGAACTTTTTTTGACGAACGGCTTTTGTTTTTGCTCATAAAATTCACTCCGTTATTTAAATTTTCAAAATCATTCCGCTTGTTGATTTGTTCGCTTTACTTTAAAAAAGTCATCGGGAAGCTGACTCAATACAATTGCGGCAAACATAATTATACAACCGAATATTTCAATCGTACTCGGTATATTGTTCGGCGGAAGGATTGCTCCGAAAAGCATTGCAAAAACCGATTCAAGACTCATAACAATTGACGCTGTTGACGGTTCGGCGAACCTTTGACCGAACGGCTGGAGCGTATATGCAACGCCGCACGACATTATTCCCGAGTACAAAATCGGGATAATGCAATCCTTAATCATTCCAAGTGTCGGACGCTCGATAATAAACATAAGAACGATATTAATAATTCCGCACACAAAAAACTGTATGCACGAAAAGTAAATCGGATTTATATCAAGGGCGTGTCTGTCAATCAATATAATATGTATCGCAAAGAACACTGCGCACAAAAGCGTCAGAACATCGCCTATATTAATTCCGCTCTCATTTCCGGCAACGCTGAGAAGATACATTCCGACAATGGCGATAAGCGCACAGACAAGCGTTTTGGCTGATATTTTCTTTCCTATCAATATGCTCATAATAGGAACAAATATTATGTACATCGCGGTTATAAAGCCCGACTTTCCCGGTGTGGTGAATGTAATTCCCCAAGTTTGAATCGTGCTTGCCACACATAACGCTATGCCGCAGACCGCTCCGACTGTAAAAACTTTTTTCTTATCTATGGGTTTTGCACCTTTTCTCTTTTGTGATTTTGAAATAGCAAAACAGACCGGCATAAGCACAACAGAGCCTAACAGCATTCGGATTCCGTTAAATGAATTCGGACCGAGTATATCCGCACCTGCACTTTGGGAAACAAAACTTGCGCCCCATATCATTGCGGTAATCAAAAGAATTAAAGTTCCTTTGATGTTGCTTTTGAACTTAGCATTGCCGTTTAATTCATTATTTGCCATAATAAAACCTCCGATGTCTTTTTTAATATAATGTTTTTATTATACACGATTGGATTTTTAATTACAATAGTATAAATAGACAATTTTTGACTCAATACGCATTAATTTTACTCGCACATATGTGATTTGAGAGATATTTGATTATTTAACACAGAATTAACATAACATTGCTTTTGGAATTAACATAACATATTGTAAAATGATACCTGTAAGAAATAAAAACAAAATATTTAAGGAGAGTGATTTTTTATGAAGAAAATCATAGCAATTTTAACCACAGCGGTATTGGCATCCGCATTAATAACAGGATGTTCGGGCGATGTTGAACCGACATCATCGAACTCATCACAAGACACAAACTCATCTCAGCAAGCAACAGTATCAACAGACGGTTCGACATCAATGGAAAAAGTTATCGGCTATCTCAGCGAGGCGTATATGGAAGATAACAAAAATGTAAAGGTTACATACAACCCAACGGGCTCGGGTTCGGGAATCCAGGCGGTAGGCGAAGGTCGTTGTGACATAGGTCTTTCGAGCCGTGACCTCAAAGATGATGAAAAACAGACTTTGGAAGGCACGGTTGTAGCAATAGACGGAATCGCAATGATTGTAAATCCTCAAAACGGTGTTGAAAACCTCACTGTTGACCAAATCGCAAAGATTTATACCGGAGAGGTAACGAACTGGAAAGATGTTGGCGGCAGCGATGCACCGATTGTATTAATCGGCAGAGAAGCGGCATCGGGTACTCGTGACGGATTTGAATCAATCACAAAGACGAAAGATAAATGTAAATACAATCAGGAACTGACATCAACAGGTGACGTAATCCAGACAGTATCGAGCAACCCGAATGCAATCGGTTATGCATCACTTGCGGCGGTAAAAGACAGCATCAAAGTTTTGAAAGTCGAAAACGTTGCACCATCAAAAGAGACAATCCAAGACGGAAGTTATAAAATCCAGAGAGACTTTGTTCTCGTAACCAAAAAAGATTCAAAATTAAGCGACGCAGCTCAAAAATTCTTTGACTTTGCCACAAGCAAAAACGCAGACAGCCTTATCGAAAAAGCCGGTGCTATTCCGGTTGTTCGCTAAACAGGTGAGATAATTTATGAATAAAACAAGAGAAAACTTATCAGACACAGCAGTTGTCCAAAACACATCTTCAAAGCCGCCGAAAGGCGGCTTAAGATGTAAAGCAAAAACGATGACAAATGCAACAAAAGCAAGGGGCAATAAAAAATTAGCGGAAAGTATAATGAATGCCTTATTTACGATTTGCGGCCTTGCGGCACTTGCGTTTGTAATAGTTATAACAGCGTTCTTGTTGGTGTCCGGAATACCCGCAATAGGAAAAATCGGGTTTGTACAATTTATTTTCGGTAAGGTTTGGGCACCGACGGCGGCATCTCCGCTTTACGGAATACTGCCGTTTATAACATCATCGGTAATAGGCACAATCGGCGCAATTCTAATCGGCGTTCCGCTCGGATTATTGTGTGCAATCTATATTGCAAAGTTTGCACCGAAAAAGTTTGCGTCAATGCTAGGTGAGGCGGTTCGGCTTTTGGCAGGAATCCCCTCGGTTGTCTATGGCCTTGTCGGAATGATTATAATTGTTCCGACGGTTCGAGAGGTATTTAATCTGCCTGACGGAGCAACGCTTTTTTCGGCAATAATTGTTCTTTCGATTATGATTCTGCCATCGGTAATAAGTGTTTCCGAGACAGCAATCCGTGCCGTACCGAAAGAGTACGAAGAGGGATCGCTTGCCCTTGGCGCAACAAAAGCCGAAACGGTTTTTAAGGTAGTTGTTCCTGCGGCAAAAAGCGGAATATTAGCCTCGGTTGTTCTCGGAACGGGAAGAGCAATCGGCGAAGCAATGGCGGTGATGATGGTATCGGGCAACGCGTCAAATATGCCAAAATTATTCGGCAGCGTCCGCTTCCTCACAACAGCGGTCGCATCAGAGATGTCATATTCATCGGGATTGCAAAGAGAGGCGTTGTTCTCGATTGCGTTGGTACTCTTTATATTCATTCTGATAATAAATGCCGTTCTCAACTTGATTGTAAAAAGAAAGAAGGACTGACCTATGAATAATTCGGATAAAACAATTTCAAAACGACGAAAAACGGGTAATTTTATAAAAATGGCATTTATGTATGCCGCGACAACAATAATTTTGCTTTTTCTTGCATTTTTAATAGGTTACATATTATTTAGAGGTCTGCCGAATATTACAATTCAATTTTTGACAAGTAAACCGAGCTTAGTTCGCGAAACAATCGGCATTCTTCCAAATATTTTGAACACGGTTTATGTTATATTAATGACGATAATCGTTGTTCTTCCTATCGGAATAGGTTCGGCGGTATATCTTAACGAATATGCGAAAAACAAGCGCCTTGTCGGTTTGATTGAGCTTGCAACGGAAACTCTTGCGGGTATTCCGTCAATAATATACGGACTTGTCGGTATGCTGATTTTTGTCAGATTCTTTTCGTTCGGAACAAGCCTTGTTGCCGGTGCGATGACTTTGGCAATTATGACGCTTCCGACCATAATCAGAACCGTTCAGGAAAGTCTAAAAACCGTTCCCGACAGCTATCGGGAGGGTGCTCTCGGTCTCGGCTCGGGAAAGTGGCATATGATACGCACGGTCATTCTGCCATCGTCAATTGACGGAATAGTGACGGGGTGTATTTTGTCAATCGGGCGAATTGTGGGCGAAAGCGCCGCATTGCTCTTTACCGCAGGTATGGCAAACGAAATAATAGGATTTTTATCCGCGCCGCTGCCCAATAATGCAGGCTCAACCCTCACCGTTGCGCTTTATATGTACGCAAAAGAGCGCGGTGAATTTAACATCGCTTTTGCAATAGCCGCAATACTTTTGATATTAACATTTATAATAAATCTCGCCGCCAAATTTGCGGCATACAAGTTTAAAAAAGGAGGAACGGGAAAATGAGTGAAATAATTAAAACCAAACACCTTAATTTATGGTACGGGACAAATCATGCTTTAAAAGATATAAATATAAGCCTTCCCGAAAAGAAAATATCCGCCCTTATCGGTCCGTCGGGATGCGGAAAATCCACATTTTTAAAAACGCTTAACCGAATGAATGATTTGGTTGAGGGATGCCGAATAGAGGGAAATGTAACTCTTTGCGATACAGATATATATCACGATATTGATGTTACCGTATTGAGGAAGCGCGTCGGAATGGTGTTTCAAAAGCCTAACCCCTTTCCGATGAGTATATATGATAATATTGCATACGGTCCGCGCGTTCACGGAATAAAATCAAAGGTTAAGCTCGATGAAATAGTTGAACGCTCGCTTAAACAGGCGGCAATATGGGATGAATGCAAAGACAGGCTAAAAACAAGCGCTCTGTCGATGAGCGGCGGTCAACAGCAAAGACTTTGCATAGCAAGAGCGCTCGCTGTTGAACCTGAGGTTTTGCTTATGGATGAACCAACAAGCGCACTTGACCCCATTTCCACATCAAAAATCGAGGATTTGGCTCTTGAACTTAAAGATAGTTATTCTATCATAATAGTAACGCATAATATGCAGCAAGCGGTGCGTATAGCCGATAAAACAGCGTTTTTCCTGCTCGGAGAAATAGTTGAATTCGACGATACCGAAAAAATGTTCTCAACCCCGTCGGATAAACGGACGGAAGATTATATAACAGGGAGGTTCGGATAATGAGAAATCGTTTTGACGAACAATTATCACAGCTCAATACCGAGCTTATAACTATGGGTGCGCTGTGCGAAGAAGCAATTTCGGGTGCGGCAAAATACCTTATTGACAATGATTCGGCGCTTAAAGAAAAGGTAATAGATACCGATAAACAAATAGACCGAAAAGAAAGAGATATTGAAAATTTATGTTTGAGACTTATTTTGCATCAACAACCGGTGGCAACGGATTTAAGACTTATATCCGCTGCGCTTAAAATGATTTCGGATATGGAACGAATCGGCGACCAGGCATCGGATATTGCTGAAATAGTTAAGTTTGTAAACAAAACCAATTTAAGAGAAAACGTACATATCGGCGATATGGCGCGTGCAACAATAAAAATGGTAACCGATAGTATTGACTCGTTCGTAAAGCGTGATATGGACATAGCACAGAGTGTAATTTTGCACGATGATACGGTGGATAACCTTTTCTTAAAAATCAAAGGCGAGCTTATCTCGGCAATAAAAGACGGAACAGGCGATGCCGAGGCACTTATTGACCTGCTTATGATTGCAAAGTATTTTGAGAGAATCGGCGACCATGCCGAAAACATTGCCGAATGGGTCATTTATTCCATTACAGGAAAGCACGCGGAATAAAAAATAATTATAGTTGCTTTATGAAATATTTTTTGGTATAATAGAAAGCAGGAAAGCACTTGAATATAAAAGCCATAGTTTTTGACAAAGACGGAACACTGATGAAATTTGAAGATTTTTGGATTCCGGTTGCCGAACAATTTTTAAATAAGTTGAAAATTGCGGATTATTTTGATGAAGTATTCACATTTGACGGAATACATCCCGCAAAACCAAATCCATATTATGTGAAAACTATATGCAGGAAATATAACCTTGCACCAAGTGAGATTATAATGGTCGGTGACACCCTGATTGATATGGATTTTGCCAAGAACAGCAATGTTACGGCTGTTGGGGTCGCGGAAAAAGATAATGATAAAAAGTATCTGAAACAATATACAAAATATGTGCTGGGCAACGTATCCGAAATTGCGGACTTTCTAAAAAATGGAGTGATTATTAATGATATATCTTGTTGAAGATGATGACAATATCAGAAAATTGGTGAGTTACGCCCTGACAAAAGAGGGATATGATGTCAAAGGTTTTGCTGTTCCGTCCGAGTTTTGGAACGAAACAAAGACAGAAATCCCGGATTTGATTATGCTCGATATAATGCTGCCGCAGGAAGATGGTCTGTCGATATTGAAAAAGCTCAGAACAATGCACGAAACCGAGGATTTGCCGATTATCATGCTTACGGCAAAGGACAGCGAGTTTGACAAAGTAACCGGGCTTGATTTGGGTGCGGACGATTATATATCAAAACCGTTCGGCATGACCGAGCTTATTTCTCGGGTAAAAGCTTTACTGCGCAGATTTAACCGTCTTAAAACAAAGAAAAAAACATACGAAATCTGTGCGCTTTTTGTTGACCCCGAAAAACATATTGTAAAGGTTGACGGCGAAGAAATCACGCTTTCTTTTAAAGAATATTCGCTTTTGCTCGTTTTGCTGGAAGCAGACGGAAACGTTGTTTCGCGAGATACTCTTTTAACAAAAATATGGGGCGAATATTATGATGAATCGCGTACCCTTGACGTACATATCCGAAAGCTCAGAGTTAAGCTTAAAGAGGCGGGATCTCTTATCAAAACCGTTAAAAATGTAGGTTACAGAATCGGAGGAGAAGAAAATGACGCATAAGATATTTCGCTCGACATTTATAACCTGTATTATCGTTCTGGCTGCGTGCTTTCTTTTGACGTTTTCTGTTTTGTACTCGTTTTTTGAACACCAAACAGAAAATGAATTAAAAGGCGAAATTGATTATATTGCATATTCGATAAAAGACGATTACAAAAGTTTTTTTAAAACTTTTTCAGACAAGGACAAGCGAATAACGCTTATTTCGCAAGACGGTACGGTTATCGCCGACACAAACGCAAATGCGGATGAAATGGAAAATCACGCTGACCGCATTGAGTTTATCGATGCCCAAAAAAACGGTTACGGCTCGTCAACGCGATATTCAAAGACATTGACCGAAAAGACATTTTATTATGCAAAAAAATTGGATAACGGTAATGTTTTGAGAATTTCCGCAACGCAATACAGTATCGTAACAATCTTTCTCGGATTGGTTCAACCCTTGATATTTGTCATTGTTTTTGCTCTTATCCTTTCGTTTGTATTATCGACCAGGGTTTCAAAAAGAGTTATAAAACCGATAAATTCAATTAATCTCGATAACCCTGAGGAAAGTGATACATATGAAGAATTATCGCCGCTCTTGCATAAAATAGTTAAGCAAAACCGAACAATTTCGGCACAGATAGAGAACGCGCGGCATCTTCAAGAGGAATTTAGACTTATAACAGAGAATATGAGCGAAGGTTTTTTGGTTGTCGATAAAAGCTTTCGGCTTTTATCCTGTAACTCCGCGGCGTTAAAGCTGTTGAATGCAAAAGACAATCATGATCTTTCGCGCGAGATTATAACCCCTGATACAGAGACCGAACTTTCCGACGATGCGGAAAACGTGTTCAGTCTTAACCGCACATCAGACTTTCGCCGTACAATATCGGACGCTCTCGGCGGTCAGCATATCGAAAACAAAATGAAATATGATGACAGGATCTATACGCTCATCGCCAACCCGGTCAAAAGCGGCGGAGATATAATGGGGACGGTTGTGGTTATAATCGATGTTACAGAGACGGAACATCGCGAACAGATGCGGCGCGAGTTTACCGCCAATGTATCGCATGAACTCAAAACGCCGCTTACATCTATTTCGGGCTTTGCCGAACTGATGAAAGAAGGCGGACTGACTGATGAAACGGTTAAAGACTTTTCATCATCGATTTATACCGAGGCACAAAGACTTATCAATCTTGTTGCGGATATAATCAAAATATCCGAGCTTGACGAAACGAGCGAGCATTTAAATGATGAAAGCATAGACATTTTTGAACTGTCAAAAGAAATAATCAATCGCCTCAAACCGAGTGCGGATAAAAAGAATATAAAGTTTGACATCACGGGAAAAAATACGCGGATTACAGGCGACCGCCGTATAATTGACGAGATGATTTATAATCTTTGTGACAATGCGATTAAGTATAACAAAGTCGGCGGCAGGGTTGATTTAAAAATTTCCGATGACGGCGAAAAAATAAACCTGTCGATCAGCGATACGGGAATCGGTATTCCTCCACAATCACAAGACAGAGTTTTTGAACGATTTTATCGGGTCGATAAAAGCCGTTCAAAAGCCGAAGGCGGTACGGGTTTGGGATTATCTATTGTAAAGCACGCAGCAATGTATCACAATGCAGTTGTATCGTTACAAAGTGAGGTCGATAAAGGTACAACTGTTACTGTTTCGTTTAAAAAATAAATTTAAGGTATATTTTACCGAAAATGTATTGTAATTTTCCGATTGCTATGATATAATGGTTTATGTTCATGGTTTTGAACATAAACTATTATTGAAAAATACATTATTCCGGCTGCCCCGATTTGTCCGTATGGGGATATATGCCGATATTGCGGACAGAAAGGCAATGAAAGTATGTACGAAAAGATAAGAAGCAAAAAAGGTTTTATAAGCGATATGGACGGCGTTCTGTACCACGGAAACAATCTTTTACCCGGAGTCGTTGATTTTGTGAACTGGCTTCAGGAAAACGAAAAAGAATTTATTTTCTTAACCAACAGTTCAGAGCGTACTCCGCAAGAACTAAGCCGCAAACTCGGAAGAATGGGGCTTGATGTTTCAGCAGAGCATTTTTACACAAGCGCGCTCGCAACGGCGGAATTTCTTTCCACACAAAATCCCGGTTGTACAGCATATGTTATCGGTGAAGCGGGGCTTGCAAATGCGTTGTATGACTGTGGAGTTGATATGAATGATGTAAATCCCGAATATGTTATTGTCGGTGATACACGGACGTATAATTTCGAAAAGATTGAAAAGGCTATCGCTCTTGTGAACAAAGGAGCAAAGCTCATCGGCACAAATCCCGATATTACAGGGCCGACCGAACACGGAATTATGCCTGCAACAGGTGCACTGATTGCACCGATTGAAATTGCGACAAACAAGAAAGCGTACTTTGTCGGAAAGCCGAATCCGCTTATGGTTCGGCATGCAAACAAGGCTCTTTCGTGCCATACAGAGGACACTGTGTTCATAGGCGACAGAATGGACACCGATATTATTTCGGGCCTTGAATCGCTGATTGACACGGTTCTGGTTCTCAGCGGTGTTACATCACAAGATATGATTTCAGACTTTCCGTATCGTCCGACATACATAATGGACGGTGTGGGCGATATTTTGAAATAAAAATTTAAACTCAATATCAAAACCGCAGGTGTTTATACACTTGCGGTTTTGATATAGTAACCTTTAGTTGTTTGATATTACTTTCTTGTTTATATAATCAAAGCAAAGTGAACGTTGACTTCTGAAATAGTGGTCAACGTTGTTTCCGACTCTTACAATTTTAAGAAGTCCCAGATTCGCATCAATGCTTACAACGTTAAAGCAGTCATATGTTCTCGTACCTCTGATACGCTTTCCATCACACCAACCGTCCCAATTCGTTGCGCTCGGAACAGCAGAGTTCAAAACACCGTTATCGGTCATTCCGAACAAATCATGATGAACGTGACCTACAAGATTTACTATATGACAGCCGCCTGACTTGATAAAGTCAGCGATAATCGGTTCAAACGGGCAAATCGGGATCTTACCCTCTACGGTTTTCCAATCGTTTATCGAATGGAATGTAACGCCGAATGTGTCATGAACGTAAGCGGTAGGCTCGTGCATTGAGGTTATAACGCAAAGTTCTTTTTCTCTCGCATCATTCAAAATATTTTTGAGCCATTCACACTGAAGCTCAATATCATAGTATTGGTCAAGAACGATTAGGCGAAGGTTTGATTTCGGAAAATCTTTATAATATGTCATAGAAAAGTCACAGTCGAGATAAACCGTTCCCTCAACGGAATCATCATTCATCGGCGCAAACAAAAGTTTGTGTGCGGATTCTTTTGTGTTCTTTATCCATTTTCTGGTATGAAAAGTGTCGTGGTTTCCGACACAGTTATAAATCGGACGGTCACAGGGAATTCCGTAGTTATAAAAATCCGCGTAAAGCTGTTGATTATTTCCGCAATAATCCCCCGAATGCAATCCGAATGAAATGTATTCTTTATAATAATTTATGTATTCAACGGTTCTGTTCCACAAATCCAAAACAGCGTGAATATCCGAGAAATGGACAAATTGAAGCGGTGTGAACTTATCATCGGCAACAGATTTGAAAAACCTTGTTCGACTTGCCGTACCTTGAACAATCAAAGGTTCAACATCGCGATTGAGTTCAACAATATCATCAGTTAGGTTTAACATAATTAACTCTCCTTAATTTTATAAAAAAATGTAATGTAACCTAATTATAACAAAATAAACAGATTTGTCAACTCATTTCGGCGTTTTTTTTAGAATATAACATTGTAATTTTTTGTCTTGTGTGATATACTGTTTAATATAATTAATTTTTAAAAGGTGAGTTAATGTTCGAAGAAACAAATAAAAGTATAAAAGTACAATCCTTATGCTTCCTGATACTCACAGGGTATTTCAAAGAAATCCTCAACAAAGTTTTGAATGAATATCGGCATTTCATTTGCTGCAAGCGGCGGCAGGTCT
>URAN01000068.1 GCA_900545865.1 uncultured Eubacteriales bacterium
ATGTACCCCCATAGCGGACTTTCACCGCCAAGTTAAGTGCCATACTCGGCACACAAAAATAAGCGTACCACTATTTCTAATGATACGCTTATCATATTTAACTGTTAATCAAGGTCTATGAATGCCCTTACAGTGGTATCTCTCCACTGATTTTTCCTTACATACTGTCTGTTAGCCTTTCGATAGGCTGCTGCCTGCTCGAAACTAAGTGGCAATTCAAAGGAAAGAGAACTCCTACCTATTTGCGATAGCTGCCTGTGCTGCTATCCATACCAACTACTGCATGATAACTTCTACTTACAATTTTCGTTGTACCATTTATCCATATCCTTTCTAATAATATCACCTTCATACAGTGTGGTTTCTCCATCAACAAATTCAGATAATAACTTTTTGTGACTATCATTTAAATTATTGTATATTTGTTCCGTTACAACTATTTTATTTCTTATTCCTCTTCCTGCTTTATTTGCTAAATGGCAAGCAGTATTTACAACATCTCCCATCCAAATAACATCATTAATCCCACTTCCAGAGTATCCCGCTTTTACCATTAAGGCTCTTCCATCATCAATTCCTATCCCGACTGATAAAATATCATACTTTTTTTTCTTTAATTTATAATTTAAAATTTTAATCATGCTATTTAACTGAGCAGCCACAGAAATGACATTATCAACATCCGATTTTTTAGGAGTTTCAAAAACTCCCCAAACACAATCACCATTTATATTAATTTCTTTACACATTTCCCATGAATTCATTATTGCAACACATTCTGATAAAAAAGCGCGATACATTTTGGCTAGTGTAGGTCTTTTATGACCATCTGTTAATTTGGACGAATCTACAATATCAATAAAAAGTGCTGTGACATTTACATAATATCCATTTTTATAAGTCAATTTATTTCGTGCAGGTATACTATTTTCATTGTCTTGATAATCATTGTCATCTGCATCTAATATATCATCCATTCTACTTGCACTATCTTCAACCTTATATGTATAAGAACTTTCTTTTTTTGATTCCATATACTCTCACCTCCTATTATAACAACTGGAAAATCATACACACAAACCACAGAACAACTGTGACCAATAAAAATCTTATCCCTTTGTTATACCATTTTGCTTTTAGACTACATATTTTCGAATTTGTATGTATCTGTTCTTCTAAATCATCTATCATTTCTTTTTCGTCCATATCTTTTACGGCACTCTTATAATTCTCCAATGTCATATTTCCAATAGAGCCAAAGAAAAAAATAGATGGTGCATTATTAAGATTTTTCACTCTTGCAATAATAGATAACATAAAACACAAAATAGAAATAAAGCTTGATAAATATAGCAGTGCAACCAGAATGGCTGCTATAATTTCTCCGCCAGATAGTTCTGCCAGTTTTGATACCTCTGTTATTCTTTCAAATGCACTGGGCATGCCCTTTTCAAATATAACACCTATTAAAACTCCTGCTAATGCTAATGCAAATGAAACCTTGGTATCCATATTTCCTATCCATGTATTTATGATACCCAGTGTTTCATAAGCATCTTCTTTTTTAAACGCTCTATTTTCCTGCTGTTGATTATCATTCTGTGCCATAATTTAAAATCCCCTTATTTTCTTCAATTTACAAATTTTTTCTTCATAATCTTTTATATGTTCATATCGTATTTTATTATTTTTAAGGCTATTCTCCATTGCATCAATAACTTGCCAACCTAGATTCTGTTCACATGCCCATTTAAAAGTCGATTCATTTATATATACCCATGTATCATTTTCTCTTGCCATACTTACCATATATCTATATGACGCACGATATCGCCCAAAGTAAGCATATATCTCAATAAATTCAAAAACACTATCATTTATTATATCTTCATCATATCCTTGCTTCTTTCCTAATTCATGGTAAAATTCATCTATATCTAACCATCTATTAATACCAATATTATCGATATATTCAAGTTGTCTACAAAAAGACCCACTTATTATTTTTTTGACAAAAGAATATGTAGTCTCAATTTCCGCTTGTAGCTGTTCTTTCGCTTTTTCCCTTTCATTTATCGCCTTATTTTTTTCGTTTTTTTCATTCGAAAACCTTCTCTTTAATTCATCATTTTCTTTCTTCAATCTTTCTTCTAAAATAGCTAAGTCCCGTTCTCGTTGAACCAGACTATTTATTAATCTCTCGATTTCTCTAATGCCATCCGCCAATCCTGCAAATGTATCCGACTCTACTGCTGTATCTTCATCTATTTTGATTGTTTTTCCTAAATCCTCTGAGAACTCCAAATAGTAATCCTTTGTCACATAGCCTTGGAATAACTTTGTTCCTTTATATTTTGCTGATTTTACAAAAACTTCCCTATACTCATCTGACATTTGCTTGAAAACATTATCTGAAATAAATATTTCTCCCCCAGATGCTATGTCTGAATATTTGCTTGCATAATTTGTTGTATTACCAACCCATACACAATCTACTTCGTTCTCTCTATTTTCATCACTTTCCAGACCATACATACCAACCTGAGTTACAAGAACCTTTCCATAATCAATTCCAATACCACATTCAATAACTTTCCCATTAACATTAGTTTTCAAATATTTATTCAAGCTATAATCAATCACAGTCTGTAAACTTCTTGCCGCATTAATTGCTTTATCTGTTGCACTGTCCACGATATTCCCGTTTTCATCAGCAGAGTCAATAAATACACCCATAATTCTGTCACCCAGAAATTGTCTTGTAACTCCTCCATTTTTTCTAACACAATCAACTGCCATTCTCATAAATGAGCGATATATTTTAACCATACTTTTTGCTTGGCTATTTTCCGTTAAGTATGTTGACTTACGAATATCAATAAATAGTATGGCTGCCATGATAGAGTAGGTTCTATTATTATCTTCTAATTGCTCTATTGTTGGAGGTAATTCTGAATCTATTTCTATTTGCTCAACAGTCTGTTCTGTTATTTTTTTAATCCGCAAATCTACTTTTTCAAAATCATTTTTTGAAAATCCCATATTTACTCTACATTCTCCTCTATAATATAAAGATAGCTTTTTTACACATTTTCACTTGCTCCACATATATTATACAATCTTTTCTTCTTTTTCGATAGTTCTAAAAATCCAGATAGCCAAATAACCGACTGCTCAAAGCTTGAACAAACGGCTATAAAATGGTATCAGATATATATATTTAGATTATTTCAAAATGCTTCAACGCATCCTTTATCGCTTCCACTTTCTCCGCTGTCGGATGCTTCCTCGGCTGTTTCAATTCTTCTACCGCATTAGGAGCATCATACATCGGCAAGCCTAAATCTCTCTTTACCTCTGCGATATATGCGGTATGTACTTTGAAGCCGTATTTAGCTTCTATGTACTCCTTTATCATTTTGTAGGTCACTCGTTCCTTGGGCTTGTATTCTTCGGCTCTTTTAGCGATATTATCAAGTGGAACTTTTCCCTCATCCTCACCAAACTCAACTTTTACGTTGATATGTCCGTCTGGCTTTTTGTGGGAAAGCAATACTACACACTCCACATGGGGTGTGCGGGGGAACATATCGACAGGGGTTATCTTTTCGGGCGTATATCCTTTTGTGAAAAGATATTTTATATCTCTGGCGAGCGTTGACGGCTTGCACGAGATATACACTATTTTATTCGGGGCAACCTCTGCAACGGTATCCAAAAGCGACTCGTCACATCCCTTTCGCGGCGGGTCAAGAAACACAACATCGGGTCTGTCATTCTCTCTCACGGTTCTCTCCGCTGTTTTTTCTGCCGTTCCGCAATAATATTTTACGTTTGCCGCTCCGTTTATTTCGGCGTTGCGCTTGGCATTTTCGACCGCTTGCGGAACGCACTCGATGCCCACAATCGCCTTTGCCGACTTTGCGCAAAACAATCCTATTGTTCCTATTCCGCAATACAAATCCCACACAGTTTCGCCGCCGCGCAGCCCTGCCGCTTTTGCGGCAATATTATATAATCTGACCGTTTGACTTTTATTGACCTGGTAAAATGAGTTCGGCGAAATCTCGAATTTCGTTCCACCCAGTATATCCCACGTTTTATCACAGCCGCAAAGTACGATATTTTTGTCACCGAGTACCACATTTGTTCGCTTTGAATTTATGTTTTGAATTATACCGGCAATCTCAAAATTATTGCGCTCGCCGACCGTCTTCAATATTTCGACCAACTCAACGGCGTGCGGTAATTTGTCATTCGCGGTGACAATCACTATAAGCTCGCCGCCGTCGGCTTCTCTCGTATAAATGTGTCTAAGCTCGCCCTTGCCGCTTTTTTCATCATATGCCGCAACGCCAAACCTATCCTTCCACTCTTTGACCGCCGCCGAAATCTCGCGCGCATTTTCGCTCTGTAACAGACAATCCGTCATCGGTATGACATCGTGGCTGTTTCGGCGGTAAAACCCGATTCCGTCAGTTCCAATCGGCATCTGAACCTTGTTCCGATAGCGATAAATCTTTTCGCTCGGCACAATCGGCGTCATTATTCCGCTCGCGTCAAATCCACCCAATCTCGTCATACAATCCTCGACTTTTTTCTGTTTATATTCAAGCTCGGCGCGATAATCCATATGCTGAAGGCCGCATCCGCCGCATTTATAAAAATACGGACATTCCGCCTTTGTGCGCATCTCGGACGGAACGACAACCTCTGTCAGCTTGCCTATTGCATAACTTTTGTTTACTTTTATTATGATTACCCTGACGGTTTCACCGACAATGGTATACGGCACAAACACCGCCATATTTTCCGCCCTGCCAACTCCGCTTCCGTCATCGGTCATTCCGGTTATTTTTATCTCATAAACATCGTTTTTCTTCATCCAAAATACCTTTCACTTTGCAATCCAAGCATTTTTCAATAAGGGGCTTTAGCCCCGTCATTCAACGTTTTCAGTGGGAGATTATACTCCCACTGAAAAAATTAAGGGGAACCCCGCCGCCTATAGAGGCGGGGGACATCTTGATTTAGTTATATCTCGACCCTGCCTTTGAGCGCCCTCGACAATGTTATTTCATCGGCAAATTCAAGTTCGCCGCCGACCGGCACACCGTGCGCAATTCTCGTCACATTTATTCCGAACGGTTTTATCAGCTTTGAAATATACATTGCCGTTGTTTCACCCTCTAAATTCGGGTTTGTCGCCATAATTACCTCTTTAACGTCACCGCCCGAAATCCTCGCGATAAGTTCTTTTATCCTTATATCATCGGGTCCCACGTTATCCATCGGCGAAATCGCACCGTGCAGGACATGATACACACCCGAAAACTCATTCGTTTTTTCTATCTGAATAACATCGCGCGGACTTTCGACAACGCAAATCACGCTGTGGTCGCGCATCGGATTGTCGCATATTCCGCATACCTCTCTGTCCGAAAGATTCTGACACACCTTGCAATAACACAGACTTTCCTTTGCATCGATTATTGCCGCCGCAAATTTTTGTGCGTCCTCTTTTGAACGATTTAATATAAAAAACGCAAGCCGCTGAGCTGTCTTGCTGCCTATCCCGGGCAGCTTTTCAAATTCCTCTATCAAGTTTTGCAGCGGCAGAGCAAAATACTCCATATATCAATTCTCCTTATCCTATTATCCTAAAAAATTCGCATTTTGTATTTCAGCCCCGAAAAACGCCGCTGAATATTATCGTTGTCTACATACTGTTTTATGACATCCTCGTTTCCGACAAGGACGACAAGTTTTTTCGCTCTTGTAATCGCGGTGTACAAAAGATTTCTCGTCATCAAAAGCCTGTGTGTTTCGCACATCGGCATTATCACCGCGTCAAACTCGCTGCCCTGGCTTTTATGAACCGTTGCGGCATACGCAAGTTCAAGTTCGTCAAGCAACATAAAATCATATATGACCGCCCTGTCATCGAATATAACGGTCATCTTTTGAGAATTCTTGTTTATGTCCGAGATAAACCCGACATCACCGTTGAAAATGCCAAGGCCCTTTTCGGTTCCGTCAAGCCTTTCCCACTCCATTTGATAATTATTCTTAATCTGCATAACCTTATCGCCGAGACGATATGTACACCGCGCCGTTGAATATTCCTCTCTGTCGGGTGACGGCGGATTCAGCTTGTCCTGTAATATGGCGTTCAGATTCGCCACACCGATGAGCGACTTTCGCGTTGGGGTCAAAACCTGAATTTGAGAAATCCCGTTAAACCCGTAAAACCTCGGCAGCCGCCTTGCGCATAAATCCGCAATCGTATCGGGTATCGTCAATGGGTCATCGCGCATAACCAAAAAGAAATCGTTATCGGCATCGTTGAACATCGGCATCTCGCCGTGATTTATACGGTGCGCGTTTACGACAATCATACTCTCGCGCGCCTGTCTGAAAATCTCGGTCAGCTTGATACAGGAAATCGAATCGCTTTCGATTATATCTTTAAGCACGTTTCCGGCACCCACGGACGGAAGCTGGTCGCTGTCGCCGACCATTACTATTCTCGTTCCGGCCGACATCGCAGCAAGCAGACTGTCCATCAGCAATATATCCACCATTGACATCTCATCTACAATCAAAATATCACAGTCAAGTTTGTTATTCTCGTTTTTGGCAAAACGATTGCCGACCTCGCTCTCACCCGGGGTAATCTCCAAAAGTCTGTGAATCGTCTTTGCCTCCTCTCCACAGACCTCGCTCATTCTCTTTGCCGCTCTTCCCGTCGGCGCGGTGAGCATTACCTTTTTTCCTGTTGTTTCGGCAATATCAATTATCGTTTTGATAATTGTCGTCTTACCTGTACCCGGACCGCCCGTTATAACAGTTGCGGCGTTTTGAAAAACACAGTTTACCGCATCGGTTTGAGCCTCGGCAAGAACTATTCCGTTTCTTTTTTCAACCTTTTCGATAAGACTGTTCATCTCTGCTATGTCGGTTTCAAAAATAATTCCCGACATTTCCAACAGCCTTTTTGCCACACGCCTTTCGGCGTTATAATATTCGGCAAGATATATTGCGTCAAACTCGCCCATATTCTCTTGAAAGAGCTGTTCCGACAGCAACATATCCGATATTGCGTTTTCGGCAACGCCGCAATCAATTTCCAGCATCTGTGCCGCTTGTGACGAAACGGTACTGCGCGGCAGGAACGTATGTCCGTTAAGGTATCCGATTTGCCGCAAGAGAAACTTTATTCCGCTCATTACCCTCTCGGGTGCCGCCTTGTCAAACCCGAGTTCAAGAGCCATCGCATCGGCGGTTTTAAAAGTTATTCCGTCAACGCTGTCAGCGGCAATGTACGGATTATTTTTTATTTTATTGACCGTATCCGCCCCGAAAACCGCGTATGCCTTAACCGCGGCAGACGGCGAAAGTCCGAACTTCTGAAAGAATATGATTACCTCACGCACACCGATAAGCTCAATAAATTTTTTATGAATCTCATCAACTTTTTTGAGCGTCAGTCCCGATATTGCCAAAAGCTTTTCAGGCGTGTTCTCTATCACGTCAAGCGCATCCGCGCCGAACATCTTTACAATCTTTTTTGCCGTTGCCTTGCCAATCCCCGGCAGAACGCCCGAGGCAAGATACTTTTCCGTTTCGTCCTCGGTTGACGGAAGATGGCGTTCGTAATACTCGACTTTGAACTGGTCGCCGTATTCAATATGCACAACCCAATCGCCGTGCGCCTCTATCCTCTCGCCCTCGGTCAAATCGGGCATATATCCCGTCATTGTGATAAGCGAACCCCCGTATGCAACATCACAGACAGTATATCCGTTTTCGTTATTTGAATATATAATCGATTCAACCACACCGTCAATTTTTATCACGTTTTATCCTCCCGAAAATCATATTCGACCGTAAAATTCCGCACGGACGGTCATCGTCATTATTTATGAACCGCCGCACCGAAAAATCTTATCTTCCGTATGTTTGAGTTATCTTTTTTATCCAATCCGCCGTTTCGTCAAAAAACACCCAATTCAGCATAAGCCGCCATTGCCAGTTCCCGTCGGCACGCGACGGAACATTCATTCTCGCACGGTTATCAAGACCGAGAATGTCCTGCATCGTAATAATCGAAACATCAGCGACGGTCGCCATAAGGCATTTTATTACCTCGCGCTTTTCATCACAGTTACAAAGGTTTTTAAGCCGCAGGTATTCTCTCGCAAAATCGACTTCTTTTTTGTCCGCGGTATCAAGCCAGCCGGCAAGAGTCGCATTATCGTGAGTTCCGATATACGCAACGCAATTTTTGTTATACTTATGCGGAAGGTATTCACTGTCGCTTTCGGGGTCGAAAGCGAACTGTAAAACCTTCATACCGGGGAATTTTGTGTATTTAAGCAAGTCGCGCACGGGCTTGTCTATCATTCCCAAATCCTCGGCAATAATCGGTGGATTTTCGCCCAGCTCGGCTTTTAAAACATCAAAGAAATCCTCGCGCGGACCTTTTTGCCATTCTCCGCCCGTTGCATCCTCATCTCCGAACGGAATCGAGAAATAATCCGCAAATGCCCTGAAATGGTCGATACGAACAATGTCACAGCATTTAAGCATTGACTTTATTCTCTTTATCCACCACTCATACCCGGTGCTTTTGAGATAATCCCAGTTATACACGGGATTTCCCCAAAGCTGTCCTTTGGGCGAAAAATAATCGGGCGGACAACCTGCCACGCACAGAGGACGTCTGCCTTTTCCGAGTTTCAAAATTTCGTTATGCGCCCACGCGTCCGCGCTGTCCTCGGCGACATACATCGGAATATCACCGATAATTTTTATCTCATTCTTTTCAGCATATTCTTTCAGTTTTTTCCATTGCTCAAAAAATCTATATTGCGTATAAATCCAAAATTCTATTTCGTCCTGAAGTCGGTTATACGCATCGTTCATAGCCTCAAAATCACGAAATTTAATCTCATCCGGCCATTCCCAGTACGGTTTTAAACCGTATTCGAATTTAAGCGCCATAAACATTGCATAATTTTCAACCCAATATGCCTCACTGCTGCGGAACTCGGCGAGTTCCTCTTTTATGTCATCTCTGTCGGCACGATACGCCTCTTTGAGAACCTTAAAACGGTTTTCAAAGAGCTTTCCGTAATCGGCAAATTCGGAATTATCACCCCAATTAATATTTCTGTACGTTTCGGGGTTTAACTTTCCGCTTTCGCTGAGCATATCCAAATCAATCAGATACGGATTCCCGGCAAAGGTCGAATATGACTGATACGGCGAATCGCCGAACCCTGTCGGGGATATGGGCAGAATCTGCCAATACTTTTGTCCCGCACGTTTCAAAAAATCTATAAATTCATATGCACATCTGCCGAGAGTTCCGATTCCGTAAGGTGACGGCAATGATGTAATGTGCAAAAGCACTCCGCTTCCTCTTTCCATTATATATCCTCCTTTTGATTTGCCAATTCTGTTATTCCGCATAATTTGTGCCGTTTATTCGCATCTGTGAAGTAACAAGGTCACAGATTGCCGACAGCAATCGTTTCGCAATTTGATCGGGTGGTCAAGGTCGCAGATTACCGGTGGCTATCGTTTTGCAATTTGACCGAGTTAGCAGACGAGAGCCCGCCCCTACATGATTTTGCATACATTCTGTTTAAATGTGCGGGACGGTTATGAACCGTCCCGTGAAATATTAATCAAATTAAGCGGTTATACGTATAATTTTGCAACCCCTACAATATTTATTATATCACATAAGGCGCATAATCTGTATCAGAACAAACCATACGCCTTATATATTAATTCCGTGCCTAAAATCACACTTAAATTAAGTGTTCCGAGCACAAATTTATCAGTCAACAGTCAAGACCCAACCAAACTCATCTTTTGCCGTGCCTGTTTGTATTCCCGTGATTGTGTCGAAAATACGCTGTGTTACCTCGCCGATTTGGTTATTGTTCACCGGCATAATCTTATCCTCCCACTTAAGTTCACCGACAGGAGAGATAATAGCCGCCGTACCCGTACCAAAGCATTCTTCAAGCTTGCCTGATTTATACGCTTCATAAACTTCTTCAATAGAAATTCTGCGTTCCGATACCGGAATACCCCAGTGCTTTAACAGCTCAATCGTTGACATTCTCGTTATACCGCTCAAAATACTTCCGTTAAGCATCGGCGTAACAACCTCGCCGTCAATCTTAAAGAATATGTTCATCGAGCCGACTTCTTCGATATACTTCTGTTCCACACCGTCAAGCCACAGAACCTGTGAATATCCGCGGTCGTGCGCAATAACCTGAGCCTTTATGCTGCTCGCATAGTTACCGCCCGTCTTGGTAAAGCCCGTTGCGCCGCGAACGGTACGAACATATTTATCCTCAACATAAATCTTAACCGGGTTAAGACCCTCGGGATAATAAAGACCGCTCGGCGAACAGATAATATAGAGCGAATACTTGTTTGACGGACGAACGCCGAGACACTCGTCAGTTGCAATAATAAACGGACGGATGTACAAAGACGCACCCTCTTGTTTCGGAATCCAATCTTTATCAAGCTCAACCAGCTGTTTAAGCGCCTCAACGCAAAAATCAACGTCAACCGGCGGAATCGCAAGTCTGTCAGCGGAAACATTCATTCTTTCAAAATTTTTATAAGGACGGAAAAGACGAACGTGACCGTCTTTTGACATATACGCCTTTAAGCCTTCAAATATCTCTTGTGCATAGTGGAACACCATTGCAGACGGTTCAAGCGTTATCGGCCCGTAAGGAACAATCCTTGCGTCATGCCAACCGTTTTGCGGGTCGTAATCCATAACGAACATATGATCCGAAAAAATATCCCCGAAAGTCAAATCTCCCTGCGGTTTTTGTTTAGGTGAAGTTGTCTTGGTTACTGTGATGTTCACATTTATTCCCTCTTTCATTAAATACTGTAATTACTATTTTTATCAAATATAATCTTTATATATCAGTATATCACACCGTTTTACATATTTCAAGAAAAATTTTAATAATTATCAGAAAAAAACGGCGATATTTTTATACAGTTTACAATTATTCACATATAATAAGGTTTTTATCGAACGAGGAAAGGTTGTCATACCCGTCTTTTTTCACTATAACCAAGTCCTCGATTCTCACGCCGCCGATGCCGCCGATATATATTCCCGGTTCACAGGTCACAGCCATATTCTCTTTGAGAATAATTTTAGATTTAGGCGAAAGCGTCGGCAATTCGTGAATTTCAACGCCCACTCCGTGGCCGAGCGCGTGTCCGAAATATTTTCCGTATCCGGCATCCTCGATAACTCTGCGTGCCGCAGCGTCACATTCCGCACCGCATACCCCGGAGCGAATGGATTTAAGTCCCCCTTTCTGTGCGGCAAGAACGGTATCATACACCTTTTTTTGTTCTTTTGATATTTCGCCCATTACAAAAGTGCGCGTCATATCCGAACAATACCCCTTATATACGCACCCAAAGTCAATCGTGACAAAATCGCCGCGTTCAAGTATCTTTTCATTAGGCTTTCCGTGCGGCATTGCCGACTTTTCGCCCGATACGACTATCGTTTCAAAAGATGTGCGTTCCGCGCCGTGCTTTCTCATTCTGTATTCAAGCTCGGCGGCAATGTCACATTCTCTCGCGCCCGTCTTTATATAAGGTAAGACCTCGCCGAGCGCAACATCACCGATTCTCTCCGCCGTGCGCATATGCTCGATTTCGGCATCCGTCTTTATCATTCGCTTTAAATCCGCGCGGTTGCCCAGCGGAACAAGTTCAATATCCGCAAGCTTTTCGGACAGTGTTTTGTATTCACGATATGTCATCGTCTTATCCTCAAAGCCTATTCGGGCAATACCGAATTCTTTAATTACCTTTTCGATTTCGGCGCATACGCCGCCCAACCCGAATTGAACTACGTTAAAATCGGGGGATTCGGCTTTTGCCTCTTCGGTATAGCGCGAATCCACAAAAATATATCTGAATCCGTCACCCGCCAAGGCATAACCCTCGCCGCCGGCAAAGCCGCTGAAATATCTCAAATTATGCGGCGATGATATAAGCACCGCATCCAAATTCAGTTCCGAATCTTTACCTAAAATATCATTTAATTTCTCATACATACGTTATCCCTCTTTTCTCAAACATTCATTATATATACGTTTAAACTCAACCGCATCACGGGTTTGAGTTCCCGCGGACTCACATATGATTCGCACCGCCGCTCCGCGCTCTGCCATTACCTGTGCCAGCGGATAAAAATCGGGTTCAAACTCCGTCTCGGCATATGTGCGGTGTTTTTTCTCACCGGCGTTTGTGTATTCGATACGGCTGAAATGCGCATGAAAGGCGTGCGCTCTCTCGCGACCGAGCTTATTTTGAATTTTATCGAATATATTTTCAAAATCCTCTTTGGTTTTAAGTCCTCCGAGGGTCATCGCATTAACGTGTCCGAAATCTACTGTCGGAATAAGCCTGTCGTCAATCGAACACAGGGCAATAACCTCGTCAACCGTGCCGAGCTGTTTTACCTTTCCCATTGTCTCGGGGCAAATATGAATATTTCCAAACCCTGCCGCATCCGCGGCGTCAATTGCCCAAGTGAGTGTTTCCGTTGCAAGCCTCAGTGCCTCTCTGCGCGTAATTTTTCCGCAAGAACCCGAATGTACGACTATTCTGTCCGCACCCATACACTTTGCGGCGTTCAAAGTCGCAAGTATATAATCAACGCTGTTACGGCGTTTTTCCTCATCGACGGACGACAAGCTTATATAATACGGCGAATGTACGGACAGGACAATACCGAATTGCCGCGCCGAATCGCCCAAATCATATGCCGCGTCATCACTTATTTTTACGCCCCTGCCGCATTGATATTCAAAACAGTCAAGCCCATTGTCCGCAAGCCATTTCGGCGCAGTAAGGGCAGACTTGTTTCCGCTGTCAAAAAAATCTTCACAGCACCCCGCCGTTCCGAATAATGCTTTTGTTTTTGTATCCGACATATCCGCTTTCTCCTTTTTGTTTTTATTTTAAAAAATACGGCGAGGGATAACCCTCGCCGAATGAAATTATCTGAATTTACGTTTTCTCGCAGCTTCTGATTTTTTCTTACGCTTTACGCTTGGTTTTTCGTAGTGCTCTCTTTTTCTGACTTCCGACAAAACACCTGCTTTTGCGCAAGAACGCTTAAAACGACGAAGTGCGCTGTCCAACGATTCATTATCTTTTACTCTGATTTCAGCCATTGTACTACCCTCCCTCCAAGTATGGTCAACACTAAGATGTCAAGGTGAAAAATCTGTTGTTTAAAAAATTCTACTGTTCAATTATACCGATAAATTCTCTGAATGTCAAGTGTTAATTAATATATTTTTCATATTTTTTATTATTTTTTCAAATTTACCGCTAATTTCACACTTTTAAGCCCCCGAAATCGGGTTTTAAACCGAATATTCGCCAAGGCAAATCCAACCTTTGTAATACCACACATCTCTGTCGGTATTAATTCATTTGTTTTTGCAACAAAGATTTTTTGGGGAAAGCTTAAACGGAATATGTATGCCGTTTTTGTTTAATTGCCATTTACCCATAATACGGTACCGCTTTCCAATGACACTTTTTCGGGAATACATTTTAAAGATATTTCGATACAATCATTATATATCTCAACACTGTTATCAGTACCTTTCCGCAATACTTTTACATCACCGACAGCAGCCGCATATTCACCGATATAATCTTCATCGCCCGGCTTGGTGTCCGTTTCATAAATTCCTGTAATAGAATTACATTTTACTTTAAGACCATTGCCAAATGAGATTATAAGAGATTCTTTCTCAAAATAATCATCAATCGAATAAAGCAATTCTTTATATTTCTCGTTCATAAAAACTCCTTTCTTATTTTAACCGGCTTGGTTTTGCCGGAACAATCTGAGCATACCCTTTTTTGTCATAGTGAATTGTAGCTCTTGTTGTGTCGTAATTAATACGTTCAACATTTAAAAAGACCTATCAATGATTTTCATTTCGGAAATAATATCCTTTAACAATTTGCCATCAATTTCATATTCAAGTACTTTTTTAGCATCGAAATAAGTTTTTTCGCTATTCTCATTGTAGAATTCCATTACGCTTATACCTTCATCGGCATGAGTTATAGAATATTTTTTATTGTTATATAAGAATTCAACCTAGCAGCCTCTGTTTAAGCAATCAACTAAGTCATATGAATTATTAAAATTATTATCATATTTCATAAATAAACCTCTCTTTTTATCTTTTTTTAAATATAGGATTGCCATTCTTATCCCATTTAATAATATGTTCATGGGAATTTGTGTGATTTTTGGGATTACCATGATCGGTGTAATGAATTTCTTTTATTCTTTTGACATTGCCTTATTGATTACTTTCCACTGAAACATTTCTTTAAAATCCTGATAACATTCTTCACAAATCCAATGATAATCATCTTCTGTTGCATAAGCAAATGGCAGCGAAGAGTCTATTCGAGTTTCACAAAATTCGCAATGTTCATGCTCCCACCCTTTGCGAAACGGTTGATAGTGTTTCTTTATAAGTGTTTTTTGAAACAAATAATTCATTTGATTTGTTAATCGCCAATCGTTTTTATTCATCATAATTACCTCCAAATTATTTTCTTTCTAAGCGACCATCGGGAAAAACTCTATATTTATTTCCCTTTCCATCAACGTAATCCCAATGTGGACCTATAGGGTCTCCGTGATTCAAATCTGAATTCCATTTTTCTCCGGTTTTGGGATTATACCAATTTCCCTTACCACCATTTGGACTAGTTTTTCCTCTCCATTCAAAATCTTTACCGGGGGATTTTGTCGGATCATTGCCGGGATATTTAATATTTTTGCTTCCCCTTGTATTTCCGAAATTACCTCCCATACTTCCGCCCATTAAACAGTCACCTGCTTTCGGGTCTTTGAAAACTCACTTTCAAATGAGATAATCTCTGTTCCGGCATCTTTATATATTTTAAAAATATCATCGGGTGCCGCACCATATACAATAATAGTTTTTGGGGATAATCTTTTTACAAGTTCGGCAAGACCTTTTTTGAAATATTCCTTATCGATTTTGCTTTTGATACATCCGTGAGTACCTACCGCGACGGTTTTAAACTTCTCTATCCCGTCAAAGCAAAACTCATATGTACGCTCATCATTGAACCTTACATTTGGTATAATTTCAATTCCGTTGTTTTGAAGCCATATCGCCAAAGCCCTGTTCCTGTATGTATTCCACATCTGCATAACAAGCGGCATATTCCGATATATACTGAAATCCGGAGAAATAATACCTTTAAACTTTTTCAGTTTATTTAAGTACTGTCTTGGGTTATGCCATAACCTCCCAAAATTCACATCGTGTTCATAGAACATCACCCATTTCTCAAAATCGCTGCAAGATCTCAGCATTGCTTTTGAAAAGGTAATAAGTTCTGACGGCATCTTTTCACTCGTCTTGATTTTCGGCAACTCAATATATCCGCTATATTCCGCATCCCTTACCAAAAACGAATGAAATACATCATAGTTTTTTTCAAAATTTTTTGTGTGCATTTGCACTTCATCCTTTCTAAAGTCATTTTCTTTAATATAACTTTAGCATAGAATAAAGTGTCATAGCGTGCCGCAAAAGTAGTATTTAATATAACGTTGTCGCAGATGTCCCCCGCCTCATAGGCGGCGGGTTCCATTCCGGAATTTCAGTGGGA
>URAN01000069.1 GCA_900545865.1 uncultured Eubacteriales bacterium
AAAGATGCCGAAATTATGCCTTTTCAGGCGGGTTCGGGTTACTCTCTTTCGGTTAATTAAAGCTCCGCAGATGCCTCTTGCTTTGCGTCATAGCAGATGTCTTCCGCTTCTTCTTTCATATTCTTGAAAGTTTCGCGTGCATCATTCTGAAGCTTGATGCATTTGGCAAGTCCCGATACCGCGGTTTTGCGCGCCTTGTCGCTTTTCAGCACTTTAACGCCGTAAGTCGCGGTGAGTATTCCGCCCACAAAAGCCAATACCTTTTCGTTCTTAACAAAATCAACAATCTTCATAAAAAACATCCTTTCCGTTTTTTGTTTTATTTATTATTTATTTTTTTAACAATTTTTTGCATCCTGTTTTTATCATTTGTAAAAACAGGAATATAATAGCGGAAACAGCGGCGGCACATATCAAATCGGCCGCAGAGCAGTCATTGTTTCCACAGATAAAATCAATGTTGATGAACATATGCCGTATTATCTGTTTTGTCCGTGACACTTACCGTGCAGGGCACAGTTCGCACAGCCGCATCCGCAGGAGGATTTTCCCTGAGCCTTGTCCTTTTTTATATGACGTATAATCAAAGCGACTATTGCCAAAAGAATGATAAGAGTAATGATAGTACCTATATTGTTAATAATCCAAGTCATAGAAAAGTCCTCCTTATAGTATTGCTTAATCTAATTATAGTTAATATAAATGCGGTTGTCAAGATGTTTCTTCGACATTTTTTGTTTTTTGTTGCCGCGGTAAAATTATTTTACACTTACCGAAGCTTTGAGGGTGTTTGATTCTTTATACGGTTTAAAGAGCATATAGAGAATGAATGCGATTATCGCTATTGCTGCGATTAAACCGATAACGTTTACGCTGCCTGTGAACAATCCGCCTATCTGGTTGATACAAAGTGCAACCGCGTATGCAAGAGCGCACTGATAACCGATAGCAAACCATGTCCATTTTGCGTTGTTCATTTCACGCTTGATTGCGCCGATTGCCGCAAAGCAGGGTGCGCACAAGAGGTTGAATACCAAGAACGAGTATGCGGTAACGCCTGTGAATGCAGCCGCTATGTTGCTGTATACCGACGCGTCGCCGCCGCCGTAGAGGATACCCATTGTACCAACAATGTTTTCTTTTGCAACAAGACCGGTAATTGATGCAACCGTTGCTTGCCAGTTACCCCAGCCGAGAGGCTTGAATATCCAAGCAATAGCGCCGCCGATTGAAGCCAAAATGCTCGAATCGATTTGGTCTTCCGTGAGCATTCCGAACTTGCCGTCAACCCAGCCAAAGTATGTTGTGAACCATACGAATATGGTCGAAAGCAAGATGATTGTTCCCGCCTTTTTGATGAATGACCAGCCGCGTTCCCACATACTGCGCAGAACGTTTCCTACCGTCGGCATATGGTAAGCCGGAAGCTCCATAACGAACGGAGCGGGGTCGCCCGAGAACATCTTTGTCTTTTTAAGCATAATACCCGAGATTATGATTGCTGCCATTCCGATAAAGTAAGCGGAGGTTGCAACAACCGCGCTGCCTGCAAATATAGCACCGGCAATCATTGCGATAAACGGAACTTTTGCACCACAGGGTATAAATGTTGTTGTCATAATTGTCATCTTTCTGTCACGGTCATTCTCAATCGTTCGAGATGCCATAACGCCCGGAACACCACAGCCCGTACCGATAAGCATAGGAATGAACGATTTGCCCGAAAGACCGAACTTTCTGAAGATACGGTCGAGTACGAATGCGATTCTCGCCATATATCCGCAAGCCTCGAGGAATGCAAGGAGCAGGAACAATACGAGCATCTGAGGAACGAATCCCAAAACCGCGCCGACACCGGCAACGATACCGTCAAGAATAAGACCCGAGAGCCATTCCGAACAATTTATCGAATTGAGTGCGTTCTCAACCAAAACGGGGATACCCGGAATCCAAACGCCGTAATCCGCAGGGTCGGGTTCGGTGCAGTCATACTTGTCATAAACTTCAACCGCTTCTGTCAAATCATCAAAAGACGATGTTACCTCTTCGTCAGCCATTGTCTCTTCATCGACAACGCTGTAGGTCGCCTCGTCAATACCCTTTTCCTTTACAGCAGCCGCGAAATCCGCGAGAGAGGTCTTTGCTGTTTCGGCATCAAAGTCTTCGCTTTCGGTATCGAGAGCGGATTGAATTTCTTCAACATCAATGCCGTCTTTTTCAGCCTGTTCGATAAAGCCGTTTACTACTTCGGATGCGCCGCCGAATTCTTCGGACACTTCTTCATATGCTGCGCTGCCTATTCCGAACAGATGCCAGCCGTCACCGAAAAGTCCGTCGTTTGCCCAATCGGTCGCTGCCGAACCTACGCCGACCATTGATATGTAGTATACAAGGAACATAATTACCGCAAAAATCGGAAGACCGAGCCATCTGTTTGTAACAACGCGGTCGATTTTATCCGATGTCGAAAGCTGTCCGCTTGCCTTTTTCTTATAACAACCGCGGATTAATTCAGAGATGTAAAGGTATCTTTCGTTTGTGATAATGCTCTCTGCATCATCGTCAAGCTCGGTCTCTGCCGCCTGAATGTCTTCCTCGATGTGTTTCATAACGGTGGGGTCAATTTTAAGCGTTTCGAGAGCCTTGCTGTCGCGCTCAAAAATCTTGATTGCGTACCAGCGCTGTTGTTCCTCGGGCATACTGTGCAAAGCCGCCTCTTCTATATGAGCGATTGCGTGTTCAACAGCGCCCGAGAATGTGTGCATCGGAACGGTTTTCGAGTTCTTTGCGGCTTTGATTGCTTCTTCCGCAGCCTGCATAACTCCGTCGCCTTTAAGTGCCGAAATCTCAACAACTCTGCATCCGAGTTCTCTCGATAATTCCGAAATGTTTATCTTGTCGCCGTTCTTTCTGACAATATCCATCATATTGATTGCGACAACAACCGGAATGCCAAGCTCGGTCAGTTGGGTTGTAAGATAGAGATTACGCTCTAAGTTCGTGCCGTCGATGATGTTCAAAATCGCGTCGGGGCGTTCACCGATGAGATAATTTCTCGCAACGACCTCCTCGAGTGTGTACGGCGAAAGCGAATAAATACCCGGAAGGTCGGTGATGATAACGCCGTCATGCTTTTTAAGCTTTCCTTCTTTTTTCTCAACGGTAACACCCGGCCAGTTTCCGACGAACTGATTCGAGCCTGTCAGAGCGTTGAACAATGTAGTCTTACCACAGTTAGGGTTACCTGCAAGAGCAATTCTTGTGTTCATATATTTCTCTCCTTTAAATTATTTACTGCATTTGTGCCTTTGCGTATTATAAAATAAGTTCGATAAGAGTTTATTTTATTTCTATCATCTCGGCATCGGCTTTTCTGAGGGATAATTCATACCCTCTTACCGTTACCTCAATCGGGTCGCCGAGAGGGGCAACTTTTCTTATGTACACGGATACACCTTTTGTTATACCCATATCCATAATTCTGCGCTTTACCGCGCCTTCACCGTGAAGCTTTACCACGGTCACTGTCTGACCGATTTTTGCCTCTTTTAAAGTGTTCATAGTTTTTCCTCCTTAATTTTATATATTTAAATTTAATATTTTACAAGATAATTCAAAAACGCGCCTAAATCATAATTTTGCGCGCCATTTCCTCGCTTATGGCAACCCTTGCCTCTTTGACGTTCACGATTACGTTTCCGCCGAGCGAGTTCACGATTTGGACGTTTCCGCCCACAACAAATCCAAGGTTTTCAAGATGTTTTTTTACCTCGGGTGTTCCTCCGATTTTTCTTATCACATTGTTCTCACCGATATTTGCTAAACAAAGCGGCATCATATAAACAACCTCCTGATTAATATATTATATTAGACAAGCCTATTCGTAATTCATAATTCATAGGTTAGCTCTTGCTAACCTATCATCGGTTAGTTTATCATAACTAACCGATTTTGTCAATATATTTTTAAGAAAATTTTTCAAAAAATAGTGTATTTGTCAAAAAGCACATCAGACCAACAAAAAACAGATGTGCGATTGTGCAAAATTGCGACAAAATTCGATTTTCGGGCTTGGATTCGATGAAATTTTAGTTCTGCTCTTTATAATTATGCGTGCGATAGCGATAGTGTGACGGAGTTTCACCTGTATGCTTGGTAAAAAGCTTGGTGAAATAGTATTGATTTCCGAATCCGAGTTCGGACGCTATTTCGGAGATGAGCAGGTTCGGCGAGTTAAAAAGCAGCTCTTTTGCGCGCGCGAGTTTATATTCGTTTATATAACTTATCGGTGTTGTGCCGAAATAGTGTTTGAAATAGCGGATAAGCTGTTGCTTTGACACGTTACAGTGCGCCGCCAAATCGGTTAGCGATATTTGTTCCGAGTAATGGCGTGAGATATAGCTTACCGCTTTTTTGAGCTTTTGTGGTACACCCGACTCGGTGTGAACGTTGCGCCACGCCGCAGCCGAGTCAATCGTTGTTTGAGAAATAAGTGATAAAATCGTACAAAGGTTTATACAGGATTGAAGGTTGCACATAAGCTTTCGTCCCGATGAAAGCTTGGCGATGCCATAGAGCATTTCGTTTATCATTTTTAATGTGTTTTTGTCGGTGAGAGATGTTTTGTTTCCTATATATATACGTGACGGATAAGAGAGGACGGGGTCGCCGTCGAGAAGCTCGTCATCGATTTTTTTGTATGTTCGGTTAAGCTCGTCCAAAAGTTCGTGCGGTTCGAGCTGGGTTATTTCTGATGAGGTTGAAAAGTGAATATAGTGCATGGTGCAAAGCTCGCCGTCAATGGGGCGGCGTTCATAGGAGTGTTCGGACGGTACAAAAAATACATCGCCGGGACACAGGAGATAGCTTTCGCCGTCACAGTCAATGCGGCACTTTCCGTTCGTTATTATAATAAGTATGTTGTCATGGTCGGTTATACTCCAAACCGTGTTTCTGACAACGGAATAGAACTTTTGTATGGTCGGTATTTTTTCGAGTTCAAAGCTGTAGAACATAGATTTTTCTCACCTCGGTATGCTCGTATAAAGCGACATTTTTTGCAAAATGTTAATATAGTATAAATTTTTGAGCATATAATCTATTTACTATTATACCAGAAAATCGTAAAATGTAAATACAAAATTAAATATTATTTTTACATTTTAAAGTAATTAAAATATGAGGTGGTAAAAATGGATAAATCCCAAAAAAAGGTATGGAAGGTAGCGGTTGTCGGATGCGGCGCTTTTGCAAATTGGCAGTACCTGCCGAATATTCGCAAAGAGGCAAACGCAGAGATAGTTGCGGCGGTCGATATTATACCCGAGCGCGCTCAAAAGGCGTGTGAAGATTATAATATTCCGAATTGGTACGAGAGCGTTTATGAGCTTATCGAAAAATGCGATTTTGATATTGCGATAGACGCAGCATCGATTCAGGCGCATCACGAGATAAATATGGCGGTTCTCGGCGCAGCCAAGCATCTGATTTCGCAAAAACCCGCCGCACCGTCTGTTGAGATGCTCAACGAACAGATTAACCTTGCGAAAGAAAAGGGTGTAAAATATGTGTGCGTTCCGATTCACGCAATGAGATATGACCTTAATATCGCAAAACAGATGATGGCTGACGGCACGATAGGCACGCCGTATTACGCAAAGTGCAATATGTCGCACGGCGGCCCCGAATACTTTCAGTATCGTGACGCCGACCCGTCATGGTTCTTTGAACCGGGCGCGGGCGCGTTGGTCGATATGGGCGTTCACGGGTTACAGATTATAACGACCTTGTTTGGCGCGGCGAAAAAGATTGCGTGTATGGCAAAGGTTACAACCCCCGAGAGGACGGTTCGTTCGGGCGCGTATAACGGAAAGAAGATAGATGCGACCAAGATTCCCGACCAGTATGTAATAACGCTTGATTTCGGCGAAGGAAAAATGGCGTTGGTTGACACGGGATTTTCTCAAAAGGCAACAAAAGCGCCCCAGCTCGAAATTTACGGTGACAAGGGAACGATTGCGGTAACAAAGCCGTATATGACAAACCCGATACCCGATGTTTATATGGATTGCCCCGAAAAGGGAATCCGCGGTTGGGTTACGCCGATGGAGTGGGAGAATCCGCCGAAAAAACTCAACAGCCAGTGCTGTTGCTTGGCTGACTTGATTGACGCGATAGAAAATGACAAAGAACCCGTTTTGTCGCCCGAACAGGCTCGGCACATTCTTGAAATAATGTGCAAGATTCCCGAGGCAATCGAGAGCGGCGCAACGGTTGAACTTGAGACAACGTTTTAATCCGGAGGTATAGATATGGCTTACAAAAAACTCCGTGCGGCGCTTATCGGAATGTCGCACGTTCATGTACATAACCTTACGAGGGATTTCCAAAGATACCCCGAAAGGCTCGAAATTATCGGGATTGCCGATGTTCCGCCCTACACCGATGAAGAGCGCGAAATGCGCATAAAGTTTAACGTTCCCGAGTGTCTGGGTCTTAAAATTTGGGATGATTACAAAGAGCTTTTGGCACAGGACATAGATGTGGCGATTGTTACAACCGATATAAAAGACCACGCGCGTGTCGCAGAGGAAATTTTGGCAATGGGTATAAACGTTGTTGCCGAAAAGCCGATGGCTCTTGATATGGAGGACGCAAGACGTATGTACCGTGCGGCTCACAAAAGCACGGCGGAGCTTATTATAAACTGGCCGATTGCGTGGTTCCCTGCGTTCCGCAAGACAAAAGAGCTTGCCGACAGCGGCGTGATAGGCGATGTCCTCAGAGTGCATTACAGAAGTCCGTCAACGAGAGGACCGTACCAGCTCAATCAGTACACGCCCGAGGAGCTTTCAAAACTTTGGTGGTATAAGCACGACCGCGGCGGCGGCTCGATATGCGACTATGCCGGATACGGATGTGTGTTATCGACATGGATAACGGGCAAGACGGCAAAGCGCGTGAGCGGCTTTAAAAAGAATTTCTTCCTGCCGTTCTCGGATGTAGAGGATTATTCGACCTTTACAATTGATTTCGGTGACGCAATAGGTCTTATTGAGGGTTCGTGGTCAACGATGAACAACGGTGAGATTGCAACAGGCCCCGTTATTTTCGGAACGGAAGGAGTAATAGTTGCGGACAGGTTTGACCCTGTGGTAAAGGTGTATAAAGACTTGATTCCGTACAAGCCGTCACCGACACCGAACGAAGTCTATGAGACAAAAGAGATAGAGGATAACATCGCGAAAAATGTTATCGACCACCTTTCGGACGGCGCACCGCTTTATGATATGATAACGCTTGATTTTAATATGAAGGCAATGGTTGCGTTTGACGCAGGCCGCCGTTCATGCGAAAGCGGCGTAATCGAAACGGCGGAAGAACCGTTTCAGGGATAGATAAAAATAATGTATGCATCCCTCTCGCAAGCGTTACGCTTGACCGACCATGACCGAGTTGAATGAACATTACCCTGTGGATAAAAGAAACTTTATTATAATATATGCCGATACAGGGCGGCGGAATGGAGATTAAAATGAGTAAATTAAGAGTTGCAATAATAGGAACGGGAATGATTGCCAACAGCGCGCATTTCCCGGCATTGAATATTTTAAGAAAGGAAGGTCTTGTTGATGTTGTCGGCGTTGCCGATATTCGTGAGACCGCGGCGGCGGAAACCGCAAAGCGCCACGATGTTCCGAATTGGTACACCGACCCCCAAAAGATGCTTGATGAATTAAAGCCCGACTTTGTTGCTGTCTGCACACCGAATATGTATCATAAAGAGTGGACGATAAAGGCGCTGAAATCGGGCGCACACGTTGCTTGTGAAAAGCCGATGGCTCTGACCCTTGCTGATGCCGAAGAAATGTGGCAGACCGCAAAAGAGTGCGGAAAGCACCTCTTCCCGTGTCAGTGTATGAGATGGAGAAACTATATGCAACAGTCAAAAGAGCTTGTGACGAGCGGCGAACTCGGCGATGTATACTTCTCTGATATTGAATTTATCAGACGAATCGGTATCCCGACATGGGGAATGTTCCACATGAAAGAACATAACTTCGGCGGTCCGTTCTGTGACCTCGGCGTTCACCTTATCGATTCGCTTTTGTGGATTGTCGGCGATAAAAAGGTTGAGTCGGTATCGGGAAGCACTTATACAAAGATTGCCAACCAAGGCGAGGACATCCTGCTCAGCATTGCCGAGAGCGGCGCGTATGACGGAACATTCACACCTCGTCCTTATGATTATCACGAATTTAACGTTGAGGACTTTGCAACAGGCTTTATGCGTTTAGAGGGCGGTATGAGCGTAAACTTTAAGTTCTCATGGGCGATAAACCTTCCGACAACGAACCTCGATATGGTAATCTGCGGCGACAAGGGCGGTCTGTCGGTCAACGGCGAAACTCTGTACAAAAACATCGGCAGGTATCAGACCGAGTGCAAGATGAAATGGTTCGACAACGGTCAATATAAGGGCGTTCCGTTCGAACAGCACAGATATATGTACAGAAATATCCTCAACACCCTGGCGGGCAAGGAAGAATACCTGATTAAAGAGCATCAGAACCTCGAAGTAACAAAAGCGATAGAGTGCTTCTATCGTTCGGCGGAAGAAAACCGCGAGATAAAAGCGTCTGAGCTTGCGTAAGGCATCGGATGAAAGTTAAAAAATAAAATTAAAACCCTAAAATCATAATATTGTTATACTTTTTCGTAATATACCGACTTGATTTTAGGGTTTTTAAAGTATATAATAGATTGAAATTAAAACTTATATGAGAAAGGCGGAAGTTAAAATGATAAAGGCGGTAATAATCGGTTTTGCGCATATGCACGTCAATGAGGTTGCGCTTTATATAAGCGAACAGCCCGACTTTGAGCTTGTCGGTGCGGCGGATGTGGATTCGGGGGTTGAATCGATTCCCGATTTGAGATATACTGCAAAATGGAATTTAGAGAATGTACAAAAGAACTATTGTTCTAATATCTTTGACGATTATAAAAAGATGCTCGATGAGTTAAACCCCGATATCGCGTTTATAATGACAGAGAATTGTATGAAACCCGAGGTTGTTGACGAATGCGCAAAGCGCGGAATCAACGTATCGATAGAAAAGCCGATAGCGGTTTCGTATGAAGAAGCAAAGAAAATCAAGGCGAGTGTTGACAAGTATAAAATAGAGGCTGTTGTGAACTGGCCCGTTGTATGGCGTCCGTATATTCACCAAATGAAGGCGGCTCTTGATGAAAAATTGGTCGGCGAACCGCTTAAGCTGCGCTATATAAACGGACACACAGGCCCTCTCGGCAAGGGTGCAAAGCACCGCGGCGTAAGCGAAAACGCAGAGGAAATGACGGATGAACAGCGCAGCAAAACATGGTGGCACAAAGAGAAATTCGGCGGCGGCGTTTATCTTGACATTTGCTGTTACGGATGCTTGTTTTCACAGTGGTTTATGGGTGACGGAGCGGAGAGCGTAATGTCTGTCGGCGAGAACCTTAACACTCCGTTCGGCGACACGGACGATAACTTTGCGGCAATAATAAAATATGCCGATAAAATGTCGGTTATCGAGGGAACATGGACAACGCCGAGGGCGGTTATTCCGTCAGGTCCCATGGTTATGTGTTCAAACGGCGTAATCACCTGTACGGGCGGCGCGGAGAACGCACCCGGGGTTGCCGCATATGACATCTACGGCAATGAGGTTGACGTTCCCGAAATAAAGATTGATGATAAGTATAAGAATATGCCGTGGCAGTGGGCAAATCATATAAACACGGGCGAGCCGATACACGAGATGCTGACCCTTGACACAAATATGAAGGTTATGGCGCTTTTGGACGCGGCAATTCGGTCGAACAAGAACGGCGCGGCGGCAAAGGTGGAAAAGTAGATGAAAACCGCACTTATAGCAGATATTCAGCGTGCCTCGATTCATGACGGTGACGGCATACGCACGACTGTGTTTTTTAAAGGCTGTCCGCTGTCGTGCCGCTGGTGTCACAATCCCGAGTGTATCAGTTTTGAAAAACAGATAATGTTCTATCCCGAAAAGTGCATACATTGCGGAAAGTGTGACGAGGGCTGTTTTTCGGGCGCGCGGGTAATCTGCGGCAGAGAAATGACCGCACAACAGGTCTTTGATGAGGTGAGCTTGGACGCACCGTATTACGGTACGGACGGAGGCGTGACTTTTTCGGGCGGCGAACCTATGGCACAAAAAGATTTTTTGAGCGATGCGATTGACCTGTGCCGCCGAAACGGCATCGGCTGTGATATAGAAACGTCGCTAATATATTTTGATGAGGAAATTTTCAAAAAGCTTGACACCGTTATGGCGGATTTAAAAATCTGGGACAGCGATATTCACCGCGAATATACGGGCGTGCCGAACGAGGTTATAAAAGAGAATTTCAGGCGCTTAAACGAGGTCGGTGTTCCGATTATAGCCCGAACCCCCGTTATTCCCGAGGTTGAACAGGGAATCGATAAAATATCGGCGTTTTTAAAAACGCTTGACAATGTTAAACAATATGAGCTTTTGCCGTATCATCCGCTCGGGGTTTCAAAACAGGCGGCTCTCGGAATAAAAACAGAGAGGTTCACAATTCCCGATAAAGAGTATATGGACGGTCTTAAAGCAAAGTATGAGTTTAAAGAGAGGTAAAAAATATGCTTACATACAAAGATAGGTTAAAATCAATGCGTGACACAAAGATTCGTCACACGTTGGAAAAGAGAAAACAAAACGGTTATACCGACTTGGATGATTTCGGCACAGTGCCGATTTCTGAGGGATATTGCGTTGAGCCGTGGTACAACAGCACAAACGGAAGCTTTTACGGCTATGACGGAATGTGCGAAAATTTTTGCCGTGTTATAGATGCGCACGTTGCGTATGTTGACCCGATGGAGATGCTGTGCGGAAGGTGGCGCGATATGCTTGTCAACTATCGCGGCGACCTGCATTATATGCCCGATTGGCTCAAAAACAACTTAAAGAATCTTGAATTTATCAAGAACGGCGCAACGAATCAGTGGTCAAAGCGCTGGGACGAACAGCGTTTCCCTTATGATGATTTAAAGCCTTGGCAGGAAAAGTATAATATCACAACGGGTATTGACGGTGACGCGCATTTTGCGTGCGATTATAAAATCGGGCTTGAACTCGGCTTCGGCGGCTTGCTCGAAAAGATTGAAAAGTACAGGGCGATAAACCCCGATAAGGCTGATTTTTATAATGCGGAAAAGCGTTGTGTTGAGGCAATCGTTGCGTTTGTTGACAGGCATATCGAAAAGATAAAAGAGATGATTCCGAATGAATCGCGCCCCGAGATTAAACAAAATCTCGAAACGATGCTTAAAACCTGTGAGGCGGTAAGGCTCGGCGCGCCGAAAACATTTCAAGAGGCGTGCCAGTGGACGGCGTTCTTTAACTGTGCATCGAGAATATATACCCGTGACGGAGCGGGTTTCCAGCTTGACGGACTGTTATTGCCGTTTTATGAGAACGATGTCAAAAACGGCGTTTTGGATGATGAAACGGCTAAGTTTTTGATTGCGAATTTGTTGCTCATCGACCCCCATTATTATCAGATTTCGGGCGTTGACGAAAACGATAAGGATATGACAAACCACCTCTCATATTTGATTTTGGACGCGGCGGACAGTATTAATATTGCTTGCAATCTGACCGTTCGTGTTCACGAGAACTGTGACGAAGAATTTTTGAAAAAGGCGGTTTATTACCTGCTTAAAAACAAAAACGGCTGGCCGAGATTTTGTAATGATAAAGCCCTCGCCGAGGGATATATGCGAAACGGTATCGATAAAAAGACCGCGCGCGAGCGTATCGCTGTCGGATGTAACTGGATGTGCGTTCCCGGTAAGGAGTTCCCGATGAACGACACGGTAAAGATAAATATCGCCAAGGTTTTGGACGAGGCAATAAAGGACTTGCGCAAAGAGAGCGAGTACAGCACAAAGCGGCTTTATGAGATATATCAAAAGCATCTGAAAAAGGCGATTGAGATTACCGCCGCAGGAATAAACCTGCATATTGACCACGCGTGGGAAGTAACGCCCGAACTTATTATGAACCTGATGATGCATAACACCATTGAAAAAGGTGAGGATATTTCACAGGTTGCCGAGCTTTATACCGTAGGAATAGACGGAGCGGGGCTTGCTGTTGTTGCCGATTCTTTCGGTGCGCTTGAACAGAGAGTGGAAGAAGAAAAGGTTCTCACGTGGGAACAGGTTTTTGAGGCTTTGGACAATGATTTTGCGGACGAGAGAACGCGGCTTATCCTCAACTCAACACCTAAATACTGTCACGGCGGAACGGCGGCGGACAAGTGGGCGGTTGAGCTTACAAAAAGCTGGGTCAGACTCGTAAAGTCACAGGAAATGCCAAAAGGCAGACAGCTTATACCGGGTTGGTTCAGCTGGTCGAGAACGATTGAGTACGGTTCAAAGGTCGGTGCAACCCCGAACGGCAGAAAGGCGGGCGAGCCGATTTCGCACGGCGCAAACCCGAATCCGCATTTCAGACAGGACGGCGCACCGACCGCACAGTCAAACGGAATCGCATCGGTTCAGTGCGGATACGGAAACACCGCACCGCTTCAGATTGAGTTTGACCCTCATGTTGCGGCGGACGAAAAAGGCGTTGACACCGTTTTGAAATTAATAGAAGGTCATTTCAAACAGGGCGGAACACTGATTAACATCAATGTTTTGGACGGCGACAAGCTGCTTGCCGCGAACGAAAATCCCGATTTGTATCCCGATTTGGTTGTTCGCGTTACGGGCTTTACCGCATATTTTGCGAGCCTTTCGCCCGAGTTCCGTCAATTGGTGGTTGACAGATTCTTGAACGGAATGTAATTTAAATTATTATAAAATGATTTGGGGACGGCAGTGATGCCGTCCCTCTGTTAATTGGGTAATATCAAACGGAATGTATATCCGTGACCCCTTTTCGGTTTTCAATGGTTAAAATATTAAGAATTTTTAAACAATTTTTTAAAAATTACTTTAACCCCTTGACATAAAGCATACTTTAAGTTGTATAATTAAGTTAAACTTTAAGGTTTGTTCTATCACAACATTGTCGGGCTGTCAAGAGCGGAATAAAAATAAAACACGGTTTTTGAATGAGTTAGTTTTTGTGAATTTCAGCATGAACCCGTAGGGGCGACCCCGTGTGGTCGCCCGTGCATACGGGCAAATATAATAAGATTATATGGATGTCGCATAATTTGATGAACATATTACGGGCGACCACATGGGGTCGCCCCTACAAATATACATTTTGTTCATAATTTGTTTACTCGTTCAAAAACCGTGAAATATAAGTTGTAAAAAATATAACGTTGCCGCAGATGTCTCCTGCCTTATAGGCGGCGGGTTCCAGTGGGAGTCATAATCTCCCACTGGAACCCGGAGGAGCCAATGCTCCCTGCGACTATTGCAATCGGTCGCAAGCTCTGCTCTTTGCAAGCAAAGCAGAAGCGTTGCTCCGATTTAAAATTTAATAATATTAACGGAGGTTTTCATTATGAAATTTGATTTTACCTATTACAATCCCACAAAGATTCATTTCGGAAAGGATTCTCTCTCGAATTTGAGTGATGAACTTAAAAATTACGGCGATACGATTCTTTTGATGTACGGAAAAGGCTCGGTTAAAAAGAGCGGTCTTTATGATAAGGTGGTCGGTATATTAAATGATTGCGGAAAGACGGTTGTCGAGCTTTCGGGAATAAAATCCAATCCGTCATATTCACAGCTCAAAGAGGGCGCACGGCTTGTAAGAGAAAATGACGTTGACCTCATTTTGGCGGTCGGCGGCGGTTCGGTTATCGATTGTGCAAAGGGAATATCCGTTTCGGCGTATTGTGACGGCGACCCGTGGCAGAAATACTGGGTTGAGTGTAAAGATGTCGATAACAAAATCGTTCCCGTTGCGTCAATACTCACAATGGCGGGAACAGGTTCGGAGATGAACGGCGGTTCGGTTATTACAAACGAGGATGCAATGCTCAAAAACGGCAGGGTATTTCCGCCGAACGTAAACCCCAAGTTTTCGATTTTGAACCCCGAATATACGTTTACTGTTCCCAAGTATCAGATGTCAAGCGGTATATTTGATACAATGTCACATCTTATGGAACAATACTTTTCGGGTGATGATGACAACACGACCGATTATATATTAGAGGGCGTTATGCGCTCGCTTATTCACAGCGCAAAGGCGGCTCTTAAAAACCAAGAGGACTATGAGGCGCGCAGCAATATTATGTGGTGCGCAACAATCGGACTCAACACCGTTACGGGTCTGTCAAAGGAACAGGACTGGGAGGTTCATATGATTGAACACCAGGTCGGCGCGTATACCGATTGCGCTCACGGCGCAGGGCTTGCGGCGATTTCCGTGCCGTATTATAAATATATCTTAAAGTACGGTTTGGACAAATTCGTACGCTTCGCAAAGAATGTATGGGGCATTGATACCGATTCGATGAAAGCCGAGGATGCGGCGAATGCAGGTATAGAAAAGCTGGGCGAATTTATATCCGAACTCGGACTTCCGTCAACGTTGAGAGAACTCGGCGCAACGGAAGAAATGCTTCCGCTTATTGCAAAATCGACCGTTACGGGCGGCGGTTATAGGCAAATGAACGCCGATGACATCCTGACGGTTTTAAAAGAATGTTATTAATTTAATGATGTAAGAGGAGAAATAATTGCGATAAAAAATTATGCGGATAATCGCAAAATTTGATGAATTTTTCATGGGGCGTCGAGGACGCCGCCCCCTACAATAATGGCATATACCTTATCCTTTATATAAATATCTTCCGTAGGGGCGCCCCCATGTGGGCGCCCGTAAGATGTTCATCGAATTATGCGGCATTCATATGATTTTATTATATTTGCTCGTGTGCACGGGCGACCACGCGGCGATTCAATTCAAAATATTTTATATTTTTGATAGGGATAATAAACGAAACGTATGCAACACGGATTTAAAAATCAAATGTATTTCCGGCATAATTCACATATTCTTAATTCAAAATACCCGATTCGGGTAAATAATCACTTGACAAGCCATTTTTGGTATGCTATAATGATTCTGCGACATAATGAAATATTTTTGAGGCGATACAAAGAGTTTTGTAATAGTCCGATTTTAGCGTGCAATTTTTATCTTTATGATAAAAATGCAGGCTCTATTTTGGCATACTAAAAGAGGAATATTGCAAATCGTTCAGCATTACTCAAAATATGCAAATTTCATTGTGTCGCAGCAATCGGAGCGGTGCATTTTTTATGCGCAGTCCCGAGAGTCTGCGCATTTTTTTAATTTCAAAACAATTCAATTCTGCTTTAAAAATATGCGCTCTATATTTGTTTGCCGTATCGGATGATAGGCAAGCGTTATAAAATTGGGGGGTGCGTCCGATGACATAAGACGGCTTATATTCAAAAGATAAAACCAAATTATTGATTAGATGATTGTGAAATTAAAATGTTCAAAATGCGGATAAACCGAGATGTTTAAGGTATATTTCATTATGTAGGGGACGGCGTCCCCGACGTCCCGGTGAAGTTTTTTGCAATCAGCTAAACCAAATTATTGATTAGGAGGAGTTTTTATATATGAAAATCAAAAAGATAATATGCGCGGCTGCCGCTGCGGCGGTTGC
>URAN01000070.1 GCA_900545865.1 uncultured Eubacteriales bacterium
GTTGTTACCGCCACAGCCGTAGCCGTTATTTCCGCAGCAGCAGAATATGAGGATGATGAGGATTAAAATCCACAAACAACCGTCGTTTCCGCAACCGCATCCGTTTCCAAAGCAGCCCATACAGGCACCTCCTTTTTTTAAATTTTTAAATCGGTTTTTACTTTGCTCTGCACAAGAGCCGCCTTTGCACATAATCCACAGGCGGGACTATGTAAGGCACACGCCGCTTACGGATTATCAATCGCAGCCGCAGCCGCAGCCGTTGTTACAGCCGCAGCCGTTGTTATTTCCGCAACAGCAGCAGATAAGGATTATAAGAATGATAATCCATAAACAACCATTGTTTCCGCATCCGTTACCAAACATATCTTTGCACCTCCTATTTTGTGCTCACTTTATCATACGTCAATCTTTGGTTTTGGTTACAGCAAATAAAAAACTTTTTGTAAAAGTTTAATAAAATTTTTTAAATGGTGTTTACAAACGATACATATGTGTGGTATTATTATTGTATATTGAATCGAAAGAGCCGCCTTGCGGCAGGCATAAAAAGTGCGGACGGCGAAACGCCGTATCAATCCGTATCGAAAGGAAGATTGATTTATGAAAACGGATATTGAGATTGCGCAAAGCGCAAATATGAAACCGATTTGTGAAATAGCGAAGGATTTGGGAATATCCGCCGATAAGCTTGAGCTTTACGGAAAGTATAAAGCAAAGCTGTCGGACGAATTGTGCGACAGGTTAGAGGGCGAAAAGGACGGTAAGCTGATACTTGTGACCGCGATAAACCCGACCCCTGCCGGTGAGGGAAAGACAACGACTTCGGTTGGTCTCGGTCAGGCAATGAAAAAAATAGGCAAGTCGGCGGTTATCGCCTTGCGTGAGCCGTCAATGGGTCCCGTTATGGGAATCAAGGGCGGCGCGGCAGGCGGCGGTTATGCCCAAGTCGTGCCGATGGAGGATATAAATTTGCACTTCACGGGCGATATGCACGCAATCACCGCGGCGAATAATCTGCTCTCGGCGGCAATTGACAATCATATACACCAAGGCAACGAGCTTGATATTGACGCACGCACCATAACGTGGAAGCGTTGTCTTGATATGAACGATCGCGCGTTAAGACAGGTTGTGGTCGGTCTCGGCGGAAAGGTGAACGGCTATCCGCGCGAGGATGGATTTATGATTACCGTTGCGAGTGAGATTATGGCGATTTTGTGTCTTGCAAAGGATATGGACGATTTAAAGCGCAGAATTGCCGCGATAGTTATAGGATATAATACGGACGGAGAGCCGATAACGGCGGGAGATTTAAAGATTGCGGGCGCAATGGGATTACTTTTGCGTGACGCGATAAAGCCGAACCTTGTTCAGACTCTCGAAAATACGCCCTGTCTTATGCACGGCGGACCTTTTGCGAATATCGCGCACGGGTGCAACTCTATTCGTGCAACAAAGCTCGGACTTAAACTTGCCGATTATTGCATAACCGAGGCAGGGTTCGGCTCTGACTTGGGCGCGGAAAAGTTTTTTGATATAAAATGCCGTATCGGCGGTCTCAAACCATCGTGCGTTGTTTTGGTCGCAACGGTTCGTGCGCTCAAATATAACGGCGGCGTGCCGAAGGCGGAGCTTGCAAAAGAGAATACGGACGCGCTGAAAGACGGAATCGTAAATCTCGGCAAGCATATAGAGAATATGCAAAAGTACGGACTTCCCGTTGTTGTTGCCATAAACCGTTTTATGACCGACACAGATGAGGAACTTAAAATTATTGAACAATACTGCCGCGATATGGGTGTTGATTTCTCTATGTGCGAGGTGTTCGCAAAAGGCGGCGACGGCGGCGTTGAGCTTGCCGAAAAGGTCGTTGAGGTAAGTGAGCGCGGCGGCGAGATGAACTTTGCACCGATTTATGATGAAAAGGCGTCGATTGACGAAAAGATAAATACCATTGCCAAAGAGATTTACGGCGCAGATGGGGTTGTGTATACTCCGAAGGCCAAAAAGGCAATCGCGAGACTTGAGAAACAGGGCTTTGGCAAGCTTCCGATTTGTATGGCAAAGACACAGTATTCACTGTCCGATGACCCAAGCCTGCTCGGACGGCCGTCCGAGTTTGAAATTACGGTCAGAGAGGTCAGAGTATCAGCCGGTGCAGGCTTTGTTGTGGCGCTGACCGGTGACGTAATGACAATGCCCGGGCTGCCTAAAGTTCCGGCGGCAAACAATATGGATATTGATAAAGACGGAAAGATAGTCGGATTGTTCTGATACACAGAAAAATAATATAACTAAGTTAAGATGTCCCCCGCCTCGAGTTGGCGGCGGGTTCCTCTTAATTTTTTCAGTGACGGGATGCAATCCCTCACTGAAAACGTTGAATAACGGGACTTTTAGTCCCTTATTGAAATCGGAGATGACAAGAATTTGTTTACAGCAGACACATATGATATAACGGTAATAGGCGGCGGACACGCCGGGATAGAGGCGGCGCTTGCGGCGGCGCGGCTCGGGCTTAAGACCTGTATTTTTTCGATAACTTTGGACGGCGTGGCGAACCTGCCTTGCAACCCGAGTATCGGAGGAACGGCAAAAGGACACCTTGTACGCGAGATTGACGCATTGGGCGGCGAAATGGGCCGTGCGGCGGACGCGTGCTTTATACAGTCGCGAATATTAAACCGCGGCAAAGGCCCGGCGGTGCATTCTCTGCGCGCACAGATTGACCGCCGAAAGTATCAGACGGATATGAAACACCGTATTGAGCTTTGCGAAAACCTTGACTTGCGCCAGGCGGAAATTTCGGAGATTACAGTGAACGATGACAACACGGTGCGTTCGGTCATTACCTCCGCCGGGGCGGAATATATGTGCAAGGCGGTGATTGTCTGTACGGGTACATATCTCAAAGGCAGGGTGATAATGGGCGAATACAGCCGCGAGAGCGGCCCTGACGGGGTTTTTCCGTCAATAGGCCTGTCGGCATCGCTGCGCAAGATAGGAGTCGAGCTTGTGAGATTTAAGACGGGAACGCCGCCGAGAATAAATCGCCGCAGCATCGATTTTTCCAAACTGGAGATTCAAGAGGGCGATGACGAAATAACGCCGTTTTCTTTTGAAACAACGGGCGAGCTTAAAAACCGCGTTTCGTGTTATATCACATATACAACGCCCGAAACGCACAAAATAATTCTCGATAACCTCGGGCGTTCGCCGCTGTTCGGCGGCTCGATAACGGGTATCGGACCTCGGTATTGCCCGTCAATCGAGGATAAAATAGTAAGGTTTAAAGACAAAGAGCGGCATCAGCTTTTTGTCGAGCCTATGGGGCTTGATACAGAGGAGATGTACCTTCAGGGGTTTTCGAGCAGTATGCCCGAGGACATTCAAATACAGATGATAAGGTCTCTGCCGGGATTCGAGAACGCACAGGTGACGAGAAACGCATACGCGATTGAGTATGACTGTGCCAACCCTCTTCAGCTCTTGCCGACTTTGGAATTCAAAAAAATCGGCGGTCTGTACGGCGCGGGACAATTCAACGGAAGCTCGGGTTATGAAGAGGCGGCGGCACAAGGCTTGATTGCCGGTATCAATGCCGCGCTGAAATTGCTCGGACGCGAGCCGTTTGTGTTAGAGCGGTCACAGGCATATATCGGCACTTTGATAGACGATTTGGTTACAAAAGGCACAAACGAGCCGTACCGAATGATGACTTCGCGGTCGGAATACCGTCTTTTGCTGCGCCAGGATAACGCGGATTTGCGGCTTACGCCGCTCGGCTATAAAATCGGGCTGATTTCACAAGAGAGGTATGACGCATTCGAGAAAAAACGCAGTCTTATTGACGGCGAAATTCAAAGGCTGCGCAAGCTTGTCTTTCCGCCGTCCGATACGGTCAATGATATTCTGGCGAATGCAAACAGCACGCCGATAAAGACGGGAATCCACGCCGATGAGCTTTTAAAGCGACCCGAGATAACATATGCCGCGCTTGAGGGCGCGGACACCGAGCGCAAGCCACTTCCGCGCGATGTATGCGAACAGGTCGAAATAAGCATAAAATACGAGGGATACATAAACCGACAGATGTCACAGGCAAAACAGTTCTCAAAACTCGAGAATAAACGCCTGCCGAAAGATATAGACTATAAAAAGATTGAGGGTCTCAGAATCGAGGCAATGCAAAAGCTTGATAAAATAAGACCGCTGTCCCTCGGACAGGCATCGAGAATATCGGGCGTTTCGCCGGCGGATATTGCGGTTTTGATGATATATCTTAAACAATAAGCGAACGAAAGGATTAAAAGTTATGAAAAACAATGTTTTATTTAAAGCAAGCGTTATCGGCGCAGCGGCGGCTCTGTCGCTCGCGGCGGTTTTGGGCGGCTGCGGCAAGAAAACGGCGAGCCAAACAGGTGAAAATATCGTGCCGATTGAACAGCCGCAAGACGGTACACAGGGCGATAACGGAAACGCCGAAAATGTGCCGAAGTACGAGGTTAAGCTTGATGAGCGCACCGCAGACACCCAATACAGCTACGGCGAGGACGATATTTCGCTTGTCGATACCGTTTCGGGCAAAAAAATAGTTCTCGGACAGACAAAGACCGAGATTGAATCCGTAACGGGCGAGGCGAAAGAAACCGACGCGGATTATGTGACATATGACGGCGTTATTGTAAGATATGCCGATGATAAGGCGGTAACCCTTCTTGTATCAAACGGAAAGTTCGAGGGGAACTCGGCGACAAGATACAAGACATCGAGGGGTGTGGGCTTGGGCACAACGCGCGATGATTTCAGCAAGGCTTACGGCGATAACGTGAACCAAGGCAGCGAGTCAACGGATGAAAACGGAAATGTCGAAAAAACGGCATCGAGAGCGGTCAGATATTTTGAAAAAGACGGTTCGGATATGAAGTTTTTGGGCACAAAGCTGACATCCGAACAAAAGTCAAAGAACAACGACAAGAGCAATTATTATATTCAGGACTTTATGTTCAGCAACAAAGACGGTAATATCGCCACAATGAGGGTGAGTCTTTATGAGGCTGCATTCGGGGGAATGTAACACCGTTTAAATAAAATTCAATATTCAAAACCGCCGACTTTTTGTTCGGCGGTTTTGAAATGTTACAGAAATCTTAAAATTCAGAAACAAAACATAAACGCTTTTAAACACCGCTTGAAATTATCGGATAAATGTTGTATCATAATAAATGATGTTATTTTGAGAAAGTTTCTGTCCGGGTCAAACAAGCGGGATTAAATCGGAGGGGTGAAGAATGGAAGATAAAAGTATTGACACAAATCGCTCTGTTCGCCCCAAAAGGTCAAGGCGGCAGACAAAACAAAAATTGATTATCATCGTTATAATTGCGGTGGTAATTTATCTTGTTGTTGCCGTAATCTCGATTATCAGGGGAAGTCTTTCGACAACCACCGCGCTCAGCGGTGTGCTGACCGAGGATTTCAGAGCGGACGGATATGTTTTCAGAGACCAAACAGTCATAAATTCACCGTGTGACGGCCATCTTGAATGTATGGTCAGTGACGGCGACCGCGTATCCGAGGGTCAGATTATAGGTTATATCTATTCTCAGCGTCCCGACGGCGAAACGCTAAAACAGATAAAGGCGCTTTATAAACGCCTGATAGCTTCGGGCATCTCGGGTGAGACGACAACGTATTCATCTTCGGGCGACTCTGGCAAAGAAAGCGTTGCGTCCGCAATCCGCGATATGTCGGACTTGCGCGCGGACAGGAATCTGACCTATTTTGCCGAACAAAAAGAGGTGATTTCGGAATTGATAAAAGATGATTCCGATAACGCCCAATCGGCAAAGACGGCGGATGAGCTGAACGCCGAAATAGACAGCCTGAACAGTGGAGCGGGTATTTTGCAGACTGTAAAGGCTGAGACGGGCGGAATATTCTGTCCGAGAACCGACGGTCTTGAGGACAGGTTTGAATACTCAAAAACAAAAGACCTTACACCGTCTTATCTCGATGAGCTTGACGGTATTTCGCCGACTGTTTCACAGACGGTGACGGGAGGACAGCCGCTTTGCAAGATAATCAACAACTATACTTGGTGCTTTGCTGCGAATACGGATAAAGAGATTGCCGATACTTTGAAAGAGGGGCAAAGCGTAAAGCTGGAGTTTTTTGACCTTGATGATAACATTGTTCCGGGTAAAATATCGCGTATCTCGCAAGAGGAAAACGGAAAAGTCACCGTTGTTGTTTCGACAAACCGATATGTTAAGGGTATTTATTCGGTGAACCGAATAAATTGTGATATAGTAACGGTAAACGTTGAGGGTATTAAGCTTCCCGTCGGATGTTTAAGAGTTAAAGACGGCGTTGAGGGTGTGTTCGTTGTTCGGCTCGACAGAGCAAAGTTTGTTCCCGTAACGGTGAACTATAAAAACAGCGAATGGGCGATTGTCACGCCGATAGACGATGTGGGAAACACAAAGCTTAAAATTTATGACGAGGTTATAGTCGATGCAAAATCGGTTGAAGACGATAAGATTATCAGATAGGCAAAGTTAAAGAGGGTGACATTATGAGTGCGGGCGACAAGATGCCGAACATTGCGAAAAATTTAAAAGATGTCAGATGTCGGATAGACGATGCGGCGAAAAGTGCAGGCAGAAATCCGTCGGATGTAACTTTGATTGCCGTAAGCAAGACAAAACCGCCCGAGTATGTAAGCGCGGCGCTTGCGGCGGGGCAGCTTGATTTCGGCGAGAACAGACCCCAAGAGCTTTCGCAAAAGGCGGATATTTTGCCGAACAATATAAAATGGCATCAGATAGGACAGTTACAAAAAAACAAAGTAAGACATATTATAGACAAGGTATGTCTTATCCATTCCGTTGACAGTGTCGGACTTGCGGCAGAGATAAACAAAAGAGCCATCGCAATCGGCAAGGTGCAGCAAATCCTCATTCAGGTCAATATCTCGGGTGAGGAAACAAAGTCGGGCGTTTCGCCTGATGAGGTCAAGGCTATTTGCACCGAAATATCGAATATGGAAAACGTCCGTATTGTCGGTCTTATGACCATTTCGGTCAAGGGTTATGACTTTGAACAAAACAAGGCGATTTTTCAAAAGCTTGCAGATTTGGCAAAAGAAATTGACGGCCTTAAAATCAAGAATGTTGAAATGCGAGAGCTTTCAATGGGAATGTCGCACGATTATGAGGCGGCAATAGCGGCAGGTGCGACTATGGTTCGTGTCGGCACGGCCGTATTCGGCGAAAGAGATTACGGCGTGGTTAAATAACCGCATATGTTATAAATTTCGGCGAGAGCCGATATAAAATAAAGAAAATTATTAACATCAAAAATAAATATAAATTTGGGGTGAACCCCGAAACAGGAGGATAACGATGGGTGCAAAAGTAAATAAAATGTTGAATATGCTTGGATTCGGCTCTGATGAAGGCTATGAAGATGAATATGATAATACGGAATTGGATTATGATTCCGCATCGTATGATAATGCGTTTGACAGATTCAGAGAACGCAGAAGCAGTAAGGTTGTAAAGTTACAGGATAATCCGACACAGCTCAGAGTGGTTGTGGTTCAGCCGAACACATTCGATGAGGCAAAGGACATAACGAATCACTTGAAACAGGATAAGCCTGTTGTGGTTAATCTCGAATCGGTTGACGGTGCTCTGGCACACAGGATTTTTGACTTTCTTTGCGGAGCGGTTTATGCTCTTGATGGCTCAATACAGAAAATTTCAAACAGAATTTTCATAATTGCGCCTGAGAATGTTGAGATAATGACGGACGAGATAAAAACCGATTCAAAAGGCGCTTTTATCTGGAACTGATAAACGGTTCGGGATTTGATATTATGGCTGTTGAAAATGCAGAAAAAGAAGATAAGCTTTTGATTGCAAAAGCAGAGGACGCAATGCGTTCGGCAGAACGAAAATATATGACGATGACAGTCGGGTTTTTAAATCCGAGACAGAGAACGCTTTTGAAAAAGAGCGTTTTTGTGTCGGTGGATTTATCATTCGAATTTGAGGGCGGCTATCCCGAGGCGGAGCGCACGCTCTGTGTTTTCAAACCCGAATACGCCGATTTTTCGATTGACGAGTTTATCTCGGTCATACAAATTGACGGACGCGACTTGGACGGTCTGACGCACCGCGACTATTTGGGAAGCCTTATGGCTCTCGGCATTGTCCGCGAGAATATCGGGGATATAATAGTAACGCCGAACGGTGCGTTTATATTTGTCAAGGCGCACATTGCGGATTACATACTTCAAAACCTGACCAAAATCGGCCGCAGGGGAATCACCTGTCGGGCGTGTCCGTGCGGCGAGGCGGAGCTTCCCAAACCAAAGGCTAAAGAGGTCAGGGGGACTGTTGCATCGGTTCGTCTTGATGCGGTTTTGGCACACATATGCGGAATATCGCGCGGCAAGGCGGTTGACCTGATAACAAAAGGTCTTGTATGCGTGAATTTTGAGGTTGTTTTGTCGGTATCATATCAGATAAAACAGGGCGACCTGTTATCGGTGCGGGGAATCGGACGTATAAGGATTGCCGAAATAGGCGGTATTACGCGAAAGGGCAGAACAGGCATTTTGGCGGAAAGATTTGAATAGTATTATACAGTACAGTGACTTTGTAAAAATTATGTTTGGCGAAAGCCGCATTTTAATTTTATCCGCGCGGCGCGGTACGATGTTGATTGATTAGATTGGGGATTGCCGCGGCGGAGAGCCGAGCCGCATTGCTCGTGGTGCGGAGATGGCGTGCATTTGAGTTTAACACGGGCGGAAAGGTTATGGGTTGTTATGATTACACCGCGCGAAATAGAGGAAAAAGGATTCAGAATGTCATTTCGGGGATATAATACGGATGACGTTGATGATTTCTTACAGGAAATATGCGACAGCTATACCGAGATATACGAGTCTAATCGCAGGCTGAAAGAAAAAACGGGACGATTGTCCGATGCGGTCGGTCAGTATAAATCGATGGAAGATACTTTGAGTGACGCGCTCAATGTTGCCGGAAAATCGGCGGACGAGATAGAAGAGGACGCCAACGGCAAGGCGGAGCAGATAATAAGAAATGCTGAGCTTACGGCACAGTCGATTATCGGCGGTGCGGAACAAAAGATTGCAGAAGAACAGTATCGCTATGAGAATATAAAGCGAGAGATTGAGATTTATAAGGCAAAGATAATTGAGCTTTTGAATGCACAGCTGTGCGTTCTCAAAGGCTATCCCAAATCGGCAAGCCTTGAAGAAGAGCTTGCGTCGGAGGCGGAAAGAAACAATTCCGTTCCGACCGATGCGGTTGCAAAGCCGAAAGCGGAAAAGCCGAGTAAAGTCACCGATGAAAGCGGTGACGAGAGCGGCGAGCCGTCCGAAATGATTTCGGAATCTTCGGCATCGGCAAAGGCGGCTGATGATAAGGGTATTGAGACGGATGCCGAGATAAAAAAGCCTAAAGCGCCGACAGGCGGCGCAAATCTGACGGCTGTTGAAAACATAGTTAAAGGCGCGGCGGCTCGGGCTGCGGAGAATATTATCAAAGATTCGGCGGAATCGGCCGAAGAAAATATCAAGGTAATAGCCGATAAAACAGAGGATATTAAGGAGAGTCATAACGAAATCGGCGTATCGGACGATAAAGTCAAAGACGATGCGGATGATTTCGGCGATACAGCCGAGTTTGAACCCGTTGCGGATTCGTACGGTAACGATTCCGAAAATGCTTTTGACAAAGCGGCGGACGACGCGGCGAGCAAAGAGTATAAAAACTGTGATACCGAAAGCCTTCCTTGCGTAAGTATGGACGAAAACGGCGGCTATACGGTTCACAAAAACCAATAAAACATATATTTGATTAACGGAGAATAATTTAATATGATATATTATATAGCCGGAATAATTGTATTACTTGCGGATATATTCACAAAAATGATTGCTGTTGCCGCTCTGTCGGGCGGCACATCGATTCCGATTATAAAAAACGTCTTTCACCTGACATATGTCGAAAACCGAGGAATTGCGTTCGGCGCGTTCAGCGGCGGAAGGACTTTTTTTATAATTGTTTCGATTATTATGATTGCGGCGCTTTTTATCTATCTTTATAAAACGCCGCGCGCCAAGAGAACGGTATGGCAAAAATCGAGCCTTGCGCTTGTCATAGGCGGCGCGGTCGGTAACCTCATCGACAGGATTCGGCTCGGGTACGTTATTGATTTTTTTGACTTCAGATTGATTGATTTTCCCGTCTTTAACGTGGCGGATATAGCGGTGTGCATCGGTGTGGGAATGCTTATGATACACCTGATTTTCTTTGACGATAATTCAAAAGACGATAAAAACGATAAACAAAATTCGGACGATGTGCCGAAAGAATAAAGTATTGTACAGACGAAATGTGGGATGAAATGTGAATAATACGATTGAATTTATATCCGAGGGCGGCGGCGAACGCATCGACAAGTTTTTAAGCCTTAAAATGTCCGATTTTACGCGGTCGCATATACAAAAATTGACCGATGACGGATATGTTACGGTGAACAAAGCCAAGGTTAAGCCGAATTACAAGATAAAGTCGGGTGACATTATCCGCGTGGCGATACCCGAACCCGAAAAGACGGATATTGTTGCCGAAAATATTCCGCTCGATATTGTGTATGAGGATGAATATATGCTCGTTGTCAACAAGCCCCAAGGAATGGTCGTTCACCCTGCGGTCGGAAATTACAGCGGAACGCTCGTCAACGCGCTTATGTATCGGTGCGGCGATGAACTTTCGGGAATAAACGGCGAGGTTCGTCCGGGGATATTGCACAGGATAGATAAAGGCACAAGCGGCCTTTTGCTTGTGGCAAAGACAAATGCGGCGCATATCGGGCTTGCCGAACAGATAAAAGAGCATAGCCTGACGCGTGCGTATATCGCATTGGTTCACGGCGGATTTAAAGAGGACAGCGGAATTATTGCCCTTCCGATAGGCAGGCATCCGACAGACCGAAAAAAGATGGCGGTGACGTATAAAAACAGCCGCGAGGCGGTGACGCATTATAACGTGCTTGAAAGGCTCGGAAAGTACAGCCTTGTCGAATGTGTGCTCGAAACGGGACGGACGCATCAAATTCGTGTGCATATGTCGTACAACGGTCATCCGATTGTCGGCGACAAGACTTACGGCGTAAAAAAAGAGGAGTTCAGCCTCAGCGGTCAGCTCTTGCACGCATATAAAGTCGGCTTTATTCACCCTATTTCAAAAAAATATATGGAGTTTTCGGCACCTTTGCCCGATTATTTTGAAAAAGTACTGTACATTTTGAGAAATAAATGTTAGAATATAAATAAGAATTAAAAATCATAAATTTTAAAAGAGGTGCAGCTATGAAAAAAACAATCAGTATTTTATTGAGCGCGGCGGTGACAATTTCGTCGGTTTGTATGCCGATTGCCGCTTTTGCGGACGAAGAAACAGCCGTAAATCAACAAGATTCAAAGTACACAATGCCGACAGGCGCTCAAGGCTCGGGGGAAAAGAGCGATTCCAAGACGGAAACAGCGGTGACAGAGGGAAATAAAGCGAATACCGAGTATACCCTGCCGACCTCGGGCGACAAGACGAGCGCCGAAACGGACGATACTCAAAACAGTGGAACAAAGACCGATGATAAAGATACTCGGGACGAGAATAAAGACAGCTCGGTTGACACCGAAAAAGATTCGGCTCAACCTGTTTTGTCTGATGAAAAGTCAAATAAGATAAGCGTTTCATTTAAAATGATTCCGAGAATGCAGGTTATCGATTCGTTCGCGGTGATAGAGCTTTGCGATAAAAACGGAAAGATGATTGCCGAAAAGAGCGAGTGGGTCGGCGGAATAACCGAGACATTGAATTTTGATTTTGAAGTTCCCGAATATAATTTGGGCGAAAAGTTTGTGTTAAAGCTCAAAGACGGACTTACATACTTAAAATATTATGACAAGGCCTATGGTAAGGGCGACCCGATAGAGCTTGAAACCTATTATTATAAAGATGATAATGACAATGACGTATACGGAAACTCGTTTGCGTTTGACGCGTGTCCGCTTTATGAACACGTTATCGTGCTTTATGTCGAGGGTCAAAAGACCGAGTTTTCGCCGAAACCGCGGCTTATCGACGATACGGCGATGGTTCCGCTCAGAGCAACAGCGGAAAAGCTTGGCTTTGATGTCAGATATGACGAGAGATACAACAGCGTTGTGTGCAGCGTCGGCGATAAACAGATGCTGTTCAATGTCGGCACAAGCTATGCGACAATATTCGGAAACGATATATATATGTCAAAAGAGTGTATGATGATTGACAGCACCGTATTTGTACCGGCGCGCAGCTTTGCCGATGCGGCGGAATCGTCAATCGAGGCGATAGATTTCGGCGACCACATCGATGTGTGCATAGGCAAGTCACAAAAAGCGGACGAATATTTAAGCAGTATTCCCGTCAACAAGTGGGGATTGTCGAGCAAAACGAATTATCTTGTATGGATAGACAAATCCGATTATCGCGTGCGCGTATATACGGGTTCACAGTATAAGTGGAAGCCCGCCGCAAGCTTTCCTTGCGCAATCGGCGCGCCGTCAACCCCGACAATAACGGGAAGTTTTGAGTATCTGTACCGCGTTTCGGGCTGGTATTATGACGGTTATTATGTAGGGCCGTGTCTTGTGTTCTACGGCGGATACGCTCTGCATTCAACCTTGCTGAGATATGACAACACGCCGTATGACAACAGGGTCGAAACGATGATTTCACACGGATGCGTGCGTCTGCACAAGAGCGATATTGACTGGATTGCGGCGCGACTTCCGATAGGCAGCCGTATATATGTAACCGAATAATTCAAAACATAACGAGAGTGACATAAAATGACAAATGACAGAGAAACCGAAAACCGCGGAGAGCTTTTTGAAAACGATGTAAAAAGCGATTCACCCGATAAAAAGAAAAAGCGAGATAAAACTCACCTCGGACACCGAGAAAGACTGCGCCTTAAGGCGGCGGAGTTAGGCTTTGAATTTTTAGAGGAACACGAACAGCTCGAAATGATTTTGTTTTCGGCGGAAAAGGTAAAGAACACAAACAAGATTGCACACGAATTATTGGACACGTTCGGCTCTCTCGGAAACGTCCTGCGCGCAAGCAAGGAAGAGCTTATGACGGTTCTGGGCGTAGGTCCGGCAATGGCGGATTTTATAACGTGGCTTCCGTCATATGTCGGTCTTATCGAGAGAGCGATGATGGAAAAGAACAAGCGGATTAAGATAAAGACCGAACAAGACGCGATTGCGTATGCACGGACTTTGTTTTATGACAAGAATGTCGAAAACGTGTATATGATTTCTCTGACCGCAAGCGGCGGCGTGTGCGGCGTTTCGAAACTTTCGGCAGGGATAAGAAACAGCGCGGATGTCACAATGCACAAAATCGTTGCGGCGGCAATACGCTACGGTGCATACGAGGTTATTTTGTCGCATAATCATCCGAGCGGCGAGTCAAAGCCGTCTCTTGAGGACATTAAGATGACAAAAATGGTGCGTGACGGTTTGGCACAGCTTGGAATAAGACTTAAAATGCACGTAATAGTCACCGACGGTCAATGCGAAATAATCAATGACGCGCGACTCGGTATGCCGTTTTGACAAGTTTTAAATTTAATGAATAAATTATGATAAATCGAGTAATGATATTAGTATGATTACTCGATTTATTTTTTACGGAATGATAGGCTGGAATATGGAAATACTGTGGACGGGAATAGGTTCGGCTCTGCGCGGAAACCCGAACCTTATGGGGCACACATCGCTGTGGATGTTTTTGATATACGGTTCGGCGGCGTTTGTTCTCGAACCCGTGCACGAACTGATAACGGAATACAACTTTTTTGTGCGCGGCTGTATCTGGACGGTTCTGATTTTTGCAATGGAAACGGCAGCAGGTGCATTTCTGCGCCTGTTCGGGATAGAGGCGTGGCATTATACCGCGCCGATGTCGGTTTATGGGCTGATACGGCTCGATTACTTCCCTGCGTGGTTTGTTGTCGGAATGCTTTTTGAACGCCTGCACGATGTGCTTATACGCTATAATATCGGGGTCGGATGATTGCCGCGCCCCAATCGGCGGAGCAGTCGGCAAAGCGAAATTTCTTTTGGAATAAGTAATATATTTGGGTGTATATCCTAAAGAATGGATATACACTTTTTTGATTGCGGAATAAATTAAATTTTTTTGTAATTTTTGGGAATTTTTTGTTGTAAATTTAAAAAAGATGTGTTATAATTATGTACAAAAGGGAAAATCGGTAAACAATAAATAATTGTTTACTCAGATTACTGACAAACCCACCATTTTCAGGTGGGTTTTTGTCATACATATTAAAT